>CALXGC010000147.1 GCA_944387755.1 uncultured Oscillospiraceae bacterium | reverse complement strand
ACGTGTGCCTGGAGCTCCCCTGGGGCAAAAAGACCCGCGAGCGGGTGAGCGTGGAGGCTGCCCGGAAGGCCCTGGACCACGACCACTTCGGCCTGGAGAAGGTGAAGGAGCGCATTCTGGAGTTCATCGCCGTCAAGCAGCTTGCCCCGGACCTGAAGGGGCAGGTGATCTGCCTGGTGGGCCCCCCCGGCGTGGGCAAGACCTCTGTGGCCATGTCGGTGGCCCGGGCCATGAACCGGAAGCTGGCCCGCATCTCCCTGGGCGGCGTCAGCGACGAGGCGGAGATCCGCGGCCACCGCAAGACCTATGTGGGCTCCATGCCCGGCCGGATTATCGCCGCCATCAACCAGGCGGGGAGCTGCAACCCCCTGATTCTGCTGGACGAGATTGATAAGCTGGGCCGCGACCACCGGGGCGACCCGGCCTCCGCCCTGCTGGAGGTGCTGGACGCGGAACAGAACAGCGCCTTCCGGGACAACTTCCTGGAGGTGCCCTTCGACCTGTCCGACGTGCTGTTTATTACCACGGCCAACACCACGGAGACCATCCCCCGCCCCCTGCTGGACCGGATGGAGGTCATCGAGCTGCCCAGCTATACCGACGAGGAAAAATTGCAGATTGCCAAGCGCTACCTGCTGCCCAAGGAGATGAAGCGCCACGGCCTGGAGAAGAACCAGCTGAAGGTGTCCGACGGGGCCATCCGGGAAATGATTGTCTCCTACACCAGAGAGTCCGGCGTGCGCGTGCTGGAGCGCCAGATTGCCTCCCTGTGCCGGAAGGCGGCCATGCGCATAGTGTCCGGCGAGGGAACCGGCCAGGTGAAGGTGACGGACAAGGACTTGAAGGAGCTGCTGGGCGCGCCCCGGTATTACCCGGAGCGCCAGGTGCTGGAGGAGCGGGTCGGCGTGGTCAACGGCCTGGCCTGGACCTCCGTGGGCGGCGAGCTGCTGGAGGTGGAGGTCAACGTGGTCCCCGGCTCCGGCAAGATTGAGCTCACCGGCAACCTGGGGGACGTGATGAAGGAGTCCGCCCACGCCGCCCTGAGCTTCATCCGCAGCCAGGCGGACCGCCTGGGCATTCCCGCCGACTTTTATAAGGAGAAGGACATCCACGTCCACTTCCCGGAGGGGGCCGTGCCCAAGGACGGGCCCTCCGCCGGCATTGCCATCACCACCGCCATGGTGTCCGCCCTCACCGGAGCGCCGGTGAAGCGGGGACTGGCCATGACCGGCGAGGTGACGCTGCGGGGCCGGGTGCTGCCCATCGGCGGGCTGCGGGAGAAGACCATGGCGGCCCTGCGCAACGGCATTAAAACCGTGATTCTCCCCGCCGACAACGCCAAGGACCTGGACGAGATTGACCAGACCGTGCGCAGCGCCCTCCAGTTCGTGCTGGTGGACCAGGCGGAGCAGGTGCTCTCCGAGGCCATCCGCACCCCCGGCGGAGACGCCGGGCGGGGCCGCGCCCTGGAGCGCGGCCTCCCGGAGGGCCAGAGCCGGGAGATCCCCCGCCTGCGCCAGTGAGGGAGGACCCTATGGCAATCAATTTACAAAAGGCGGAGTTTGTCCTCTCCGCCGCCTCCCCAAAGGACTTTATCCGGGACGGCCTGCCCCAGGTGGCCTTCGCCGGCCGCTCCAATGTGGGCAAGTCGTCGGTGATCAACCGGCTTTTAAACCGGAAGAACCTGGCCCGGGTGGGGGCCGCCCCCGGCAAAACCACCCACATCAACTATTTCAGGATTGACGGCGCGTTCTATCTGGTGGACCTGCCCGGCTATGGCTATGCCAAGGTGTCCAAGGGGGAGCGGGACCGGTGGGGAAAGCTGATGGAGGCCTACTTCGCCGACCAGTCCCAGATGACCCTGGGCGTTATGGTTGTGGACGCCCGGCACAAGCCCACCGCCGACGACTGCACCATGGCCCAGTGGTACCGGGACGCGGGCTGTCCCGTGGCCGTCGCGGCCAACAAGCTGGACAAGCTGAAGAAAAGTGAGATAGAGGAGAACCTCCAGCGCATCCGGACCACCCTGGAGCTGGGCGGGGAGACCCTGCTGATTCCCTTCTCCGCCGAAAAGGGGACGGGGAAGGAGGAGCTGCTCCGCTTTATCCTGTCCTGCGCGGAAAAATGAGACGGCGCCCCCGGCTTTTTGAGACTGGCCGGGGGCGCCGCACTTGCCAAGCTCCAGAGAACTTGTTATAATGGAGCCATCAAAGCCGCCGGAAGAGAGGAAATTTGCTTATGGGCGCGTTGACCGGAGTACTGCACCATATGGACTGGATAAGCCTGCTGCGGTTTGTTATGAGCGGCGCGGCCTGTCTGATCTGCCTCACCGTCCATGAGCTGGCCCACGGGCTGACGGCCTACCGCCTGGGGGACCCCACCGCCCGCCTCAATGGGCGGCTGACGCTGAATCCCCTGGCCCACGTGGACTGGATTGGACTGTTTCTGCTGCTCGCCGCGGGGGTGGGCTGGGCCAAGCCGGTGCCGGTGAACCCGCGGAATTTCCGGAATCCCAGGCTGGGTATGGCCATTACGGCCCTGGCGGGGCCGGCTTCTAACTTTCTGCTGGCGGCGGTGTCTCTGAAGGCCGCCTCCCTGCTGCTCCGGCTGACGCCGGAGAGCACGGCTGCGGCCTATGTGCTGCTGTTTCTGTGTCAGATGGCCATCCTGAACGTGGGACTGGGCCTCTTCAACCTGATTCCCATTCCGCCCCTGGACGGCTCGCGGGCGGCGGCGCTGCTGCTGCCGGAGTCCCTCTGCCGGCGGATTGCCCGCTATGAGCGCTTTTTGATTGGGGCGGTGGTGCTGCTGGCCTGGTTCGGGGCGTTCAGCGGACCGCTGTACCGGGCGATGGCGTGGGTGACGCAGCTGCTGTGCGGGATGACGCAGTTCCCCTTCTCTGTGATGCGCTATTACTTCTTCTGACGGCCGCCGTCAGAGACCTGGAGGCGAAATGTTGGACAGTCCCATTTATCACCTGGAGCATGTGGTGAAGGCCCGCGCCGAGGACCTGGAGGACTTTGTGGGTCCGCTGGACCTGATTCTCCACCTGCTGAGCAAAAACAAAATGGAGATCAAGGACATCCAGATTTCGCTGATTCTGGACCAGTATCTGGAGTGGATGCGCCAGCGCAAGGAGCTGGACCTGGAGGTGGCCAGCGAGTTTGTCACCATGGCCTCCCACCTGGTCTATATCAAGACGCGTATGCTCCTGTCCATCCACGACGAGGAGGCCGTCAGCGAGATGGAACAGCTCATTGCCACGCTGGAGGCCCACCAGCGCAGTGAGAGCTATCTGAAAATCAAGGAGGTCCTCCCGGAGCTGGACCGGCGGTTCAGCTATGGCCAGGACTTCCTCACCAAGGAGCCGGAGGCGTTCCAGCCGGACCGGACCTACCGGTATGTCCACCCGAAGGAGGACCTGAAAAAGGCCATGACGGCGGTGCTGGCCCGGTCCGGGAACCGGCTCCCGCCGCCGGTGTCCGCCTTCCAGGGCATTGTGGGCCGGGAGCCCTATCCGGTGGCGGAGAAGGCCCTGGAGATTTTAAACCGCCTGCTCCGCCTGGGCGTGACCCGCTTTCAGGCGCTGTTCCGGGGAAGCCGGAGCCGCTCGGAGGTTGTGGCGACCTTTTTGGCGGTGCTGGAGCTGTGCCGGGCCAGGCGGCTGCGCCTGGCCGGGACGGCGGAGGACTGCACCGTCGCCAGCATGGACGGCGGTCTGGACGGGACGGACCGGGAGGAGCATGAGGCGGACGAGCCGCAGGGGCAGGAGGGGACAGCGTGGAACTGAAGGAGATGGAGGCGGCCCTGGAGGCTATCCTGTTTGCCGCCGGAGAGCCGGTGGGGGTGGAGCGGCTGTGCCTGAGCCTGGAGTCCGACCGGCCCACGGTGGACGCCGTAGCCCAGCGGCTGATCGACCGGTACAGCTATGAGCGCCGGGGCGTCCGCCTGCTGCGGCTGGACGCCAGCTATCAGATGTGCTCCGCCCCGGAGTACGCGGAGTATGTGCGCAAGACGCTGGAGAGCCGCCGGCCCGCCCGGCTGTCGCAGCCGGCCCTGGAGGCGCTGGCCGTGATCGCCTACTACCAGCCGGTGACGAGGGCCTATGTGGACCAGGTGCGCGGGGTGGACAGCTCCTACACGGTGGGCCTGCTGCTGGAGCGGGGCCTGATTGAAGAGAGCGGCCGCCTGGCTGTGCCCGGCCGGCCGATTCTGTACCGCACCACCAAGGCGTTTCTGCGCTCCTTCGGCCTGAGCAGCCTGGAGGAGCTCCCGGAGCTGCCCCAGAGCGGCCGGGAGGGGGAGCAGATGACCCTGACGCTGGAAAAACGGATTGAGCAGCTCCGGGAGGGCGGAGAGCCCCCGCCGGAGTCCGGAGGGGAGGCGGTCCCATGACAGGAATCGTGCTGCTGGCTGTGCTGGCCGCGCTGGCGCTGCTGAGCCGCGTGCGGCTGGGGGTGCGGGGGGCGTATACCCCCCAGACGGCCGGCGTGTGGCTTCGCATCGGTCCGGCGGAGCGGAAAGTGTTTCCCCTGAAGCCAAAGCCAAAGTCAAAGAAGCGGCGGGACGGAGGAGAGAGGCCGGCGGAGAAGCCGGAGAAGAAGCCCCTCCTGAGCCCCGGCGGCATGTTCCAGCTGGTCCGGCGCCTGCTGCCCACCGCCTGGGAGGGCGCGGGGGCCTTTTGGCGGCGGCTTCAGGTGGACCGGCTCCGGGTGGAGGTGATGGCGGGCGCGCCGGATCCGGCGGAGGCGGCGCTGCGGTACGGACAGATCAGCGCCCTGGCGGGGGCTGTCTGGGGACCGATGACCCAGACCCTCCGTATCCGGGACGGCAGGGTCCATGTGGAGCCGGACTTTACACGCACGGAGCCGGCCCTGTACGGGGAGGTTGCCCTGTCGCTGACGGCGGGCCAGCTCCTGTGGCTGGGGCTGCGGTACGGCCCCCGGTGCCTGAAAATCTTTTTGGATGTGCGCAGACAAGAAAAAGCCGCGGAGGCGCGGCAGAGAAAGGCGGCCTGAACAATGGAAAAGCAACACCCTCTCAACGACTTAATGAGCACTGCCATGGAGAAAATCCGCACGATGGTGGACGCCAACACCCTCATCGGCACGCCCATCCAGGCGGGAGATGTGACCCTGATTCCCGTGTCCCGCCTGTCCTTCGGCATTGTCAGCGGCGGCAGCGACTTCGCCACCAAGTACCAGAAGGCGGAGGCGGACAACAACTTCGGCGGCGGCAGCGGCGCCAGCGCCCGGATGGACCCGGTGGCCTTTCTGATTGTCCGGGGGGAGAGCGTCAAGCTCCTTCCGGCTGTGCCCCCTCCGGGGACCGCCACGGTGGACCGGGTGATTGAGACCGTCCCGGAGGTGGTGGACAAAATCACAGCGTTCCTGGAGAAGCAGCAGGAAAAAAAGAACCGCGAAGACGGCTGAGGGGTTTCCTTCGCTTTCCTGGAAAGAAACCGGGCAGTTTAGGCCATCCTGTTGACAGAACGACAGGGAGGCGATGAACTTTGAAGCGTGCTGCGGCCGCGCTGGCGGCGCTGCTGTGTCTGGCCTGTATTCCGCCGGCGAAGGCGGTGGGGACCTCGGCGTCCTCGGCCATTCTGATGGAGGCCTCCAGCGGGCGGGTGCTCTATGCCCACAACGCCCAGGAGCCCCGGCTGATTGCCAGCGTCACCAAGCTGATGACCGCCCTCACCGCCCTGGAGTCGGGACACAGTCTGGAGGAGCGGGTGACGGTCCAGGAGGCGGATACCCGCACGGAGGGCTCCGCCCTCTACCTGAAGCCCGGCGAGGAGCTGGCGCTGGAGACGCTGCTGTACGGCCTGCTGCTCCACTCCGGAAACGACGCGGCCCTGGCGGTGGCCCGCTTCTGCGGCGGGAGCGTGGAGGCCTTTGTGGCGGCCATGAACGAGAAGGCGGCGGCGCTGGGGATGACCCGCACCCACTTCGCCAACCCCAGCGGCCTCAACGACAAGGACCACTACTCCACCGCGGAGGATATGGCCCGGCTGGCCCGGGCCTGTCTGGAGAATGAGACCCTGGCCCGGATAGCCGCCACAAAGACCATCTCCCTGGAGGGCCGGACGTTTACCAACCACAACAAGCTCCTGTGGCGGTACGAGGGGTGCGTGGGGCTGAAGACCGGCTATACGGAGCGGGCGGGGCGGACCCTGGTGTCGGCGGCGGAGCGGGACGGCATGACGCTGATTGCCGTCACCCTCAACGACCCGGACGACTGGGCGGACCACGCCGCTCTCTTTGACTACGGCTTCGCCTCCTGTACCTTGGAGACGGCGGTCCGGGCGGGAGACGTGGTGCATACCCTCCCGGTGTCCGGGAGCCTGATTCCCATGGGCACGATTCAGGCGGGGGCGGACCTGCGCTGGCCCCTGCTGGCGGGGGAGCAGCTGGAGCTGGAGGCGGACTGCCTCCTCACAGGGCTGACCGCCCCCACCCAGGCCGGCGTGCGGGTGGGGACCCTGCGGGGATACGTCCAGGGCGCGCTGGTGGGGGAGGTCCCCCTGGTGTACGGCGAGACCATCCACAGAGACGCGGCGGAGCCCAGGGGCCTCCTCCGGCGGCTGCTGGACTGGCTGCCCGGCTGAGCGCCCAAATAACAGAGAAGGAGGCGGTCCGGATGGGGGAGCGTCTGCAAAAATTGATCTCCGCCTGCGGGCTGGCCTCCCGCCGGACGGCGGAGGCGTGGATTGCGGCGGGGCGGGTGACGGTCAACGGCCGTCCCGCCCGCCTGGGGGACCAGGCGGACCTGAGCCGGGACCGGGTGGAGGTGGACGGCGTCCCCCTCCGGCAGGAGGCGTCCCATGTCTATTTGATGCTCCACAAGCCCAGGGGCTATGTCACCACCCTGTCCGACGAAAAGGGGCGGAAGACAGTGGCCGCGCTGACGTCCGGTTGCGGCCGGCGGGTTTGGCCGGTGGGCCGGCTGGATCTGGACTCGGAGGGCCTGCTGGTGATGACCGACGACGGGGCGCTGACCAACCGCCTGCTCCACCCCAGCCACCAGGTGGAGAAGGAGTACTTAGTGTGGGTGACGGGGGACGCAGACCGTGCCCTGCCCATTCTCTCCGGCCCCATGGAGCTGGACGGCGCGCGCCTCGCCCCGGCGCGGGTGAAGCGGGGGCGGACCTCCGGCGGGGTGACGCAGCTGTCCGTCACCATCTGCCAGGGAAAAAACCGCCAGGTGCGGCGGATGTGCGCCCAGGCCGGCCTGACGGTGACGCGCCTGAAGCGCATCCGGGAAGGAGGGCTCCGGCTGGACCGGAGCCTGCGGCCGGGGCAGTGGCGGCCCCTGACCCCGGAGGAGCTGGTTCTGCTGGACGGCGGAGATGCTTGACGGAAGATGCAGGTCAAAGTTTGCATGGAATGGTGAAAATCCTGCAAAATTGACTTGCATTTTTTTGCGGAAACCGTTATCATAGGGCAGGAAGGAACCAACGGCCCCCCTGGGGGCGCCATCAGGAGATGAGATACTATGAATCGGGATATTTTGGCGGTTATCCATGAAAACATGGATACATTTTCCAAGGGACAGAAGCGAATTGCCAATTATATCTTGGAATCCTATGACAAAGCCGCCTTTATGACGGCCAGCAAGCTGGGCAAGCGGGTCAATGTGAGCGAGTCCACCGTGGTCCGGTTTGCCGCCGAGTTGGGGTACGACGGCTACCCCAGCATGCAGAGGTCCCTGCAAAAGATGATCCGCAACCGCCTGACCTCGGTGCAGCGCATCGAGGTGGCCAACGACCGCATGGGGGACCAGGACGTGCTGGACATTGTGCTCCAGTCGGACATCGACAAGATCCGCCTCACGCTGGAGGAGATCGACCGGGAGTGCTTTGACCGGGCGACAGACGCCATCGTGGCGGCCCGGCGGATTTATATCGTGGGCCTGCGGTCCTCGGCGGCCATCGCCACATTTATGGGCTTCTACTTCAACCTGCTCTTTGACAACGTCACCATGATCTCCGCCAACACGGTGAGCGAGGTGCTGGAGAGCCTGCTGCGGGTCGGCGAGCAGGACGTGGTCATCGGCATCAGCTTTCCCCGGTACTCCAGCCGGGCGGTCCAGGCCATGAGCTTCTCCCGGGACCGGGGCGCCACCACCATCGCCATCACCGACAGCGAGGTGTCCCCCCTGGCCTCCATCGCCAGGTATACCCTGAAGGCCCGGAGCGACATGGCCTCCTTTGTTGACTCCCTGGTGGCTCCCCTCAGTCTGGTGAACGCCCTGGTGGTGGCGGTGAGCCGGAAGAAGAACGAAGACCTGGCCAAGACTTTCCAGACCCTGGAGAAAATCTGGGACGAGTACGGCGTGTACGAGAAGACGCCGGAATAAAGCCATTATGACAGACATCATTGTTGTGGGAGGAGGGCCGGCCGGTATGCTGGCCGCCCTCACCGCCGCCCAGGGCGGGGCCTCGGTGACTCTGCTGGAGCGCAACCCCAAGCTGGGACGGAAGTTATATATCACCGGAAAGGGCCGGTGCAACGTCACCAACCACTGCTCCGTTCAGGAGGCGCTGGACCACACCCCCCGGAACAGCCGCTTTCTCTACAGCGCCATGGAGCGGACGCCGCCGGCCTGGGTGGAGGAGTTTTTCACCGCCCTGCACGTCCCTCTGAAGGTGGAGCGGGGCAGCCGGGTCTTTCCGGTCTCCGACCGGGCGGCGGACATCATCGACGCCCTGGTTCTGGCCCTCCGGCGCAGCCATGTGCAGGTGGAGGAGGACCGCGCCCGCCAGATTCTGACCAGCGGGGGCGCAGCGTCCGGCGTGGCCGGGGAGCGGGGAGCGTACCCCGGCCGGGCGGTGATTCTGGCCACAGGGGGCGCCTCCTATCCGGCCACCGGCTCCACGGGGGACGGCTACCGGATGGCGGAGGCCCTGGGGCACACGGTGGTGGAGCCCAGGCCCTCCCTGGTTCCCCTGGAGGCGGAGGGGGACCTGTGCCGGAGAATGCAGGGCCTGTCTCTGAAAAACGTGGTTCTGAAAATCAAAAATCAAAAAAATAAAGTTGTATTCCAGGAGCAGGGGGAGCTGCTGTTCACCCACTTCGGCCTGTCCGGCCCGCTGGTGCTCAGCGCCAGCGCCCACCTGCGGAGCTTTGACAGGGACCGCTACCGGGCGGTCATTGACCTGAAGCCCGCTCTGGATGAGGAGAAGCTGGACGCCCGCCTGGTGCGGGAGTTTACGGAGAACGCCAACAAGGACATGCAGAACGCGGCGGCCGCGCTGCTGCCCCGGCTGATGATTCCCGTGGTGCTGGAGCTGGCCGGCATTCCCCCGGAGCGGAAGGGACACGATTTGACCAAGGGGGAGCGCCGCCGTCTGCTGGAGACGCTGAAGGGCGTGGTCATCCCCATCGCAGGTCCCCGGCCCATTGAAGAGGCCATCGTCACCTCCGGCGGAATTAAGACGGGAGAGGTGGACCCCAGGTCTATGGCGTCGAAAAAAGTCGAAGGACTGTTTTTCGCCGGGGAGCTGCTGGACGTGGACGCCTATACCGGCGGCTTCAACCTTCAGATCGCCTGGGCCACCGGCCGGGCGGCGGGATTTGGGGCGCTGGCCTATCTGCGCGGCCCGGAATCATAAGACAGGAGGGAGCGCTATGCCGCAGAATCAGAGCGACGTCCGCCTGGGGCGGTTTCTCAGCCTGGTGCTGCGCCACCACCCGGAGGCGGCGGGGATCTCCCTGGACGAACACGGCTGGGCGGATGTAGACGCCCTGCTGGAGGGGGTGCGCCGGACCGGCCGGACCATCGACCGGGAGATTCTGGAGCGGATTGTCCGGGAAAACGACAAACAGCGCTATAAGTTCAATGAGGACCGCACCAAAATCCGGGCCAGTCAGGGCCATTCCCTGTCCGTCAGCCTGGAGCTGCGGCCAGAGACGCCGCCGGCGGTCCTCTACCACGGCACGGTGGAGCGGTTTCTGCCCTCTATTTTCCAGGAGGGCCTGTGCAAAATGAGCCGCCAGTACGTCCACCTGTCTCCCGACCCGGAGACGGCGGCGCGGGTGGGCAGACGGCGGGGCGCGCCGGTGGTACTGGCCGTGGACGCGGCGGCAATGGCGCGGGACGGGGCGGCGTTCTACCGCTCCGACAACGGCGTGTGGCTGTGCGGGCATGTCCCGCCGGGCTATCTGTCCCGCTGGCCCCACGGAAGTTCTTTTTGATTCTTTTTCTTCCAAGAAAAAGAATGAACAACAAAACGACGGAGCGAAGAGTCATGCAGGAGAAAAGTATTGCCATCGACGGCCCGGCGGGGGCCGGAAAAAGTACCCTGGCGAGGGCGCTGGCGCAGGAGCTGGGGTATTTCTATGTAGATACAGGGGCCATCTACCGCACAGTGGCCCTCCGGGCCAAGCAGGCGGGGGCGGACCCCGGCGACCCGGCCCAGGTGGAGCCGCTGCTGGAGGACCTGGACCTGCGGATGGACTATGGAGACGACGGGGTGCAGCACATGTACCTGTCCGGCGAAGACGTGACGGAGGCAATCCGGGAGAACGAGATCTCTGGCATGGCCTCCAGAGCCGCGGCCCTGCCGGCGGTGCGGGCCTTCCTGCTGGACTTCCAGCGCCGCCAGGCCAGAGAGCACAACGTGGTCATGGATGGCCGGGACATCGGGACGGTGGTGCTGCCCCAGGCCGGGGTGAAAATTTTCCTCACCGCCGCCCCGGAGGCCAGGGCCCGGCGCCGGACCCTGGAGCTCCGGCAGCGGGGCCAGGCGGCGGATTTCACCGACATCCTGAAGACCATCCAGGCGCGGGACGAGCAGGACCGGAACCGGGCGGCGGCCCCCCTCCGGCAGGCGGAGGACGCCGTGCTGCTGGACACCACGGACCTGGACCTGAAGGGCAGTCTGGAGGCCCTTTTGTCCCTTGTGAGAGAGAGGCTGAAACTATGAACATGCTCTTTTGGTACAAACTTCTGTACCGGATTGTCTGGCCCTTCTTCTGCTTCTGCCACCCCATCCGGACCACCGGCCGGGAGAACATCCCAGAGGGGGGCGCGGTGATCTGCGCCAACCACTCCGCCCTGGCCGACCCGCTGATGGTCTGCTTTGCCGCCACCCTCCGGTGGCACATCCGCCCTATGGCCAAGATCGAGCTCTCCCGTGTGCCGGTGGTAGGCTGGCTGCTGGGCAAGGCGGGCATCATCTTTGTGGACCGGGGCCACGCCGACGTGCACGCCGTCAAAGAGGCGCTGGTGTGGCTGAAGCAGGGGGGCAAAATGCTCGTGTTCCCTGAGGGCACCCGCGTCCACGAGGGACAGACCGTGGAGGCCAAGGGGGGCGCGGCGCTGTTTGCCACCCGCACCGGCGTGCCCATCGTCCCGGTCTATGTCTCCCGCAAGAAGTACTGGTTCCGCCGCAGTCCGGTGGTGATCGGCCCCCCCATCTACCCCAAAATTGCCGGCCGGAAGGCCACGTCAGAGGAGCTGGAGCAGATTACCAACGACGTGATGGCCGCCATCTACCGGCTGGGGGAGGGAGCATGAGGACGTTTTATCTGGCCAAATCCGCCGGCTTCTGCTATGGCGTGCGCCGGGCGGTGGAGATGGCCCAGTTCGCCGCCCAGTCTGGAAGGCCCTGCGTGCTTCTGGGGCACATCATCCACAATCAGGCGGTGGTGGACCGCCTGGCCGCCCAGGGCCTGCGGACGGTGGAGTCCCCGGAGGAGGCGCCGGAGGGCTGTCAGGTGGTCATCCGCTCCCACGGGGAGAGCCGGGCGGTCTATGAGGCCCTCCGGGCCAAAGGAGCGGAGATTCTGGACGCCACCTGTCCCAATGTAAAGCGCATCCACCAGATTGTCGCCCAGGCGGAGGAGCAGGGGCGGCAGCCGGTGATTGTGGGCACGCCGGACCACCCGGAGGTGACGGCCATCGCCGGCTGGTGCCGCCGTCCGGTGGTGGTCTCCGGGGCGGCAGATTTGGAAAAATGGCTCAAAGAAGACCCAAAACGGAGGGAGTTTCCCCTCACTTTTGTATCCCAGACCACATCGACGCAAAAAATCTGGAATGACTGCGTGAAAAAAGCAAAAAAAGAGTGTACAAATCCAGAATTTTTTGATACAATATGCGGAGCGACATCAAAACGCCAGGAGGAAGCCCATCAGTTGGCCGCGCAATGCGACAACATGGTGGTCA
>CALXGC010000146.1 GCA_944387755.1 uncultured Oscillospiraceae bacterium | reverse complement strand
CGGTGCTCTACCGCATCCGGTATATCGAGCACCACCGCCAGGGCACCAAGTGGTGCATCTTCCCCATGTACGACTTTGCCCACCCCATCCAGGACGCCCTGGAGGGCATCACCCACTCCCTGTGCTCTCTGGAGTATGAGGACCACCGCCCCCTTTACAACTGGGTCATCGAACACACCGACGTGCCCTCCAAACCCCGGCAGATCGAGTTTGCCCGGCTGAACATCGACCACACGGTGATGTCCAAGCGGAAGCTGCGCCGGCTGGTGGAGGACGGCTATGTCTCCGGCTGGGATGACCCCCGGATGCCCACCCTGTGCGGCCTGCGCCGCCGGGGCTACACCCCCGCCTCCATCCGCAATTTCTGCGACCGCATCGGCGTGGCCAAGAACCCCTCCACCGTGGAGTACGGCTTCCTGGAGCACTGCCTGCGGGAGGACCTGAACGAACACGCCCGGCGGGTGATGGCCGTCCTGCGGCCGGTGAAGCTCACCATCACCAACTATCCGGAGGGCCAGAGCGAGCAGGTGGAGGTAGAGAACAACCCCAACGACCCGGAGGCCGGAACCCGCACCGTCACCTTCTCCCGGAACCTGTATATCGAGTCCGACGACTTCCTGGAGACCCCCATTCCCAAGTATAAGCGCCTGTACCCCAACGGCCCGGAGTGCCGCCTGAAGGGCGCCTATCTCATCCGCTGCACCGGCTGCGTCAGGGACGCGGAGGGCAATGTCACCGAGGTGCTGGCGGAGTATGACCCGGCGTCCAAGGGGGGCAACCCCGCCGACGGCCGGAAGGTGAAGGGCGCCACCATTCACTGGGTGGATTCCGCCACCGCCGTGGACGCCCAGGTCCGGCTCTATGACAACCTGTTCACCGACCCCGACCCGGACGCCGGGGACAAAAACTTCCTGGACTGCCTGAACCCCAAGTCCCTGGAGGTGCTGGAGAACTGCAAGCTGGAGGCCTCCCTGGCCCAGGCGGAGGCCCCCGCCCACTTCCAGTTCCTGCGGCTGGGCTATTTCTGTGTGGACAGCAAGGACTCTAAGCCCGGCGCCCTGGTATTCAACCGGGCGGTGAGCCTGAAGGACAGCTTTAAGTAAAACCGCGCTGAATATCTTGGAAAAACCGCTGCTGAGAAGGATTTCCAGCAGCGGTTTTTCTGTGCTCAAATCGCCTTCGCCATGTCGCTCCGCGCCGGGTCCGCGTCCGCTTTCGCGCTCTCCTGGGCCTTGCTCCTGGCGTTCATCACCAGCATCTGAAGCCGGTTCTCCAGGTTGGCAAAGCTCACATCCGGGTCGTAGTCCAGGGGCAGAATCTGGGCGTCGGGATACAGCTCCTTCAGGCGCTTGGCCACGCCCCGGCCCACCACGTGGTTGGGCAGGCAGCCGAAGGGCTGCAAAATCACAAAGGCCCGGCAGCCGTGGGCGGCGTGGTGGAGAATCTCTCCGGGAATCAGCACGCCCTCTCCGGCGTCAAAGGTGTGGTGGATAATGGGGTCGCTTTTCTCCACCAGCTCCGGCAGGCGCACCGCCCGCTGGTAGAGGGGGTGCTCTTTGGCGATGCGGTCGGTCATGGCGTGGGCCGCCTGGAAGATGGCGTACGCCGTGGCGTACCAGAGCTTCTCCCCCGCCGGCTTGTGGATGTGGTACTCCTTAATCTGGCTGTCTTTATTGAAGTACAGCTTTTGAATCACGTCGGTCATGCGGGCCTCGATGATCTCAAAGCCGTTTTTCTCCAGATAGTCCTCAATGTCGTGGTTGGCGCCGGGGTGGAAGTTCAGCAGGTACTCCCCCACGATGAGCACCGTGGGCCGGGGATTGGAGCGGTCGTACGCCACCTCCTTCATCACCTGGACGGCCTTCCGGAAGCCCTGCTCCGCCCCCCGAATGCCCCGGCGCTCCAGGCCGCCGATGAGCAGGTCCAGGGCCTGAGCGAAGGCTTGATTCGCGCTGCCCGGCGCCGTCTCATAGGGCCGGATCTTTCTCAGAAGCTCCTCCAGCACGTCAATCATAGGCAGGGCAAAGGCGATGCGCATAGACGCCGCCAGGCTCATCCGGTAGCCGGGGTGCTGGTCGTGGCTGTCCGCTCCGTCGTTGGTGACGATGGGCACCTGGGCAAAGCCCGCGTCGTCCAGGGCCTTGCGCAGCAGGGCGCTGTAGTGGGTCAGGCGGCAGTCGCCCACATATTTGGCCATGGCGATGGCCACATGGTCCAGATCATATTTTCCGCTCCGCAGGGCGGCCAGAGCCTCGCCGATGACCACCTGGGCGGGGAAGCAGATGTCGTTGTGGACGTACTGCTTGCCCAGGCGGATGGCCTCCTCCCGGCCCACGGGCAGGGGCTCGGTGCGCAGGCCGTCCTTCCCCATGGCGGCGGACATCACCCGGCAGAAGGCGTGGGACACGTTGGGAATCAGCACCAGGCGCTCCTTCTTGTCCTCCCGCCGGAACTTCACCGGGTAGGGGTCCTCCAGCTCCCGCACGGGGCGGGCCTTCTCCCGCTCCCGGCGCATGGCCAGGGTCTCCACAAAGGACCGCACCCGGATGCGCAGGGGGCCCTGCACGTCGCTCTCGTCCAGCTTGAGCACCAGGGGGGTCTTGCCCGAAATCTCCCCCATGAGGCGGATAATTTCATCGGAGAGATAGGCGTCGTGGCCGCAGCCGAAGCTGACAATCTGCACATACTCCAGCCGGGGGTCCTGGGCGGCCAGGATGGCCGAGGACAGCATTCTGGCGTGGTAGTTGTTCACAATATCCAGGATGCTCCGGCTCAGGTCCACCTCGTTGGCGCCGGGCACGGAGTCCGCCGTGAGCACCGGAATGCCCAGGCCGGCAAACAGATCGGGCAGGTCGTGGTTCACCAGGGCGTCGGTCTGATAGGGGCGGGCGGCCAGCACCACGGCATAGGTCCGCCGCTTCTCCACCTGGTTGAGCACCTTCTCCCCCGCCTGAACCAGCTTCCGCCTAAACATCTTCTGGGCCCGGTCCGCCGCCCGGATGGCGGCGCGGACCTCCTGGGCGGGGATTTGATAGGCGTCCTCCATATATTTTGTCAGCTGTTCCGTCCGGTCCGCCTCGGTATACCAGTGGAACAGCGGGGCGTCAAAGGGAACGCCCCACTGGCGCTCCGGGTCGTCGGAGTTGCGGATGATGAGGGGATAGCCCTTTACCACGGCGCACATGGACTCGCTGTTCTTCTCCGTGTTCTCCGAGGGCACGGTGGTGACGGAGGGCATAAAGATCCGGTCCACCCCCTGCTGCACCAGGTCCCGGATATGGCCGTGGACCAGCTTGGCGGGGAAGCAGACGGTGTCGGAGGTGACGGCGGACAGGCCGCTCTCGTACATCTTCCGGGTGCTCCTGTGGGAGAGCTTTACAGAGAAGCCCAGGCAGCGGAAAAACGTCGTCCAGAAAGGGGCCGCGTCCCAGAAGGCCAGCACACGGGGCAGGCCGATGACCGTGTCCCGCTTTGTCTGGGGCTCCGGGATGGGATAGTCCTGAAACAGCAGCTCCTCCCGCAGGCGGAACAGGTTGGGGGTCTGCTTCTTCTCCCGGCTCCTGGCCTGGAGCTGCTCCCGGACGCCCTCGTCCCTGGGGTCGCCCAGAATTTCGCCCCGCTCGCAGCGGTTGTTTGTCACCCAGGAGCTGCCGTTGGAGAAGGTAATGATGGTACGCTTGCAGTGGTTGGCGCAGAAGGGGCAGGGGGAGTTGGCCTGCTGGGTATATGTAAAGCTCTCCAGGGCGTCCAGGCCGATGAAGGTGCGCTTTTTGCCGGCCATGCGCTCGCGGGTGAGCAGGGCCGCGCCGATGGCTCCCATGACGCCGGGGTAAGGGGCCCGGATGACCTGCCGGCCTGTGTACTGCCCCAGGGCCCGGACCACCGCGTCGTTGCGGAACGTCCCCCCCTGGACCACGATGGTGTCCCCCAGGGAGTCCAGGTTGGAGATACGGATGACTTTGGTGAAGACATTCTCAATGATAGACCGGCACAGCCCGGCCATAATGTCGCCAGGCAGCTTGCCGTTGCGCTGCTCGGTGACGATGCTGCTGTTCATGAAGACGGTGCAGCGGCTGCCCAGATGGGCAGGATTCTGGGCGTCGAAGGCCGCCTGGGCAATCTGGTCCACCGGGATATGCAGGGAGGCGGCAAAGTTCTCCAAAAAGGAGCCGCAGCCAGAGGAGCAGGCCTCGTTAACCACAATGTTGGTGATGACGCCGTGGGAGAGCCAGATGGCCTTCATATCCTGTCCGCCGATGTCCAGCAGGAAGGTGGCGTCCGGCACATACTGGGCGGCGGCGCGGGCGTGGGCCACCGTCTCCACCACATGGCACTCGGCGGAGAAGGCGTTGGCGAAGAGCTGCTCCCCATAGCCGGTGGTGCCCACCCCCAAAATCTCCAGCTTGGCCCCGGCCTTCTGATACCGGTCCCGCATGGCCAGCAGGGCGGCTTTGGCCACGTTCAGGGGGTCGCCCTGGTTGGGGGCGTAAAAGGAGTCCAAAATCTCCTCATTCTCCCCCAGCAGGACAAATTTTGTGGTGGTGCTGCCGGAGTCGATGCCCAGCCAGGCCCGGACGGTCTGGCCCTCATGGAGCTCCACCGGCTTCCAGTCCGGAAGGGTGTGACGGCGCTGGAATTCCTCCCGCTCCGCCGGGGTGTCGAAGAAGGGCCTTCCCTTCTCCCCGCTGCCGGCGGCCTCCTTCACATGCTGAAGGCCGTCCAGCACCCGCTCTGGCTTCACCTGGGTGTCCCGGCCGGCGTAGAGGCTGTCCAGGGACAGGGCCGCGCCGTAGGCCATCATCAGCTCCGGGCGCTCCGGGACCAGAATCTCCTCCGGCTTCAGGTTCAGCCGCTGGGCAAACACCCGAATCAGGGTGGGGTTGAAGGTGAGAGGTCCGCCCTCGAAGGCCACGGGCTTTTTGATCTCCAGGCCCTGGGCCAGACCGCCGATGGTCTGTTTGGCGATGGCGTGGAAGGCGGACAGGGCCAGGTTTTCCTTGGACACCCCCTGGTTCAGCAGAGGCTGTATGTCCGTCTTGGCGTACACGCCGCACCGGCCGGACACGTCATAGACGCAGTCCCCCTTGGCCGCCAGGGCGTTAAACGCCTCGATGGGCACGTTCAAAATGGCGGCCACCTCGTCGATGAAGGCCCCGGTGCCCCCGGCGCAGCTGCCGTTCATCCGCATGTCGGCGGCCTCCAGCCGGCCGGTGGCCTCGTCCTTGCGGAAGAAAATGATTTTGGCGTCCTGGCCGCCCAGCTCGATGGCTGCGCCCACATTCTCATACTTGGCGCGCAGGGCGATGGAGTTGGCCACCACCTCCTGGACATAGGGCACGCCCAGGGCGTCGCCCAGGCGCTTGGCCCCCGACCCGGTGAGGGCCAGGTGGAACTGGGCGTCCGGATACCGTCCATAGATCTTCCACAGGGCGTCGGAGACGCTCTTCACCTGGTCCGCGTGGTGCCGCTGATAGTCAGAGTACACCACCCGCCCCGTCCGCGTGTCCAGGGCGGCAATTTTCGTGGTCGTGGACCCCACGTCAATTCCTACATGCAGAATAATTCTCTCTTTACTCATGGCTCCCAGTTCCTTCGCTTGAGCGGCGCAGGGGTGCCGCTTCTCTCAAGTTTTGTACATGTTCAGACATCATTTTACATATCTTTTCCGTTATGTTCTTGTCAAAAAACAATATTTTGTGTTTAGAAAGTGTAAATTTTAGTTCCGTTTTAAACAATTTCTGTGCGAATTTCGTTCTTTTTTTACAACTTACGCCCCTGCCGCCCGGCTGTTCTCCGGCAGTCTGCACGTCCGCTCCCCTCCTGGCGGCAGTACGGCGGCCTGCCTTCATAAAAAGGCGGCCGCCGCGTGGTCCGGAGCGCTATCCTCCGGGCGTATGTTGTCCTATTTATTATAATACATTTTCCACCAGACCGCAACCGGTTCCTTTTCCCTGACAAAATGTGTCATGGAACTCCGCTGTTTTCGGTCTTTCTTTGTTAAATTCCTGTCAAGTCAACAAAATTTCCGCATTTTACTTGCCTTTTCTTATGGATTATGATAGTATTAAAGCGGTTTTTTTGGGGGGCGCCGCCCCCCAAAAACGCACCCGGCGGACAGCCTCCTCTGACAGGCTCCGCCGGGTGCGCGGAGAGGAGGCGCACAATTTTTTCCACAGCTTCGCACACCATAATGTTAGGCAAACCATTTTGACCGGACTTGAAAGGAGAAGCGAGCGCTTTATGGGTAAAAAATTGAAATCCCGTCTGTTCAGCAGCCTTATGGCCCTGGCTATGGTTCTGAGTCTGATGCCCACCGCCGTCTTCGCAGTTTCCTATGACGGAAAGACTGCCTCTGTGACGGCGGAGGACGGCGCAGACGGCATTCAGGAAGCGATCAATTACATCAGCGGCCAAACGGACAAAACCGGCTGGACTATCGAGGTCGGTACGGGTATTTACAACCGTTTCGTCGTGTTAAGCGATTTGGACGGTCTGACCGTTAAAGCCGCCGACGGCGCGGACGTAACTGTAGAGACCCTGAACGGTTCCACTCCGGACGTAACCTTTAACTCCGGCAACTGGATGGACCTGGGCGGTATTCAGCTCTGGGACGCCCAGAACGTCACCCTGGACGGCCTCACCATCACCGTCGGCACAACTCGTCCCGGAAACGGCCACCACATGAACGCCGCCATCAGCAACCACAACGAGGCGGGCGTGTATGCCGATCACTTCACCATCCGGAATTGCGACTTCACCGGCAATGGCAGCATGAGCGGCCAGGGCAATGGCAACGTGGGTATTTCCATCAGCAAGTACAGCGGCTTCACCATTAAAGGCTGCACCTTCACCAACCTGATGGAGGGCATCCGCGGCCAGTCCGACAGCGCGGACGTGGCTGCTGTCACCATCGACGGCAACGCCTTCACCAACTGCGCTTTCGCTATCCACCAGTATTCCGGCGACAGCGTGGACGGCGACATGGGTACTTACACCTTCACCAACAACACCCTCACCGGCAACGACCTGTACTGCAAGGCGTATTTTGAGGACCAGTTCGCGGGCGGCGCGGAAAGCAACGGCTATACCGTTAATATCTCCAACAACAACCTGACCAATGCCATTATCGGCCTGGTCAACCTGGAGGACAACGGCGGCAAGGCGGAGGAGATTCTGGCGGCCAACACCATGGGCAGCAACTCCTTTGTCGTCTCCGGCCAAAACACCACCGGCCAGATTGAGCTGCACGCCAACTATGTTGCCCCTAACACCGAAGGCTATTGGCTCTGGACCGGCAAAGAGGACGCCGAAATCAGTTGGTCTCCGAATCCGGAAGGCGCCAACGCAGAAATTCAGGCCGCAATTGAAAAGGCCAATGAGGAAGGCTCCCACACCCTAACCTTCGGCGTGGACGACCCGGAGAACTTTTTGGTAACGTTCACCTGGTTCAAGGATTTGATTTACTGGCAGAGCGGCAAGCCTGTACCCAAGACCAACTACCCCGGCATTGACAAGGACATCGTGATTCCCGGCGAGGGCGAAACCTCCCAGTATGTGGACAGCGACATCGTGGCCGCCGGCGATACGGTGACGTTCCAGCTGGAGTCCAACGTGCCCAACGATCTGCTCAACTACATCGAGGCCGACCCGGCGCAGCCTCCTCAAGTTGAGACGCCTCCCGCCGTAAACCTGCTGGCGGAGGAGCGCGGCGAGTACATCCTGACCTTCCACGACCAGATGGACGACGCATTTGACGCCCTGACGGCAGAGCCCGTTGTGAAGATTGGCAACACCACGCTGTCCAAGACCAACGGCAACGGAACGGTTACTTACTACACCTACACCGCCAACGTGGAGCATCCCGCTGAGGAGGGTCAGGAGGCGTTCACCTGCGACTTTGAAATCGCCATTGACCTGGTGGCCCTGTATGAAGCCGGTATTATCAGCGATACCGATATTGAGAATGCCACCAAGATCACCGTGACCTACAGCACTACGCTGAATCAGGGTGCTAAGGCCGGCGACTATCTCAACAGCGTCTATGTGTCCTACCCCACGGACAAGACCAGCACCGCCACCGTCACCGTGGAGACCTACGGCATCAACATCTTCAAGTATGACCAGACCACCGCTACCGGCACCCCCGGCAGCGAAGGCTTCACGGCCACCGGCCTGGCTGGCGCAACGTTTACCCTGTACGATGGGAAGCCCGATGAAGGCGGAACGGTTGTGAAGGATGGTATCGTCTCCGGCAGCGACGGCTATGTGCGCATTGACGGCCTGGACGAGGGCACCTACTACCTGGTGGAGACCGATGCTCCCGACAACTATGTCAAGAGCGACACGCCTCTGGAGATTACCATCACCAAGGACGCCGACGCGGCCACCAACCTGGTGGACGTGAACTTCGCCAACAGCCCCGTCCCCCACACCGGCGGCATGGGCACCGCGATGTTCACCGTGGGCGGCGCGGCCATCCTGGCGGCGGCTGGCGCTCTGTTCCTTGTCACCCGCAGAAGGCAGCAGAACTTCTGATTTCCGCATTTAAACTGAATGTATTTGTCCCCTGACCGGCGGCTCCTCTCCCCGCCGCCTCCGGGGAAGCGCCGCAGGCAGCAGACGCCGCCTGCGGCGCTTTTTTGTCTTTGCCTCGACGGAAAGCCGCGTTTGTGATATACTAGTGACACGTTTTGACGCACGGAGGAGTTTACAATGGGCGAATTACCGGTCAAGAGAATATGTGCGGGCCTGCTGGCCCATGTGGACGCAGGGAAGACCACCCTGTCCGAGGGCCTGCTGTACGAGAGCGGCCAGCTGCGCCGCCTGGGCCGGGTGGACCATGGGGACGCCTTTCTGGACACCGACCAGCAGGAGCGGGAGCGGGGCATCACCATCTTCTCCAAGCAGGCGGTGCTGAACCTGGAGGGTCTGACCGTCACCCTTCTGGACACCCCCGGCCATGTGGACTTCTCCAGCGAGATGGAGCGGACCCTACAGGTGCTGGACTACGCCATCCTGGTCGTCAGCGGCGCCGACGGAGTGCAGGGACACACCCTCACCCTCTGGCGGCTGCTGTCCCGGTACCACATCCCCACCTTTTTATTTGTCAACAAGATGGACCTGCCCGGCGCGGACCGGGAGGCTCTGCTGGCGCAGTTAAAACAGCGGCTCAGCGCCGGCTGCGTGGACTTCTCTGCCCCGGAGGGCTGGCAGGAGGACGCCGCCGTCTGCGACGAGGGAATTTTGGAGAAATACCTGGAGACCGGGGAACTGGAGGACGGGGACGTGGTCTCCCTGATTCAGCACCGGAAGGTGTTCCCCTGCTGGTTCGGCTCCGCTCTGAGGCTGGAGGGGGTGCGGGAATTTCTCCAGGGCTTCGCCCGGTTCGCCGCCCCGCCCCGGTACCCGGCGGAATTTGGGGCCAAAATCTTTAAAATCGGCCGGGACCCTCTGGGCGTGCGCCTCACCTATCTGAAAGTCACCGGCGGCAGTTTAAAGGTGAAGGCCCTCCTCACCAACCAGCGGCCCGACGGCTCTCTCCCGGCGGAGCAGGTGTGGGAGGAGAAGGCCGACCAGCTCCGCGTCTACTCCGGGGCGCAGTTTCAGGCGGCGGACGCCGTCCCCGCCGGGGGCGTGTGCGCCGTGGTTGGCCTCAGCCGCACACACGCCGGAGAGGGCCTGGGCTTCGAGGAGGAATCCCCCATCCCCCTGCTGGAGCCGGTGCTGTCCTATCAGGTCATTCTGCCCCAGGGGGCCAACGTCCACACCGCCCTGAAACAGCTTGGAGAGCTGGAGGAGGAGGACCCCCAGCTCCACATCGCCTGGAACGAGCAGGCGCGGGAGATTCGCCTGCAGCTTATGGGGGCCGTGCAGCTGGAGGTGCTCACCCGGCTCATCCGGGACCGCTTCGGCCTGGCGGTATCCTTCAGCACCGGGAGCATCCTCTATAAAGAGACCATCGCCGCCCCGGTGGAGGGGGTGGGCCACTTTGAACCCCTGCGCCACTACGCGGAGGTCCACCTGCTGCTGGAACCCGCCCCCAGGGGCTCCGGCCTCCGCTTCGCCTCCGCCTGCCCGGAGGATGTGCTGGACCGGAACTGGCAGCGGCTCATCCTCACCCACCTGATGGAGAAGGAGCACCTGGGGGTGCTCACCGGCTCCCCCATCACCGACATGACCATCACCCTGCTCACCGGCCGGGCCCATGTGAAGCATACCGAGGGGGGCGACTTCCGACAGGCCACCTACCGGGCGGTGCGCCAGGGCCTTATGGAGGCGGAGAGTATTTTGCTGGAGCCCTG
>CALXGC010000145.1 GCA_944387755.1 uncultured Oscillospiraceae bacterium | reverse complement strand
GGGATATACTCCTTGGGAATGGCGCCGCCCACGATGTTGTTGATGAACTCATAGCCCTTGCCGGACTCGTTGGGCTCCACGTGGATCTTGACGTGGCCGTACTGGCCCTTACCGCCGGACTGGCGGGCGTACTTGGTGTCCTGGTCCACCGCCTTGCGGATGGTCTCCTTATAGGCCACCTGGGGCGCGCCCACGTTGGCCTCCACCTTGTACTCGCGCAGCAGGCGGTCCACGATGATCTCCAGGTGGAGCTCGCCCATGCCGGCGATGATAGTCTGACCGGTCTCCTCGTCGGTGTAGGTCTTAAAGGTGGGGTCCTCCTCGGCCAGCTTGGCCAGAGCGATGCCCATCTTCTCCTGACCGGCCTTGGTCTTGGGCTCGATGGCCACGCGGATAACGGGCTCCGGGAACTCCATGGACTCCAGAATGATGGGGTTCTTCTCGTCGCACAGGGTGTCGCCGGTGGTGGAGTTCTTCAGGCCGATGACGGCGGCGATGTCGCCGGAGTACACGGTCTCGATATCCTCCCGGTGATTGGCGTGCATCTGCAGGATGCGGCCGATGCGCTCACGCTGGTTCTTGGTGGCGTTGAGCACCGTGGTGCCGGTATTCAGCGTACCGGAGTACACACGGATGAAGGACAGACGGCCCACAAAGGGGTCGGTGGCAATCTTGAAGGCCAGGGCGGAGAAGGGGGCCTCGTCAGAGGCGGGACGCTCGTCCTCCTCGTCGGTGTCGGGGTTGACGCCCTTGATGGCGGGGATGTCCAGAGGGGAGGGCATATAGTCCACGATGGCGTCCAGCAGCTTCTGCACGCCCTTGTTGCGGTAAGAGGTGCCGCAGGTGACGGGGACCATCTCGTTGTCGATGGTGGCCTTGCGGATGGCGGCCCGGATCTTCTCCTGGGGAACCTCCTCCCCGGCCAGATACAGCTCCATGATCTCGTCGTCCACCATGGACACGGCGTCCATGAGCTTCTCATGGTACTCGTTGGCCAAGTCCACCATGTCCTCCGGAATGGGCTCCACGCGCATGTCCTTGCCCATCTCGTCGTAGTAGATGTCGGCGTCCATCTCAATGAGGTCGATGATGCCCTTGAAGGTGTCCTCAGAGCCGATGGGAAGCTGAATGGGCACGGCGTTGCACTTCAGGCGATCGGCGATCATCTCCAGGACGTGGTAGAAGTTGGCGCCCAGGATGTCCATCTTGTTGATATAGATCATCCGGGGGACCTTATAGTGATCGGCCTGACGCCACACAGTCTCGGACTGGGGCTCCACGCCGCCCTTGGCGCACATGACGGTGACAGAGCCGTCCAGCACGCGCAGGGAGCGCTCCACCTCCACGGTGAAGTCCACGTGGCCCGGCGTATCGATGATGTTGATGCGGGTCTGGGGGAACTGGTTCTTGGTGCCCTGCCAATAGCAGGTGGTGGCGGCGGAGGTGATGGTGATGCCGCGCTCCTGCTCCTGGGCCATCCAGTCCATGGTGGCGGTACCCTCGTGGGTCTCGCCGATTTTGTAGTTGACGCCGGTGTAGTAGAGAATCCGCTCGGTGGTGGTGGTTTTGCCGGCGTCGATGTGGGCCATAATGCCAATATTGCGGGTATTCTTCAAAGAAACTTTTCTAGGCATACTTCGTCTCCTTTTGGATTACCAGCGATAGTGCGCGAAGGCCTTATTGGACTCGGCCATCTTGTGGGTGTCCTCGCGCTTTTTCACGGCGCCGCCCAAGTTGTTGGCGGCGTCCATGATCTCGCCGGCCAGACGCTCCTTCATGGTCTTCTCGCCGCGGCTGCGGGCGTAAGACGTCAGCCAGCGCAGACCCAGGGTCTGACGGCGCTCCGGGCGGACCTCGATGGGCACCTGGTAGGTGGCGCCGCCCACGCGGCGGGCCTTGACCTCCAGGGAGGGCATGATGTTCTCCAGAGCCTGGGTGTAAACCTCCATGGGCTCCTTACCGGTCTTGTCCCGGATGATGTCGAAGGCGCCGTAGACCACCTTCTGGGCCACGCCCTTCTTGCCGTCCAGCATAATGCTGTTGGTCAGCTTTGTCACCAGGACGGAGTTATACAGCGGATCGGGCAGAACCTCCCGCTTGGGTACATTTCCTCTTCTGGGCACGTTGCTTCCCTCCTTCTTATAAAATTAGAAATCATAGGTACTCGAAACACGAGTGTGCTCCGTAAAATGCCTGTCCGAGGTCTGCCCATATGTCCGTCTCCGCCTGCGGCGGAGGGGCTATATCGGAAACGCTCGGCAAGGCGGAGCTGCCTTGCGCAAAACGCACAATGCAAATTCATGGGTCAGGCTTCCGGCCTGACAGGCGGGCGCACGCTGCGCGCCCTACAGCAATTTTTTGCTTTGCAAAAAATTACTTCTTGGCGCCGCCCTTGCCGGCCTTGGGACGCTTGGCGCCGTACTTGGAACGGGCCTGCATACGGCCGTTGACGCCCTGGGTGTCCAGAGAGCCGCGGATGATGTGGTAACGCACGCCGGGCAGGTCCTTGACACGGCCGCCGCGGATCATCACCACGGAGTGCTCCTGCAGGTTGTGGCCCACGCCGGGGATATAGGCCGTCACCTCATAGCCGTTGGTCAGACGCACACGGGCGATCTTACGCAGAGCGGAGTTCGGCTTCTTCGGGGTGGAAGTACGAACGGCAGTGCACACGCCTCTCTTCTGAGGAGAAGGCAGGTCGGTCTGGCGGTTCTTCAGGGTGTTCAGACCGTGCTGGAGGGCGGGGGAGGTGGACTTGGTAGTCACCTGCTCGCGGCCCTTGCGGACCAGCTGATTAAAAGTAGGCATGTTTTTCCTCCTTTCCAAAAGTTCTGCCCTGTGGGGCATGGTATTTATTTTAACAAAATAAGTAAATCCTATTCTGTTAAAACCAAAAAGAAATTTTTCCCGCCGCCGGCGGGAAGCTCACACCAGAACGGCCACGGCGGCCCCCACGGCAATGCCGCAGGCCTCGCCCAGCTGTTTCATGGTGTCCGCCTGCTCCACCCGCACGCCGGTGCGGACCGCCTCCTGGACCAGAGGCTGAAGCAGACGGGGGTCGGCGTCCTTGGCCATGAAAAGCTTCTTGGCCCGGCCGTCCTTCAGGGCGCGGCGGGTCTGCTTGGCTCCCACCACTTTGCTGCCCTGCTTGAGTTCTTCCAGCATGTTCGGCGCCCTCCTCTCCCCCGAAAACAGGGGCGTTTCATCGGGTAAAAGGGCATACCTGCCCTTACCACCGCAATTTGGTATTCTAGCACCTTTTTCTGAGAGAGTCAAGACAAAAAATTCAAAATTTCCCGCGGCTTCCCCCGCTCCTTTCCGTCTAAACAGACAGGGGACGTATAGATCCGGCCAATTCCGGACAGAGTAAGAAAAAAACCAGGGAGGGAACGTCTGTGAACGTCCATGTCAACGAAAACTGCATCGGCTGCGGCCTGTGCGTCAACACCTGCGGCTGTGTCTTTCTCATGACCGAGGAGGGCGTGGCCGCCGCCAGAGACACCGTCTATCCAGATCAGGAGGGCCTTGTCCAGGAGGCGGCGGAGAGCTGCCCCGTCAGCGCCATCGAAATCACACCCTGACCTCCGGAGCGCCTCTCAGGGGCGCTCCGCTTTTTGTTGTCCGGCCGCTCTTGCCGTGGGCGGGACAGATATGTTAAAATAGCACAAACCACCGCATTGGAGGAGAGACCCATGGCAATTCTGGGCATTGATTTGGGAACAACAAACAGTCTGGCCGCAGTGTGGCGCAATGGGCGCAGCGAGCTCATTCCCAACGCCTTCGGGGGCTATCTCACCCCCAGCGTGGTCAGCGTGGACGAGGATGAGACCATTCTGGTGGGCCAGGCCGCCAAAGAGCGGCTGATCTCCCACCCGGACCGGACCGCCTCCCGCTTCAAGCGGGACATGGGCACAGAGAAGCGCTATACGCTGGGATGCCACACCTTCCGCCCGGAGGAGCTGTCCGCCCTGGTGCTGCGCCGCCTGCGGGAGGACGCGGAGCACTATCTGGGCGAGCCGGTGACAGAGGCGGTCATCAGCGTGCCCGCCTATTTCGCCGAGGCACAGCGGGCCGCCACCAAGCGGGCCGGCGCGCTGGCCGGCCTGAAGGTAGAGCGGCTGGTCAACGAGCCCTCCGCCGCCGCCGTGTCCGCCCACATCGCCGAGGGCGAGGCGGACAAGGTCTGTCTGGTGTTCGACCTGGGAGGCGGGACTCTGGACGTGTCCCTGGTGGAGCGCTTTGAAAACGTCGTCAGCGTCACGGCGGTCAGCGGGGACAACCGGCTGGGGGGCTCTGATTTCGACCGCGCCATCGCCAAGAGCTTCTGCCGGGAGACCGGAATCGACTTTCACCAGCTCTCCGACGGCCAGCGGGAGATGCTCATCCGCCAGGCGGAGATCTGCAAAATGGCCCTGACCACCCAAAAAATGGTTATTATGTCGATTGACGACGGCAGTATTCAGGCCTCCCTCCCCCTGAACAACGAGTGGCTGATCCGCGCCTGCAGCCGCCTGTTCCGGCGGATGGCGGAGCCGGTGCGGAAGGTCTTCCAGGACGCCGGCATGTCCCCCTCGGAGCTGGACGAGCTGGTGATGGTGGGGGGCTCCAGCCACATGCCCTCGGTGCGGCAGTACATCGCCCAGCTTCTGGGCAGGGAGCCTGCCCGGAACAGCAGTCCGGACACCGCCATCGCCCTGGGCGCCGGAATCTCCGCCGCCATGAAGGCCCGCGTCCCCGGTCTGAAGGAGCTGGTGCTCACCGACGTGTGTCCCTTCACCCTGGGCGTCGCGGTCTATAACCCGGCGGAGCCTGGGCGGGACCGGATGGCCCCCCTTATCGAGCGCAACAGCGTCCTCCCCTCCAGCAAGGAGGACGTCTTCTACACGGTGCACGACGGACAGACCAAACTCACCGTCCGGGTGTACCAGGGTGAAAATCCCTACTGTCAGGACAACGCCTTCCTGGGGGAGCTGTCCGTCACCGCGCCCGCCGCGGACCGGGGCGAACAGTCCATCCGTGTCCGCTTTACTTACGACATCAACGGGCTTCTGGAGGTGGAGGCCGTCAGCAGAAGCGGCCAGCGCTCCCGCCTGCTTCTGCAGAACAAGGACATGTCCCCCCAGGAGGCGGAGCGCCGTCTGAAGGAGCTGTCCGCCCTGAAGCTCCACCCCAGGGAGCAGGAGCGCCCCCGCGCCCTGCTGGCCCGCGCGGAGCGGCTGTACGCCATGACGGTGGGAGAGCTGCGGGCCCAGGTGGACCGGAACCTCTCCTGGTATCAGGAGCAGCTGTCCACCCAGGAGTCCATCCGGGTGGCCAAGGCCTCCCAGAAGATGGAACAGTTCCTGGACAACCTGGACGCCTATCTGGGCTGCGACTCCCAGGACGGCGGGGAGGGGGAGACGCCATGACCTGGCCCTGGAGCGAGCTTGGATTGAAGGGCCCCGCCGACCTGGAGACGGTGCGCCGGGCCTATGCCCAGCGGCTGAAAACCGCCCATCCGGAGGAGGACCCGGAGGGCTTTCAGCGGCTCCACAAGGCCTATCAGGAGGCCCGGCGGGCCGCGCGGCTGGCGGCCGCCCCTGCCGCTCCCGCTCCCAAAAAATCCGGCGTCCCCCGCAGGGAGAAAAATTTTGGCTGGACCAAGCCGGACAACCAGAGCCTCAGAGCGCCGAAGCCCTCCGGCCGGAGCTTTCCCCCTCCCCTGTCCTTTGGAACGCAGCCGGACTGGACTGTGGGCCAGCCCAAAACAGAGCGCGCCGGAGACCCGCCGGCCCCTCCGGCGCCCTGCACCGGCGGGGCGTCGGAGCAGTGGGACTTTGCCAGCCTCCTCTCAGAGGAAAAGCCCCGGCCGGCCTCCCCTGAGAGGCCGGCGCAGCCTGTCCGGCCGCCGGAACCCCGGACCTCCTCCGGCACAAAAAAGCGGCCGGGCGGTCTTGCTGCGTCTATCGGCGGATGCCTCGCTTTTCTTCTCCTCTTCCTTCTGCTTCGGGATTTACTTTTCCCCTGAACAGCGGCAATCCGCCGCGCGCTCCAATCCGTCCGCCCGTGCGGCGAAAAAAAGAATTGACAAGTTCCCCTGTTTTGGGGTAATATGTGTGCAAGTTTATTTTGCCGGAGAGACGGCAGGAACAAATTTTGGATACCAGGGCAATGACCGGGTAGTAAGCGGGTCTGGACGCACAGAGAAGGAGCGGTTGGTGCAAGCTCCTGGAAAGGACCCATGTCTGAAGCTCCCCCGCGAGCCGCTTCTCTGAACGGAGGCCCCCCTCCCAGTAGGAGGGGACGGAGTCCCACCGTTATCGGGGAAATGAGCGCACAGTCCACAGGATTGTGAAGTTAGGTGGTACCACGGAGTAAAAATACGGCTTCGTCCTATCAGAAGATGGGACGGAGCCGTTTTGTTTTGTCCCCCGCTGGGGCGGGAACCGCAAGGGAAAATTGGGAGTTTGTCAGAGGTGAGCAGAATCATGAATGGAGCACAGGCTTTAATTGAAAGTTTAAAGCGGGAACAGGTAACACATATGTTTGGATACGCCGGAGCCACCATCTGCCCGGCGGTGGACGCGCTGAAGGAACATCCGGAGATCGCTTACACGCTGGTGCGGACCGAGCAGAACGCCGGGCACATGGCCTCCGGCTATGCCCGCATGAGCGGAAAAGTGGGCGTATGTATGGTGACAAGCGGTCCGGGGGCCACCAACCTCATCACCGGCATCGCCACCGCCTATATGGATTCCATCCCCATGGTGGCCATCACCGGCCAGGTGCCCAGCAACCTGCTGGGCCGGGACATCTTCCAGGAGGTGGACATCACCGGCGCCGTGGCCCCCTTCTCCAAGCACAGCTACCTGGTCAAGGACGCCAACGACATCCCCCGCATTGTGAAGGAGGCCTTCCACATCGCCTCCACCGGACGCCCCGGTCCGGTGCTGATTGACATCCCCATCGACGTGCAGGAGCAGACCCTGAAGAAATTCCACTACCCGGAGGAGGTCAGCATCCGGGGCTATAAGCCCAGCGTGAAGGGCAACGATTTGCAGATTAAGCGGGTGGTGGAGGCCATCGCCCGGGCCAAACAGCCCCTGATCTGCGCCGGCGGCGGCGTGTGGCTGGCCCACGCCAGGGACGAGCTGCTGGAGCTGGCTGAGAACTGCGCCATCCCCGTGGTCAAGACCATGATGGGCATCTCCCTGATGGCCACCGACCACCCCCTGAACATGGGCATGATCGGGGCCCACGGCAACCACTGCGCCAATAAAGCCCTGGCCCGGGCGGACCTGCTCATCATGGTGGGCACGCGGGCCGCGGACCGGGCTATGGTGGACCCCAAGGAGATTCAGCGGCGGATGGCCACCATCCACATCGACGTGGACCCTGCGGAGATCGGGAAAAATATGGAGGCCGCCATCCCCCTGGTGGGAGACGTGAAGGTAATTCTGCGGCAGATTCTGGACCGGGGCGCCCCCGTCACCGACTCCGCCGCCTGGCTGGACCAGCTGAAGGACTACCGGAAGGCGGAGCTGAGCCGGGTCTTCCCCTGCCGGGAGGGCTATGTGTTCCCCGGCACCCTGCTGCGGAAGCTGGGAGCCAGGCTGGACGACGACGCGGTGGTAAGCGTGGACGTGGGCCAGAACCAGATTTTCACCTGTAAATATCTGCCCCAGAAGCACGGCCGGCTGCTTACCAGCGGCGGCCTGGGCACTATGGGCTACGCCCTCCCCGCCGGAATCGGGGCAAAAATCGCCGAGCCCGGCCGGCAGAACATCGTGGTGTGCGGCGACGGCTCCTTCCAGATGGCCATGAACGAGCTCTCCGCCATCCGGGCGGCCAATCTGGACGTGAAAATCGTCCTGTTCCAGAACAACACCCTGGGCCTGGTCCACCAGATTCAAAAGACAGCCCCCTACCACGGCCCCTTCGGCGTGGCGCTGGACGGCTCCCCGGACTTCGCCGCCATCGCCGGGGCCTATGGGCTCCCCAGCCTGTCTGTGGACGACGAGGACAAGCTGGACGGGGCCCTGGACCAGTTCCTGCACACAGAGGGCTGCTGCCTGCTGATTGCCAAGGTCCACCCGGACGTGGGCACCAACGACTGAGAGGGAGGACGCTTATGAAACAGACCATTTCCGTGCTGGTGGAGAACCAGGCCGGCGTGCTCAACCGCATTACCGGGCTGTTCTCCCGCCGGGCCTTCAACATCGAGTCGCTGGCTGTGGGCGTCACCGACGACCCCACCATCTCCCGCATCACCATCATTGTGGACAGCGGCAACAGCGTGGTGGAGCAGGTGGAAAAACAGCTCAACAAGCTGGTGGACGTCATCAAGGTCCGCACCCTGGAGGAAAACAACCTCATCGGCCGGGAACTGATGATTTTAAAGGTCAACGCCAACAACAAGACCCGCGGCGACATTATGACCATCTGCGAGATTGTGGGGGCCAAGGTGGACGACATCTCCCCCACCTCCCTCACCCTGGAGCTGTCCGATACCCCGGAACGGCTGGACACCTTTCAGGCCATGATGCGCCCCTTCTCCATCCTGGAGGTGGTCCGCACCGGGGTTATCGCGGTGCAGAAGGGCGGAGGAAAAATCTGATTTGCACCGTCCCCGCCCAGCTGGGACGGGAGAGAATGCAATGGTTTTGGAGTGAGACACAGCATGAAAGTAAGAGCGACCCAGGCCATCATGGAGTGCCTGCTGGAGCAGGATGTGGACACTGTCTTCGGCTATCCCGGCGGGACCATTCTGAATCTCTATGATGAATTGTATAACTATCAAGGGAAAATCCGCCATGTACTGACCGCCCACGAGCAGGGTGCCTCCCACGCCGCCGACGGCTACGCCCGCTCCACCGGCAAGGTGGGCGTATGCTTCGCCACCAGCGGACCGGGGGCCACCAATCTGACCACCGGCATCGCCACCGCCTATATGGACTCCTCCCCTGTGGTGTTCATCACCTGCAACGTCAGCGAGAACCTGCTGGGCAAGGACTCCTTCCAGGAGGTGGACATCACCGGCATCGCCATGCCCATCACAAAGGCCACCTATCTTGTGCGGGACCCCCAGACCATCCCCGACGTCATGCGCCAGGCCTTCGCCGTAGCAGCCACTGGCCGGCCCGGCCCGGTGCTCATTGACTTTTTGAAAAATGTGACGGCCCCCACCGCCATGGTTGACTATGAATTTATCCCCTGGACCCAGAACCGGGAGACCAACAGCATCCGCCAGTTGGCCGCCAGCCACGGTCTGAAGGCCCCGGAGCCCGACCTGGGGGATATCAGTAAGCTGGTGGATATGATCGCCCAGTCGGAGCGCCCCCTGCTCATCTGCGGCGGCGGCGTCGTCCGGGGCCGGGCGGACAGGCAGTTTCGGGAGTTCGCCGAGAAGCTGGACGCCCCGGTGGCCATCACCGTCATGGGCGGCGGCGGCTTCCCCGGCGCCCACCCCCTGACCACCGGCATGATTGGAATGCACGGCTCCCAGGCCAGCAACGTGGCCTGCAACGAGTGCGATTTGCTCATCGCCGTGGGCTGCCGGTTCTCCGACCGGGTGGCCCTCCAGCCGGAGACCTTTGCCAGCCAGGCCAAGATTGTCCACATCGACATCGACCGGTCGGAGATCGACAAAAACGTCCTCACCGACCACCACATCGTCGGCTCCGCCAAGCGGGTGCTGGAGCTGCTGAACCAGCGCCTGCCCCAGTACCGCCACGAGGCCTGGAAGCAGCATATCCTTCCCCTGCGGGAGGAGCAGCCGGTGGAGCAGGGCGCAAAGCTCACCCCCGGCCAGATTTTGGACGCCATCGAGAAGGCGGTCCCGCCGGACGCCATTGTGGCCACCGACGTGGGCCAGCACCAGATGTGGTCCATCCAGCACTTCCACTTTAAATACCCCGGCCAGCTCCTCACCAGCGGCGGCTTCGGCACCATGGGCTTCGGCCTGGGGGCGGCCATCGGCGCAAAGGTGGGCAACCCGGATAAGGTTGTGATCCACACCACCGGCGACGGCTGTTTCCGCATGAACTGCCACGAGCTGGCCACGGTGCAGTACTACCGCCTGCCCATTATCACCGTGGTGTTCAACAACGGCACGCTGGGCATGGTCCGCCAGTGGCAGCACCTTATTTATAATGAGCACTACTCCCAGACCACCCTGGACCGGGGCCCGGATTTCGTGAAGCTGGCTGAAGCCTACGGCCTCAGGGGCAGGCGAGTCACAAACCGCGCTGAGATGGAGCAGGCCCTTCAGGAGGCCCTGTCCTGCGGCTGCGGCTATGTCATCGACTGCCAGGTGGACATCGACGAGATGGTCCGGCCTATGGTGGCCGGCGGGGCCCACATCACAGATTTTCTGCTGAAGTGAGGAGGGGAATGAGATGAAAAAGACCTTTGATCCGGAAAAAAAGCTCTACACCCTCTCCCTGCTGGTGCAGGACATCCCCGGCGTGCTCAGCCAGGTGGCCCGGCTGTTCTCCCGGAAGGGATACAACATTGAGTCCATCGTCTCCGGCGAGACCAGCCAGCCCGGCCTCACCCGCATCACCATCGTGATCCTGGGGGACGAGCTGATGGTCAACCAGATTGCCGCCCAGTGCCGGAAGCTGATTCCGGTACAGGTGGTGAAGATTCTGGACGAGGAGACCTCCATTCAGCGGGAATTCGCCATGATTAAGGTCATGGCGGTGGACCGCAACACCAGAGATGAGGTCATCCAGATGGCCAACATCTTCCGGGCCAACATCATCGACGTGAGCCGGGAGACCCTCACTGTCGCCATCTTTGGGGACAAGAGCAAGACCTCCGCCCTGATTAAACTGCTGTCCGACTTCGGCATCCTGGAGATGGCCAAGACAGGCACCCTGGCCATTGAGCGGGGCCGCAACTCCATCTATGACGACAGCAAGCTCCGGGAGGAGTACAACTACGGCAAGAATGTGCTGTGAGGGCGGCCCGCCGGGGTCGTCGGGCCCCACGCAAAACTGGGCGGCCCGCATTCCCTCTGTGCCTGCTGACCTGCGGGCGGCCAAAGGCCGCCCTCCGGGGCAATTTCCCTTGTCAATCCACCAAGAGAGCCGGAATCCGGCCCCCTGGGGTTTTGAATCTCAATCTTTGAGCCATCAGCAAAAAGGAGTGTATTATCATGGCAAAGATGTACTACGCGAAGGACTGTGACATCAACTACCTCAACGGCAAGAAGATCGCCATCATCGGCTACGGCTCCCAGGGCCACGCCCACGCCCTGAATCTGAAGGATTCCGGCTGCGACGTCTGTGTGGGCCTGCGCCCGGCTCCAAGAACTGGAAGAACGCCGAGGAGGCCGGTCTGAAGGTCATGTCCATCCCTGAGGCCGCCAAGTGGGGCGACATCGTGATGATGCTCATCAACGACGAGGTCCAGGCCGACGTGTACAAGAAGGACATCGCCCCCAACCTGGAGGAGGGCAACGCCCTGGCCTTCGCCCACGGCTTCAACATCCGCTATCAGCAGATCGTCCCCCCCAAGGGCGTGGACGTGTTCATGGCAGCCCCCAAGGGCCCCGGCCACACCGTGCGCTCCACCTATGTGAACGGCAAGGGTGTGCCCTGCCTGGTGGCCGTGGAGCAGAACGCCACCGGCGACGCCATGAAGATCGCCCTGGCCTATATCGCCGGCATCGGCGGCGCCCGCGCCGGCATCATGGAGACCACCTTCCACGACGAGACCGAGACCGACCTGTTCGGCGAGCAGGTTGTGCTGTGCGGCGGCGTGGTGGAGCTGATGAAGCTGGGCTTTGAGACTCTGGTCGAGGCCGGCTATGAGCCTGAGAACGCCTACTTCGAGTGCATCCACGAGATGAAGCTCATCATCGACCTGATCAACAAGGGCGGCGTGGCCGCTATGAACTACTCCATCTCCGACACCGCGGAGTTCGGCGAGTATGTCTCCGGCCCCCGCATCCTGCCCTATGAGGAGACCAAGGCCAACATGAAGGCTGTCCTGAAGGACATCCAGGACGGCGTGTTCGCCGGCAAGTGGATTGCCGAGAACAAGAACGGCCGCACCTTCTTCAATTCCAAGCGCGCCCAGCTGGCCAAGCACCAGATGGAGACCGTGGGCGCCGAGCTGCGCAAGAATATGCTCTGGGGCGACGACACCGATCTGGACACCGCCTCCAACTGATTCCCATCTGCCTGACAGAAAGCCCCCGGCCTGCGCCGGGGGCTTTTTCCCGTCAAAGAGGTCCGGCTTTGCGCAAATATAATAAACGGCCGCCTGTCCCGATGGAACAGGCGGCCGTTCTCCGCAGAAAATTTTCTGTTATTTCCAGTTCTCTTCGGCGTACTTGCGCAGCTCATCCCGGAAGTCGGGGTGGGCGATGGCAATCATGGCCTCGGCGCGCTCCCGCACGGTCTTACCGGCCAGGTTGGCAATGCCGTATTCGGTGGCCACATACTGAATGATGGTCCGGGGGGCGGACACCGTGCTGCCGCCGGGAATGAAGGGCACGATGTTGGAGCTCAGGCTGCCGTCCTTCTGCTTGTGGGTGGAGTTCAGGCAGATAAAGCCCTTGCCGCCCTTGGAGCGGTAGGCGCCCTCCAGGAAGTCCATCTGGCCGCCGATGCCGGACAGCTGCCGGGTGCCGGCGGACTCGGCGTTCTCCTGGCCCATCAGGTCCAGCTGTACGCCGCCGTTGATGCTGATGAAGTTGGACATCTGGCTCATGCGCTCCACAGAGTGGACATAGTCCACGTCGCCGGGGTGGAAGAGCTGGGGCTCCGCATCCAGCCAGTCGTACAGTTCCTGAGAACCCATGGCCAGGTTCCAGGTGAAGTACCCCTTGTCTACCTCTTTCCGGGCGTTGGTCAGCTTGCCCGCCTTCCACATCTCCAGGAAGGCGTCGCTGATGGTCCCGGTGTGGCAGCCCAGGTCCTTCCGGTCGGACTCCGCCAGCATTTTCGCCACGGTGAAGGGCACGCCGCCCACGCCCAGAGAGAGCACCGCGCCGTCGGGGATCTCATCCAGCACCAGCTTGGCAATCTGGACGTCCGTCTCGCTGGGGTCGCGGTAGCTGCGCTGGGGGATGGGCTCGTGCTCCCCCTCCACAATATAGGTCGCCTCGCTCAGGTGGACCCGGTGGGAGCCGTTCACGCCCTGAAGCTTGGGCAGACGCTCGTTGATCTCGAAAATGACTGTGCGGGCGCTCTCAATGATGGTACGCCACATATAGTTGGACACGCCCAGGCCGCAGTACCCCTGATCGTCCGGCGTGGAGACAGGCACAAAGGCCACGTCGCAGCGGATGTGGCGGTCCCGGTAGAGATAGGGGGCAAGGCGCAGCATAGAGGGCACGAACTTCACCAGCCCGCGCTTCTGAAGCTTGCGCTCATAGTCGCCGATGTGCCAGCTATAGTAGCTGAAGGTGGTCTGTTCCGGGTCGCACTCCACCGCCTCGATGCGGGGGCGGATCATCAGGCCGCCCCGGATCTTCACGTCCTGGAGCTCTCCCTTCCGGGCGGCCAGCGCCCGGTCCATCAGCTCTGGGAAGCCCGCGCCGTAGCCGTAGTCTACCCAGTCCCCGGACTGCACGGCTTTCGCCGCCACCTCAGGAGTGACAAACTTTTCTCTGTAGCTGTTCAACATATACATTCCTTTCCATCTGAGCCGCAGACTGCCGCCCCACGGAACAGACTGATTATTTATGTAAAGGTACGGCTAACCCTAGCCGTACCTTTACATTTTGAAGAGAAAGAGAAGATAGCAAACTTACTCGGCCCAGATTTCCTCGTCGGAGGGGACGTACATAGAGGGAACCTTGTAGGAGATCCGGCTGACGTTCATCAGGTGGGTGTACCACAGGTTCTCGCTGATGATGTTGTTGCCCCAGGTGCCG
>CALXGC010000144.1 GCA_944387755.1 uncultured Oscillospiraceae bacterium | reverse complement strand
AGGGAGGCTTTTGGGCGCGCCGGGTCGTCGCGCCCTACACACACGTCCGTTGCTGCCGTAGGGGCGGCCCTTGCGGCCGCCCGCTGGTTTAACCCCCTCCGCCTCGCTTCGCTCGGCACCTCCCCCGAAGGGGGAGGCTTTGGAGCGTGCAACGTCCGTTGTTTGCGTAGGGGCGGCCCTTGCGGCCGCCCGCCGGCCAACCGCCCTCCGCCCCGCTCTCTCCGCCGCCGCGCCCGTCGTCTGTTCCCCCTCCGCCTCGCTTCGCTCGGCACCTCCCCCGGAGGGGGAGGCTTTGGAGCACCCCACGTTCGTTGCCGCAGAGGCCGCCGGCCCCTGCAAGAAGGAGATACGATACATGAGTAAAAAACCGCAGTATGACCCGGAAGAAATCCGGTATCCCAATCAAAAGATTGAAGTCTCCCCCCTGGTGCCGGAGATGGAGAAGTCCTACATCGAGTACGCCATGTCTGTTATCGTCAGCCGGGCGCTGCCCGACGTGCGGGACGGCCTGAAGCCGGTGCACCGCCGCATTTTGTACTCCATGTACGAAAGCGGCCTGACCCACGACAAGCCCTTCAAGAAGTCGGCCACCTGCGTGGGCGACGTGCTGGGCAAGTATCACCCCCACGGCGACGCCAGCGTGTACGACGCCCTGGTCCGGCTGGCCCAGGACTTCTCCATGCGCTGTCCCCTGGTGGAGGGCCACGGCAACTTCGGCTCCATCGACGGCGACCCCCCGGCGGCCTACCGGTACACCGAGGCCCGGCTGGCCCGGCTCTCGGAGGAAATGCTCCGGGACATTGAGAAGGACACCGTGGACTGGGTCCCCAACTTTGACGAGTCCACCCAGGAGCCCAGGGTGCTCCCCTCCCGCTTCCCCAACCTGCTGGTGAACGGCTCCAGCGGCATTGCCGTGGGCATGGCGACGAACATCCCGCCCCACAACATGAGAGAGGTCATCAACGCCGCCATCCAGGTGCTGGACCACCCGGAGAGCACGCTGAACGACCTGATGGAGCACATCCAGGGTCCCGATTTCCCCACCAGGGGCATTATCATGGGCCGGGCGGGCATTCGGGCGGCCTATGCCACCGGCCGGGGCCGTATCACCGTCCGGGCCCGCCACGAGTTCGAGGAGTTCGGCAAGGACCGCACCCGCATCATCATCACCGAGATTCCCTATCAGGTCAACAAGCGTATGCTCATCAAGAACATGGCCGACCAGGTGGAGGACAAGCGCCTGGAGGGCATCTCCAACATCCAGGACGAGACCGACCGCAACGGCATGCGCATCGTCATCGAGCTCAAGCGGGACGCCAACCCCCAGGTGGTGCTCAACCGCCTCTTCGCCCAGACTCAGCTTCAGACCACCTTCGCCGTGAATATGCTGGCCCTGGTGGAGGTGGACGGCAAGCTCCAGCCCCGGATTCTCTCCCTGCGGCACATTTTGGACGAGTACATCGCCTATCAGGAGCAGGTGCTCATCCGCCGCACCCGGTACGACCTGCGCAAGGCCCAGGAGCGGGCCCATCTGCTGGAGGGCCTGCTTGTCGCCCAGGACAACATCGACGAGGTCATTCGGATTATCCGCACCAGCTACGACAACGCCAGGGACCGGCTCATGGAGCGCTTCGGCCTGGACGAGGTGCAGGCCCAGGCCATCTGCGACATGCGCCTGATCTCCCTCCAGGGCCTCAACCGGGAGAAGCTGGAGGCGGAGTACAGAGAGCTGGAGGAGCGCATCGCCTACTTCCAGAAGCTTCTGGCCGACGAGTCCATGCTCCGGGGGGTGCTCAAGGACGAGCTGACCGCCATCCGGGATAAGTACGGGGATGGCCGGGTCACGGAGATCCAGGACGTGGAGGACGAGATTGACATCGAGGACCTCATCGAGGAGGAGCAATGCGTCTTCACCCTCACCCAGGCGGGGTATCTCAAGCGCACCCCGGTGAGCGAGTACGCCGCCCAGTCCAAGGGCGGCATGGGAAAGAAGGGCATGACCACCAGGGAGGAGGACTATGTGGTGGATGTGTTCACCGCCTCTACCCACGACTATATGCTCTTCTTCACCAACACCGGCAAGGTTTATAGAAAGAAAGGCTATCAGATTCCCCAGGCGGGGAAGACCGCCAAGGGGACCAACATCGTCAACATCCTCCAGGTGGAGCCGGGGGAGCGGGTGCAGACCATGATTCACACCAGCTCCATCGAGGACAACGGCCGCTATCTGCTGATGGTCACGCGGAAGGGCACGGTGAAGCGCCTGCCCGCCAACGCCCTGAGAAACCTGCGCAACAACGGCATCCGGGCCCTGCGCATGGAGGAGGGGGACGAGCTCATCTCCGTGCGGGAGACCGACGGCGCCAAGAAAATCCTCATCGCCACCCACGACGGCATGGCCGTCTGCTTCGACGAGAACAGCGTGCGGCCCATGGGCCGGGACGCCGTGGGCGTCCGGGGCATTAAGCTTCGGGAGGGGGACTATGTGGTGGGAGCCGCCCGCGCCACCGCCGGAAAGACCGTCCTCACCATCACCGAAAACGGCTATGGCAAGCGCACGCCTGTGGAGGAGTACCGCATCACCAACCGGGGCGGCCTGGGCATCAAAAACTACGCCGTCACCGAGAAGACCGGCCCGGTGGTGGGCATCAAAGTGGTGGACGGCTCCGAGGACCTGCTGGTGGCCACCGCCGCCGGTATCCTCATCCGCACCCATGTGGACGCCATCCGCGTGGCCGGACGGGCCACCCAGGGCGTTATCGTCATGCGCTTCAAAGAGGAGGGAGACAAGGTCATCTCCCTGGCCCTGGCGGAGCGGGAGGAAGTTTCCACAGATTCAGAGGAAATTGTGGAAAGTTCGGACGCCGGAGAATAAAAAGACACACTCCAGAGAGGAGCGGAAACAATGGCCCAGAGAAAGAAAAAGTCCGTGTGGCCCCTGGCGGTCCTTGGCGTGATCCTGCTGTTTTGGCAGCTGCCCGCCCTTCTGATTGGACTGGTCATGCTCCCAACAGCGGGGGCAATCGGACTGCTGTTTTTGCTGGAGCCCCTGCTGGTTGTGATTGCAGCCGTGGTTCTTCTGCTGAAAAGCGTCCAGAGAGGGCCGAGGCGCTATGTTCCCCCGGCCAGCCACCCCTGGAACCGCAGAAGACCGGACCAGCCCCCTCCGCCCCAGAGCAGCGGCGAGATTCCCTCCAACGCCCTGGACGTCAAGGGACAGCTGAGACAGCTGGAGACCCTGCGGGACGCCGGACTGCTGACCCAGGAGGAGTATCTGGCCCGGCGGGAGAAAATTCTCCGCAGCCGCTGACCAGGACTGCCTGCCGGTTTGGTTCCCTCCGGCGGGCGCGCCGGGTCGTCGCGCCCCACGGACACGTCCGCCATTTGCCCCCTTTTGAAAGGGGGTGCCGCCCAACGGGCGGCTGGGGATTGTGCCCCCCTTGTGAAAGGGGGGCCCCCCGAAGGGGGCGGGGGATTCCAAACCGGCGGGCGCACAATGTGCGCCCCTACAGCCCCCTTATGAAAGGGGAAAAAAAGCCTTCCCCCCACAGGGGGGAAGGCTTCAGGAGGCAGCCATGAAAAAAGTGACCATTTACACCGACGGGGCCTGTTCGGGCAACCCAGGCCCTGGCGGCTGGGGGGCGATTCTGATGTACGGCCCGCACCAGAAGGAGCTGTCCGGAGGAGCGCCCCAGACCACCAACAACCGCATGGAGCTCACTGGGGTGATCTCCGCTCTGGAGGCGCTGAAGGAGCCCTGTGAGGTGGAGCTCTACTCAGACAGCAAGTATGTGATAGACGCCCTGGAGAAGGGGTGGGCCCGGAGCTGGCAGGCCAGGGGCTGGGTGAAGGCGGACAAGAAGCCCGCCCTGAACCCGGACCTGTGGGAGCGCCTGCTGGAGCTGTGCGGCTTTCACCAGGTGCGCCTGCACTGGGTAAAGGGCCACGCCTCCAACCCCTATAACAACCGCTGCGACCAGCTGGCGGTGGCGGAGAGCCGGAAGTTCCGGTGACGCCGCCTCCCCGCCCCGGGAAAAACCGCAAAAAGTGACGAAAAATCCCTGAAAAAATTGACAGTAGGCACGAAACGTGCTATACTTCCATACAATAAAGCGGAACGGGCCGTCAGGTCCGTCTCCGCGGATACAGGCTCCGTCTCCCAGGGGAGAGGAGCGGATGTTCCGGCGTGGAGATGTTCCCTTCTCCACGCTGTTTTTCTCAGGAGGAAGCTATGAAAAAATGGATTGTATGCCTGCTCTGCCTGCTGCTGGCCGGGTGCGGCGCCCTCCCGTCCCCCGGACTGGACAGCGCCTCCGGCGCTCCGCCTGCGGTTTCGGCCCCAGAGCCCTCCGGCCCGGCCCCGGTCCAACAGCCGGAGGCCTCCGCGCCGGCGCCGGAGCCGGAGCAGAGCGCGCCCCAGCAGGAGACGGAAGAACCTGTCCAGGAGACGCCCCAGCCGCCCCAGGAGCAGGTCCCCATGAACGAGGACCAGATCATTGAGGAGCTCGTCTCCGCCATGTCCCTGGAGGAGAAGGTGGGGCAGATGTTCTTTGTCCGCTGCCCGGAGACAGAGGCGGCGGAAAAGGTCGCCCAGTACAAGCTGGGGGGCTATATCCTCTTCGGACGGGATTTTCAGGATAAAACCGCCCAGGAGGTGCGGGATACCATCGCCTCCTACCAGGCGGCGGCGGGTATTCCCATGCTCATCGGCGCGGACGAGGAGGGGGGCACGGTGGTCCGGGCCAGCAGCAACCCCCACCTCTTTCCCAGCCGCTGCCAGTCTCCCCAGGCGCTGTACGCCCAGGGCGGACTGGACGCCATCCTTCAGGACGCCCGGCAGAAGAGCGTCACCCTGCTGGATCTGGGCGTCAACGTCAATTTCGCCCCGGTGGCCGACGTGTCCACCGACCCGGCGGACTTCATCTATGCCCGCGCCCTGGGACAGGACGCCCAGACCACGGCGGACTATGTGGCCCAGGTGGTGCAGGTTATGGGCCAGGAGCACATCGGCTCTGTGCTGAAGCACTTTCCGGGCTATGGCAGCAATGCGGATACCCACACCGGCATTGCCGTGGACCAGCGGCCCTATGAGACCTTCGAGACCTCGGACTTCCTGCCCTTCCAGGCCGGCGTTCAGGCCGGAGCCGACGCGGTGCTGGTGAGCCACAACATTGTGACGTGCATGGACCCGGACCTGCCCGCCTCCCTGTCCCCCGCCGTCCACCAGATTCTCCGGGAGGAGCTGGGCTTCACCGGGGTCATCCTCACCGACGATTTGGCCATGGAGGCCGTGGCCCAGTACGCCCAGGACGGCTCCGCCGCCGTGATGGCCGTCCAGGCCGGCAACGACATTGTGCTCACCACCGACTTTGAAACCCAAATTCCTCAGGTCATCGCCGCCGTGGAGAACGGCTCTGTCTCCGAAGAGCAAATCGACCAGGCCGTGACGCGGGTGCTGGCCTGGAAATATGAACTGGGCCTGCTGGGTGACTGAATATTCCAAAAAATATCCCCTCTGCGGAGTTTTCCACAGAGGGGATACTTTTTGTGGATAATTTTCGTGCGCACGGGCGGAGGATTGCGTTTCGGCGGGCGCGCCGGGCCGCCGGGCCCCACGGATACGTCCGCCATCTGCCCCCTTTTGAAAGGGGGTGCCGCCCAACGGGCGGCGGGGGATTGCACCCCGGCGGGCGCGCCGGGGTCGTCGCGCCCCACGAATACGTTTGCCGTTTGCGCTGGAGGGCGGGCGGCCAGAGGCCGCCCCTACAGCTTAATAGGCCAGCTTCTCCTCCAGCCACGCCTTCAGCTCAGAAATAGGCACGCGGACCTGCTCCATGGTGTCCCGGTCCCGGATGGTGACGGCGTTGTCGGCGGGGTGCTCATCGTCGCCCACGGTCTCGAAGTCCACGGTAATGCAGTAGGGAGTGCCGATCTCGTCCTGACGGCGGTAGCGCTTGCCGATGGAGCCGGCGTCGTCGAAGTCCACCATGAAATATTTGCTCAGCTCGGTCTGAATTTCGCGGGCCTTGCCGGACAGCTTCTTGGACAGGGGGAGCACGGCGCACTTATAGGGGGCCAGAGCGGGGTGGAGGCGCAGCACGGTGCGCACGTCGTCCTTGCCGTTCTTGTCCTGTCCCACGACCTCCTCGTCATAGGCGTCCACCAGGAAGGCCAGGGTGACGCGGTCGGCGCCCAGGGAGGGCTCGATGACGTAGGGGATATAGTGCTCGTTCTTCTCCTGGTCGAAGTAGGTCATATCCTTGCCGGAGG
>CALXGC010000143.1 GCA_944387755.1 uncultured Oscillospiraceae bacterium | reverse complement strand
GGCGTGGACGCCATCTGCGTGTGCGGCACCACCGGCGAGTCGGCCACCATGACCATCCGGGAGCACATCGCCGTGGTGGAGTACTGCGTCAAGCGGGTCAACCACCGGGTGAAGGTCATCGCCGGCGCGGGCAGCAACGACACCTCCGCCGCCGTCTACCTCTCCCAGCACGCGGAGGACTCCGGCGCGGACGCCCTTCTCCACGTCACTCCCTACTACAACAAGTGCAGCCAGGCCGGCCTGGTGAAGCACTATACCTACATCGCCGACCGCACCCAGCTTCCCATCATCCTCTACAACGTCCCCAGCCGCACCGGCGTGTCCTTCACTGCGGAGACCTATCAGATTCTCGCGGAAAATCCCAAAATCAACGGCGTCAAGGAGGCCAGCGGCAACTTCTCCCTCCTGGCCCACACCCGCTATCTGTGCCCCGACGACTTCTATGTGTGGTCGGGCAACGACGACCAGGTGGTGCCCATGATGTCCCTGGGGGCCAAGGGCGTCATCTCCGTGGCCTCCAACGTGGTCCCCGGCGTCATGCGGGAGATGTCCCACCTGTGCCTGGACAACAACTTCGCCGCCGCCTCCAAGCTCCAGATTGAATACATGGACCTGATTGACGCCCTGTTCTGCGACGTGAACCCCATCCCGGTGAAGGAGGCCCTGAACCTGATGGGCATGGAGGCCGGCCCTGTGCGCCTGCCCCTGTGCGAGATGTCCGCCAAGAACAAGGAGCGGCTCCGCGCCGCCATGGCCGCCAAGGGCCTGATCTGACGGGCCGGTTTACAAAGGAGGTTCTTCCCCTATGCTGAACGTCATTATCTCCGGCTGCAGCGGCCACATGGGCCGGGTGGTGGAGTCCCTGTGCGCCGCCGACCCGGAGGTGCAGGTGGCCGCCGGCTTCGACGTGCTGGGCTCCACCGGCCGGGAATTTCCCGTCTACTCCTCTCCCGCTCAGTTCACCGGGAAGGCGGACGCGGTAATTGACTTCTCCTCCCCCGCCGCCCTGGATGGCCTGCTGGCCTTCGGAAGGGCCACGAAGACCCCGCTGATTCTGGCCACCACCGGCTACACCCCGGAGCAGGTGGCCCAGGTGGGGGCCGCCGCCCTGGAGGTCCCCATCTTCCGCTCCGCCAACATGTCTCTGGGCATCAACGTGCTGCTGGAGCTGGTGAAGAAGGCCGCCTCCATCCTGGGCGATACCTATGACATCGAGATTGTGGAGCGCCACCACCGCCGGAAGGTGGACGCCCCCAGCGGCACCGCCCTGATGATTGCCGACGCGGCGGCTCAGAGCTGCGGCCACGAGACGGAGTACGTCTTTGAGCGCCACTCCGTCCGCCAGCCCAGGGACAAGAAGGAGATCGGCATCTCCGCCGTCCGGGGGGGCACCATCGTGGGGGAGCACGAGATTATCTTCGCCGGCCACGACGAGATTATGGAGATTAAGCACACCGCCCTCTCCCGGGAGATCTTCGCCCAGGGGGCCATCGAGGCCGCTAAGTTCATGGCCGCCGTCAAAAAGCCCGGCCTGTACGACATGAGCGCGCTGGTCAAATGACCGCCTTAAATTCACCCTGCCGCTTGTCCTGCAAGCGGCAGGGTTTCTGTTATGACGTCTATCATAAAGGAGGCCCATATGTCTGATCCATTCATCCGCACCCGAATGCTGGCGGGGGACGAACCTCTCCGGCGTCTGGCCGCCGCAAAGGTGGCGGTGTTCGGCGTGGGGGGCGTAGGGGGATACTGCGTGGAGGCCCTGGCCCGCTGCGGCGTGGGAAGCCTGCATCTGTACGACGACGACACCGTGTCAGAGAGCAATTTAAACCGGCAGATCGCCGCCCTCCACTCCACCCTGGGCCGTCCCAAGGGCGAGGTGCTGGCCCAGCGCGTGCGGGACATCAATCCGGCGTGCCGGGTGGAGGCCATTCCCATGTTCTATCTCCCTGAAAACGCGGACCAGGTGGACCTGCGGCAGTACGACTATGTGGTGGACGCGGTGGACACGGTGTCGGCCAAGCTGGAGCTGGCCGTCCGCTGCACCGCTCTGAACGTGCCCATCATCAGCGCCATGGGGTCCGGAAACAAACTGGACCCCACCGCCTTCACTGTCACCGACCTGAGTAAAACCCAGGGCTGTCCCCTGGCGCGCATCATGCGCAAGGAGCTGCGCCGGCGGGGGATCTCCCACCTGAAGGTCGTCTATTCCACCGAGGAGCCCCGCGCCCCCCTCTGGTCCGCACAGGCGGAGTCCCCCGCCGCACAGACCCGCCCCGGCTCCGCCGGACGGCGGGATACCCCCGGCTCCATCTCCTTTGTGCCCGCCGCCGCCGGGCTGGCGCTGGCCTCGGCGGTGGTCCGGGATTTGGGCGGATTTTAGATTTTTGACAAATTTTGTTTTGTTCCTGGGGATTTTGTGCTATGATAAGGGAACCTGAATGACGGAGGGTGTTCTCTTCATGTTTGTAAAAAATCCGGAGTATTTTCTGGCCATTGTAAAGGAGCGGAGCATCTCCAAGGCCGCCGACCGGTTCTACCTGTCCCAGCCGTACCTGAGCCAGTACCTGGCGAAGCTGGAATCCCATTTGGGCGTCACTCTGCTGGACCGCTCCCACACCCCGCTGCGCCTGACGGCGGCGGGGGAGCTGTTCTACGCCTATCTGGAGCGGCAGGACTACCTGGACCGGCAGCTGGAGAGCGACCTGCGGAATTTACAGACCCAAAAGCCCCAGCAGCTCCACATCGGCGTGTCCACCTGGCGGGGCTCCACCCTGCTGCCCGACATCCTGCCCCGCTTCGCCCAGTCCTATCCGGAGGTACAGGTGATCCTCCACGAGGCCCCCGTGCCCCAACTGGGGGACCTGGCCGCCGGAAGCGTCACCGACTTCTGTCTGATGCATATTCCGGACAACCTGACCGATCTGAGCTATGAGCTTGTCATGCACGAGCGGGTTCTCCTTCTGGCCCACCGGGACCACCCTCTTGTTCGGGAGCTGGACAGCCCCTGCTGCCATCCCCTCCCCTTTGAGAACCTGCGGCGGCTGGAGAAGGAGCGGCTGATTATGCTCCCGGACGACTGGCGGCTGTCCAGGCTGCTCCACAACCTGTTCAGCGTCCAGAGCCTGGAGCCGGTCAACACCCTCATCACCACCAACAACACCACCGCCATCAATCTGGTGGCGGAGAACATGGGCTTTACCTTCCTGCCGGAGAGCGGCATCCAGCGCACGCCCTACATGGACCGCCTGGCCTTCTTCACCGTGGGCGATCCCCCGCTCACCTGCCCCATGGCCCTGGTCTATAAGAAGAACCGCTTCCTCTCCCCCGCCGCCCGGTCCTTTATGAACCTCATCAAGGACTACTACCGTCAATTTGACTATAGCTGCGCCCTGTCCCCCTCTTGACGGGCCGGGCAAGCTATGATATAGTACAGGTACTTTCCCCCACGGGGATAGGAGCTGTACAACTGACGGAAGTGGAGGACACCACGGGAAGTACAGCGGGCGCCGCAGGCGCCTCAATGCCGACCGTCTGGGCGCACCAAAATCAGGGGTGCGCCCTTTTTTTATGGGCTCACCGTTTTCAACATGAAGGAGGACGCATATGAAAACCGATATCGAAATTGCCCAGAGCACACAGATGAGACCCATCCAGGAGATCGCCAAAACGGCCGGCGTGCCGGAGGAGTACCTGGAGTACTACGGCCGCTATAAGGCCAAAGTGGACTACCGGCTCCTCAACGATGTCCCTAACCCCGACGGCAAGCTGATTCTCGTCACCGCCATCAATCCCACCCCCGCCGGCGAGGGCAAGACCACCACCACCGTCGGCCTGGCGGACGGCCTGCGCCGCCTGGGGAAAAACGTCGCCGCCGCCCTCCGGGAGCCCTCTCTGGGACCGGTGTTCGGCGTCAAGGGCGGCGCCGCCGGGGGCGGCTACGCCCAGGTGGTGCCCATGGAGGACATCAACCTCCACTTCACCGGGGACTTCCACGCCATCGGCGCGGCCAACAACCTGCTGGCCGCTATGCTGGACAACCACATCCAGCAGGGCAACGCCCTGGGCATTGACGTCAAGCGCATCACCTGGAAGCGCTGCGTGGACATGAACGACCGGCAGCTCCGGAATGTCG
>CALXGC010000142.1 GCA_944387755.1 uncultured Oscillospiraceae bacterium | reverse complement strand
GATACATATCGCATGGATATGGCCAGTTGACAACTTAAATCCCCATATGTTATGCTGTGAATCACAGCAGACCTTTTAAAGTGGTGTGACCAAGCGCTATCCGAAACTATCAGAGGGTGCATACCTGGTGGCTTGGGAGAGCGCTTGAATGGCATTCAAGAGGTCAGCGGTTCGATCCCGCTTATCTCCACCAAAAAGTCCTGAAACTGCCATGTTTCAGGACTTTTTCTTTTTCTGTCACGCTTTGTCTTTCCCCTCTGTTGTGGTATAATGATTTAAATCTGTGAAAATTTTATCGGATATAGAGGTCTCTGCCATGAAAAAGCTATACGAAGAAAATCCGTATCTCACCCGCTTCACCGCCCGGGTGCTCTCCTGTGTCCAGGGGAAAAAGGGGTGGGAGGTCACGCTGGACCAGACCGCCTTCTACCCGGAGGGCGGCGGACAGCCATATGACACGGGCACGCTGGGCGGCGTCCGGGTGCTGGAGGTCCACGAGCGGGAGGGCCGCGTCATTCACATCTGTGAAGCTCCTCTGGAGGCCGGCGCGCCGGCGGAGGGAGAGATCGACTGGGCGCGGCGCTTCGATCTGATGCAGAACCACTCCGGGGAACATATTGTCTCCGGTCTGGCCCACGCCAAATATGGCTGCGACAACGTGGGGTTCCATATGGGCGCCGGGACAATCACCATCGACCTCAATGTAGAACTCGGCCAGGAGCAGCTCCAGGAATTGGAGGCGGCGGCCAACCAGTATATCTGGGAGGACCACCCGGTTCAAATTACATACCCCTCCCCCCAGGAGCTGGAACGCCTGGAGTACCGGAGCAAAAAGGCCATCCAGGGACAGGTGCGCATCGTCTCCTTCCCCGGCGCGGACACCTGCGCCTGCTGCGGCACCCACGTGTCCTCCTCCGGACAGGTGGGACTGGTGAAGCTGCTCTCCTGTCAGAAATTCCGCTCCGGCGTGCGCATTGAGCTGCTGTGCGGAAAGCGGGCGTTCCTGTACCTGTCTCAGATTTGGGAGCAAAATCACGCCGTCTCCAATCTGCTGTCCGTCAAAGCCCTGGAGACCAGCCGGGGCGTTCAGCGCCAGTTGAAGGAGACGCAGGGCCTGAAGGAGCGCCTGGCCGCCCTGGAGGAGGCGCGCTTTGCCGCTCTGGCCGGACAGTACCGGGAGGCGGGGGATGTGGTGCTCTTTGAGCCCGGTCTCTCTCCCGACAGCCTGCGCCGCCTGACAGGCGCCGTACAGAGCGCCTGCCGGGGCCGATGCGTCTGCTTCTCCGGAGAGGACGGTCAGGGCTATCAATATGCAGCCGGCCTGCCCGGCGGGGACCTGCGCCCTCTGGCCAAGGCGATGAACCAGGCGCTGCGGGGACGCGGCGGCGGCAAGCCGGATTTTGTCCAGGGCTCCGTCCAGGCGGTCCGGGCCGAAATTGAACAGTTTTTTGCGCAGATCTGAGGCAAGAGGTCCCCTATGGAATACACACCTTACCAGCTTCTCTGGTTTTTTCTCGTCTACTCCTTTCTGGGCTGGCTGATGGAAATCGCGGCGGCGGCGGCCAAAAAGGGCCGCCTGCTCAACCGTGGATTTCTGAACGCCCCCTTCTCTCCGGTGTACGGCCTGGCCGCCGTGCTGTTCGCCATTTTTCTGCCGGAGCTGAAGAGCGCCCCCATCTTTCTCTTCACCGGCGGCGCTCTTCTGGCCTCCGCCCTGGAGCTTGTCACCGGCCTTCTGCTGGAGCGCATCTTTGGCCAGAAGTGGTGGGATTACTCCCAGGAGCCCTGGAACTTCGGCGGGCACATCTGCCTGAAATATGCGGCGGTATGGGGCGCGCTGTCCCTGTTCTGCCTGTTTTTGGGCGACCCGCTGCTGGTTTCTTTTATCAATTGGCTGCCCGCCTCTGTGGGCAGGGTTTTTGTCCTGATTGTGCTGGTGTTCCTGCTGATTGACTTTGTGGGCTCCGGAGCGGCCGTGCTCCAGCTCAGCGGAAGCCTGAGAGAACCCAGCCAGATCTCCCGCCGCTGGAAGCGGCTGTCTGAAATTCTGGACAATGCCGTCACCCGCTATATTCAGCGCCGTATGGCCCGCGCCTACCCCAGTCTGGAGCGGGAGCGCCTGAAGCGGGAGCGCCGGACCGCCAAATCCGTTCCCGTCGTATTCGCACAGGGCTGCGGCTTCTATAAGCTCGCCTGCCTCTTCTTCACCGGTGCTTTTCTGGGGGACGTCATTGAGACCGTCTTCTGCCGCATGACCGCCGGGGTGTGGATGAGCCGGAGCAGCGTGCTCTACGGCCCCTTCTCCATCGTCTGGGGCTTTGGGGCCGTGCTGCTGACCGCTCTGCTCTACCGCTACCGGAAGCGCAGCGACGGCTTTCTCTTCCTGTCCGGCACGGTGCTGGGCGGCGCCTATGAGTACGGCTGCTCCGTCCTGTCCGAGCTCCTGTTCGGCACGGTCTTCTGGGACTACAGCCACATCCCCTTCAACCTGGGCGGGCGGATCAATCTGCTCTACTGCTTCTTCTGGGGCATTGCCGCCGTGGTCTGGCTGAAATTCTGCTACCCCCGCCTGTCCGGCCTTGTCGAGCGCATTCCCATGGGCGCAGGCAAAATTCTGACCTGGGCGCTGGTGGTATTTATGGCGCTGAATATGCTTGTCTCCGCCCTGGCCTTCGGCCGCTATGCGGAGCGCGCCCTGCTGCACCTGCCGCCCCAAAACGCCCTGGAGCAGTTTTTAGACGACCACTACCCCGACCAGCGCATCCAGCAGGTCTATCCCAGCGCCATTTTTGTTGACTGAGAGCCCGCCGCTCAGCCGGCCCCAAAGCACACCCGCACCGCCCAGGCCGCAGCCAAAAAGCCGGTGAGGTCGGCGCACAGGGCGGCGGGGATGGCGTACCGGGTCCTGGCAACGCCCACCGCGCCGAAGTAGACGGCGATGGTATAAAACGTGGTCTCTGTGGAGCCCAGCATCACCGCCGCCGTGCGCCCCAGCTGGGAGTCCGGGCCGCAGGCCTCAATCAGCTCCGCCCCCACCCCCAGGGCGGCGGACCCGCTGATGGGCCGCACCAGCATCAGGGGCAGCAGCTCCGCCGGAATTCCCACCCGCTCCAGCAGCGGCGCCAGCAGGCGGGCCGCCAGCTCCAGCGCCCCGGAGGCCCGGAGCATGGACACCGCCGTCATCAGCGCCACCAGGGCCGGGACAATGTGCAAAAGAATCTCCAGCCCCTCCCCTGCCCCCTGGAGCAGCGCGCTGTACACATCCACCCGCTTTCTCAGCCCATACAGCCCCACGCCCCCGATGAGCAGCGGGACTGTCATAGAGGACAGCAGCTCCATGCTCAGTCCCTCCAAAGCCGCGCCAGCAGCTTGCAGGCTGCAATCCCCACGGCCACAGACAGGGCGGAGGCCAGCCAGACGGCGGGCAGAATGTCAAAGGGCGCCCTGCTTCCCGCTGCCGCCCGCACCGCGGCCACCGTGGTGGGGAACAGCTGGATGGAGGCGGTGTTGCACACCACCAGCATACACATGGCGTCCGAGGCCGTACCGGGGCTTTTCCGCCCCATCCGCCTGACCGCCTCAATGCCCAGCGGCGTGGCCGCGTTTCCAAGCCCCAGCAGATTGGCCGATATATTGGCGGAAATGCTGTCCATCACCGCCCGGTCCCCGGCCTCCTGGGGAAACAGCAGGCGCAGCGCCGGGCGGAGCAGCCGGGACAGCTTCTCCGTCAGCCCGGAGCGGCGCATAATCTCCATCACCCCCATCCAGAGGCACAGCATTCCAGCCATGGATATACAAAGCTCCACAGCCCCCTGGGCCCCCTCCAGGGCGGCGGCTGTCACCGCTTCAGCCCGCCCTCCGGCCAGCCCGCACAAAATTGAAAGGGCTACCATCCCCGTCCAAATCCACGCCATCGTCATCTGACATCCCTCCTCTTGTCCCATTTATACGGGGAAATTTTAGCATTATTTACCATTTTTATCCGACAAAGTATGCCCTCAATTTTCTTTTTATTTCGCTATCAAGAAATAATTTGTCGGTTTTTGCAATATCTTCACATAAACAGTTGACAGAATGGAAGTTTGTAGTATAATTAATCTTGCCGTTTTCGGTATTCTTTTACAGATTCCGTGCCCTGCCGATGGTTCTCTCATTGGCGCTAGGTGAGAAGGAAAGGATGGTCAATTTGAAATCTACCGGTATTGTACGCAAAGTGGACGAACTCGGCCGCATTGTGCTCCCGATTGAACTGCGCCGCACGCTGGACATCGCGGAGAAGGACTCCCTGGAAATCTACATGGACGGACCCGCCATTGTGCTGAAAAAGTATCAGCCCGCCTGCATCTTCTGCGACGACGCCAAGGACGTGATTGTGTTCCACGGGAAAAACATCTGCCCCAAGTGCATCAAGGCCCTTCAGGACGCCCTGGCCAACGAGTAACCTCCGTCCCTCTCCACACGCCACTCCCGGCGCGACCGAGGCTCTGTCTTTCGAGAGCGGAGTCTCTTTTTTAAAAAGCCGTCTGTATCCTGGATACAGGCGGCTTTTCTGCGTTTGACTTTCTCTTTTCTGTACAATTCTGAAAACTTTTTTCATAATTTCCTTCAGATTTGTTCCAGAATCATATTGCTTCAACGGTGAAAAACTTGTAAAATGGAGTGAGGAGACGGCGGCGGGGCGGCGCTTTTCCCATCTGAAACCGGCGGAGCCCCGGCGGAGGCCGCGCCTGCGCACAAGAGCGGCGGGCGCTCCGTCCCAACCGCACCCCACCCCCAAAACCCTGATTTTCCTGCGCGCCGCTCCCCCGCGGGGAACGGCAAAGGAGAGGAGGAATGCAGCATGACAAAAGAAGAGAAAAAACAGTTGATGGCCGCCGCCTGCAAAATCCGGATGGGCATTATCCAGGGAACCCACGCGGCCAAATCCGGACACCCCGGCGGCAGCCTGTCCGCCGCAGAACTGTTCGCCTACCTGTACCTGAAGGAGATGAAGGTGGACCCGCACAACCCCCAGTGGGAGGACCGGGACCGCTTCGTGCTCTCCAAGGGACACACCGCCCCCGGCCTGTACGCCGCCCTGGCGCTGCGCGGCTTCTTCCCGGAGGAGGACCTGATTACCCTGCGGAAAATCGGAAGCTATCTCCAGGGACACCCCAGCCTGCTGACCCCCGGCGTGGATATGTCCACCGGCTCTCTGGGTCAGGGCGTCTCCGCCGCCGCCGGTATGGCGCTGGCGGCCAAGTACCAGAAGAAGGACTGCCGGGTGTACACCCTGCTGGGCGACGGCGAGATCCAGGAGGGCGAGGTGTGGGAGGCCTTCATGTTTGCCCACCACTATAAGCTGGACAACCTGTGCGTGGTCATTGACAACAACGGCCTGCAGATTGACGGCAACGTGGCCGACGTCATGAACCCCTATCCCATCGCGGACAAGCTGAAGGCCTTCGGCTTTGAGACGGCGGAGATTGACGGCCACGACTTCGACCAGATTGCGGCCGCCTTCGCCCAGGCCCGGACGGTCAAGGGCGTCCCCTTCGCCATCATTATGAAAACCGTCAAGGGCAAGGGCGTCAGCTACATGGAAAACCAGGTGGGCTGGCACGGCAAGGGCCCCAACGACGCGGAATATCAGACTGCCATGGATGAGCTGACGGCTCAGCTGGCGGAAGTGGAGGCGATGTAACATGGCAGAGGTGAAAAAGATTGCAACCCGCGACGGCTACGGCGACGCGCTGCGGGAGCTGGGCGCGGAGCACCCGGACATCATCGTATTTGACGCCGATCTGGCCGGCTCCACTAAGACGGGCGTGTTCAAAAAGGCCTTCCCCGACCGGCACTTCAACTGCGGCATCGCCGAGGCCAACATGATGGCCGCCGCCGCCGGAGCCGCCACCATGGGCCTTGTGCCCTTCGCCTCCAGCTTTGTCATGTTCGCCGCCGGGCGGGCCTTCGAGCAGGTGCGCAACTCCATCGGCTACCCCCACCTGAATGTGAAGGTGTGCGCCTCCCACGGCGGAATCTCCGTGGGCGAGGACGGCGCGTCCCACCAGTGCTGCGAGGACTACGCCCTGATGCGCTCCATCCCCGGCATGGTGGTCATGTCCCCCGCCGACTATGTGGAGGCCAAGGCCATGACCAAGGCCGCCTATGCCTATGTGGGCCCGGTGTACATGCGCCTGGGCCGCTCCGCCGTGCCGGTGTTCCATGACGAGGCCTCCTTCCAGTTCCAAATCGGCAAGGGCGAGGTGCTGCGGGAGGGCTCCGCCGCCGCCATCATCGCCAACGGCCTGATGGTGGCAGAGGCCCTGAAGGCCGCGGACCTCCTGGCAGAGCGGGGCGTCTCCGTGCGGGTCATCAATATGGCCACGGTCAAGCCCCTGGACGAGGAGCTGGTCCTCAGGGCCGCGGAGGAGTGCGGAAAAATCGTCACCTGCGAGGAGCACAGCGTCATCGGCGGCCTGGGCGAGGCCGTCTGCGCCCTCCTCTGCGAGAAGCGCCCCACCCCTGTGCGGCGCATCGGCATCAATGACGAGTTCGGCTGCTCCGGCCCCGCGGGCGAGCTGCTCCAGAAGTACGGCCTGTGCGCGGAACACATCGCGGAGACGGTACAGAGCTTCTAATCCCCTGCTTCATCTGCTTCAGGACGGCCTCCGGCCGTCCTTCTTTTATAAAAAAATCAGCCCTGAACACAGGGCTGATTTTTTTCTGTTTGGGAAAGATTACAGGTTCTTCAGCTGCTCCTCCAGCTTGGCCACCAGGGCGCGGAGCTGGACGGCGCGGTCCTGTTCAGCCCGGACCACATCCTGGGGGGCCTTGTTCACAAAGCCGGGGTTCTGGAGCTTCTTGTCCAGCTTCTCCAGCTCGGCGCTGTTCTTCTTCAGCTCCTTCTCCATGCGGGCCTTTTCCTTCTCCAGGTCCACCAGCTCGGCCATGGGCATGGAGGCCTGGGCGGCGGCGGTGACGACGGTGACGGAGCCCGCCTCCGGAGCGCCGCCGGGGGCGGCAAAGTTCACCTCGCTGGCATAGGCCAGCTTCTTCAGGAAGGGGACGCCCAGCTGGAACAGCCGCTCGTTCTCCGGCGAGGCGGCCACAGTGAGGTGCGCCTTTTTGGAGGGGGGCACGTTCATGGCGCTGCGGCGGGTGCGGATTCCCCGAATCAGGTCCATGATGAGCTCCATGGCCTTCTCCTCCTCCGGGAAGTCCAGGGCCTCGCTGGCCTGGGGCCAGCTCTGGAGCATGAGGAAGCTCCCCTCCTCCACCTCCGCCCCGTGGGGCAGAGCCTGCCAGATCTCCTCCGTGATGAAGGGCATGAAGGGGTGCAGCAGCTTGAGCATCTGGGTCAGCACATGACACAGCACCTGCTGGGCGCGGACCTTGCTGTCCAGGTCGTCCCCCTGGAGGCGGGTCTTGGTGAGCTCGATATACCAGTCGCAGTAGTCGTCCCAGATGAAGTCGTAGATCTTCTGGGCGGCCACCCCCAGCTCGTACCGGTCCATGTTCTCGGTGATCTCCCGGATGGCCCGGTTCAGCTTGGAGAGAATCCACTTATCCTCCAGCTCCAGCTTCTCAGGGAGCGCGCACCTGTCGATGGTCAGGTTCATCATCAGAAAGCGGCTGGCGTTCCAGATTTTATTGGCGAAGTTCCGCATGGCCTCGCACTGCTTGGTGTAGAAGCGCATGTCGTTTCCGGGGCTGTTGCCCGTCACCAGATTGAAGCGCAGGGCGTCGGCTCCGTACTGGTCCGCAATCTCCAGGGGGTCGATGCCGTTGCCCAGGGACTTGGACATCTTCCGGCCCTTGTCGTCCCGGACCAGGCCGTGGATGAACACGGTGTGGAAGGGGGGCTTTTTGGTCTGCTCGCAGGCGGAGAAGATCATCCGGGCCACCCAGAAGAAGATAATGTCATAGCCCGTCACCAGCACGTCGGTGGGGTAGAAATACTCCAGGTCGGGCGTCTTATCCGGCCAGCCAAGGGTGGAGAAGGGCCACAGGGCGCTGGAGAACCAGGTGTCCAGCACGTCCGGGTCCCGCTCGATGTTTTTGGAACCGCACTTCTCACAGCAGTCCGGGTCCTGGCGGCTGACCGTCATGTGGCCGCAATCGGCGCAGTACCACACAGGGATCTGGTGTCCCCACCAGAGCTGGCGGGAGATGCACCAGTCGTGGACGTTCTCCATCCAGTTGAGGTAAGTCTTGGAGAAGCGGTCGGGGACAAATTTGACCTCGCCGTCCTCCACCACCTTGATGGCGGCCTCGGCCAGGGGCTTCATCTTCACGAACCACTGGGCGGAGATGATGGGCTCCACGTCGCTGTGGCAGCGGTAGCAGGTCCCCACGTTGTGCTGGTGGGGCTCCACCTTCACCAGATAGCCCTGCTCCTCCAGGTCGGCCACGATGGCCTTCCGGGCCTCGTACCGGTCCATGCCGGAGTACTTGCCATAGCCCTCCACTACCTTGCCGCTGTCGTCCAGGACGCGGATGGTCTCCAGATTGTGGCGCAGGCCCACCTCGAAGTCGTTGGGGTCGTGAGCGGGGGTCATCTTCACGCAGCCGGTGCCGAACTCCATGTCCACATATTCGTCGGCCACGATGGGCATCTCCCGGCCCACCAGGGGCAGAATGCACCGCTTGCCCACGATGTCCTGATAGCGCTTATCGTCCGGGTGGACGGCCACGCCGGTGTCGCCCAGCATAGTCTCCGGCCGGGTGGTGGCCACGATGACATAGCGGCCCTCCTCCCCAGCGATGGGGTAGCGGATGTGCCAGAAATAGCCCGGCTTGTCCACATACTCCACCTCGGCGTCAGAGAGGGCGGTGACGCAGTGGGGACACCAGTTGATGATGCGGCTGCCCTTGTAGATCAGGCCCTTCTCATACAGGGAGCAGAAGGTCTCCCGCACCGCTTTGGAGCACCCCTCGTCCATGGTGAACCGGGCCCGGTCCCAGTCGCAGGACACGCCCAGCTTCTTCTGCTGCTGGACGATGCGGCTGCCGTACTTCTCCTTCCACTGCCACACCCGCTCCAGGAACTTCTCCCGGCCCAGGTCATAGCGGGTGAGGCCCTCGTTGACCCGGAGGTCTTCCTCCACTTTAATCTGCGTGGCAATGCCGGCGTGGTCGGTGCCGGGGACCCAGAGGGCGGCATAGCCCTGCATGCGCTTGAAGCGGATGAGAATATCCTGAAGGGTAGAGTCCATGGCGTGGCCCATGTGGAGCTGCCCCGTCACGTTGGGGGGCGGCATGACGATGGTAAAGGGCTTTTTCTTGGGGTCCCGATGGCCCCGGAAGCAGCCGTTCTTCTCCCAGGTCTCATAGACGCGGGACTCCGCCTCCTGGGGCTCATAGACCTTTGGCAGTTCTTTTTTCATTGCGGATTTTCCTCCTGTTTCTCCGAATTCTCTTCTTTCACAGCCTGGACGGGGGCCGGCGCCTCTGCCAGCTTCCAGTCCGGGCCCACCGTCTCCACCGGCTTTTGGCATTTTCCGGCCAGCCAGTCCCGCAGCTCCTCCGCGGTGCCGCCCGTCAGACCGCTCTTGTCCAGAAGAATGGCCTCGCCCTTTTTGGTGATCACATAAAAGCTGCCGGGCGTCTCCAGCAGGCGGGTGCAGTCCTCATAGGGGTAGTGGGCGTCCGCCCCGCCGCTGATGGCCCACAGATAATTTTTCTCCAGAATATAGTCGCTGGCGGCGGAGCCTTTGGCCATTCTTCTCCGGGACCCCATGGCCACCATGTGGTAGACAAAAATGCCCCGCAGCATAAAGATCACAGCCACTGCCAGCAGCACGACGCCCACCAGGGGCTGGTCCATCACATGAAAGCACAAAATGCCGGTCAGCAGCGATCCGACTCCCCAGCTGATATTAAGGGCCCTGGTCTTTCGCATACAGTGGGGAACCAGAATCTTATCCACCAGCTTCTGGGATTCCACCAGATGGGCCAGGTCCAGCTCCGTGTGCACCTTCATCTTTTGTTTCTGCGCCATATTGTACCTCCTGCTGATTTGTGAAAAAAACGCCCTGAGCCGTCTGGCTCAGGGCGGACAGTTTGATCCGTGGTACCACCTGAATTTCCCGAAGGACACTCGTGCCCGGTAACGGCGGGGAACCGCCGCGCCCTACTGCCGCGGCTTCCGCGGGTTCAGGGGCGGAGCTTCGGGGCCACCTTCTCCCGCCCGGCGGGGGAACTTGCACCGTCCGTTCCCTCTCTGAACCGCCCGCGGCCGGATACTCCTCCCCAGCAGCGCTTTTCACTACAGATACGAATTATATGGGATTTCCCGCCGCTTGTCAAGGAATTTTCATTCCTCCGCCTTGAGGGGCTCCAGAGGGATCTCCTGGGCGTCGCTCCACAGCCGCTCCAGGTCATAGAACTTTCTGGCCTCGTCCATGAAGATGTGGACCACTACGGAGGAGAAGTCCATCAGCAGCCAGGTGCCGCCCCGGTGGCCCTCGATATGGTGGACCGTCTCTCCCTTCTTCTCCATCGCCTCCTCGCAGGCGTCGGACATGGCCTTAATCTGGGTGGTGGAGGTGGCGGTGCAGATGACAAAGTAGTCGGCCAGGGTGGTCAGCTCCTCCGTCTTCAGGACCTTGATCTTCTCTCCCTTTTTGCTGTCCAGGGTATTGGCCAACAGCATGGCGCTCTCATAGGATGTCACAGGCGTTTCTCCTTCCTTTTTCTCCCCGCTCCGTTCTGCGTCCCCAGGGGGGAGCGCCGGACGAAACGGGCTGGGTTTTTATGGGGTTATGCCGCTGGCTCCGCCCCGGTGGGGTTGAGCCAGTCGGGCAGCTCCGTCACCGTCAAATTGTCTCCCCCGCCGATGTCCTGAGAGGGGGGCGCTTCGCTCTCCGGGGGCTGGCCGCCCTCCCCGGCGGGGTTAGAGACGCTGACGTCTCCGGCATTTTCCGCCGGAACTTCAGGGGGCGCTTCGCCGGTCTCTCCGCTGGGCGCCTGCGTCTGGGAGCCGTCCGGAATCTCCGTCTCCCCCGTCCCTGTCTGGGTCTGGGAGCCGTCCGGGACCTCCGTCTCCCCTGTCCCCGTCTGGGAGCCGTCCGGAGCCTCCGTCTCCCCTGTCCCCGTCTGGGTCTGGGAGCCGTCGGGGATTTCCCCGGCCTGAGAGCCGTCGGGAACCTGGGTCTCTCCGCCGGGCTCCGCCGTCTGGGAGCCGTCCGGCGTCTCCGTCACAGGCTCCTCCGCCGCACTCCCGGAGCTCTGCCCGGAACCGGAGGAACTGGAGGAACCTCTGGGCCGGGAGAGGGATTCGTCCAGCAGCGTGCCGCCGGTGACGCTGTAGCTGCCGTTGCTGTTCCGGTAGAGCACCGACAGGTCGCTGGCCTGGATGTCCTCCTGATAGGGGTTCAGTCCGCCGTTCAGCGCCTCCACCAGCTCGTCCACCGCCGGGAGTACCATGGATACGCCGGGGTAGCGGGCGTCCACCCAGGGCATGGTGACAAAGTTGACGTTATTTTCCGTATCCATTCCCGCCGCAAGCTGGGCAAAGGCCAGGATATTGCCCACAGACAGGTCTGTATCCACATTTTCCATAAAAATCTGGGCCAGGCTGGGGGCCTTCAGCAGGGTTTCCGGCTTGAGGCACTGGGAGATGGCCGCCTTCAGGAAGTCCTGCTGGATGGGAATGCGGGCCACGTCGCCGCCGGAGGGCTCGTTGTTGTTCTTTCTCCAGCGGATGACCTGCATGGCGTCGTCGCCGCTGAGCAGGCGGTAGCCCGCCTCCTGGTGGATATGCAGGTCCTGTCCCGGCGTGGGGTCGTCGTAGTTCATATCGAAGGGCACTTCAAACCACACGCCGCCGATGGCGTCCACCATCTGGCCCACGGCCTCCCACTGGACCACAACATAGAAGTCGGGGACAATGCCGGTGAGCTTGCTCACCTCGGACTTCAGCGCGGCCATTCCCTTCTCCACCTGGGTGTCCGGGTCGCTGCCCTTATTATAGTTGTACACTGCGTTGAGCCGGTGCCCCGCGCCGGAGTGGCGTCCGTTCACCATGGTGTCTCTGGGCAGGCTCATGCCGTGGAGAGTCTTATTTTGGGTATCAAAGGTAAACAGAATGATGGTGTCGGTGTTGCCGCCTCCGGCGGTGTCCTGTCCTGCCAGGAGGAAGGTGTACACCCCTGGACGCCGGCCGCTCTTGGCCACCTCCGGCAGCTCCGCCCCCTCAAAGTCCATGCCGTCCCCCTCCTGGGAGGCGCTGGGCTGGTTCTCCACCGGCAGCTCCGGCACGTCCGGAAGCCGAATCCACGCCCGGAGAGCCAGGCAGGCCGCGATGACCAAAACAGCCGCCACCGCCAGCGCCTGAAACAGGCGGTATCTGATTTTTTGTCCCCGGCTCAGCCCGGCCACCCAGGCCCGGTGCTGCCGCCACCAGGCGGCCGGGCCAGAGGCCTGCCGTCTGGAATGATGTTCTCTTTTTTCGCTCATGCTCGCTTTTTACTCCTTTAGTGTCACGCCGTGGTCCAACAGCCACTGTCTGGCCTTCTGCGTATTGGTATGGATGAGATAGCCCCGCTCCTCCATCTCCTGGATGGTGGAGTCCACGCCCAGCAGCATCGCCTGGTCCAGATCGGTATAGGCCAGCTTCCGGAGGCGCTCCACTCCCTCAAAATCCCGGTTTGGCTCTATGTAGTCCGCCATATACAGGATTTTGTCCAGAAGGGTCATGTCCGCCTTGCCGGTGGTGTGCCAGAAAATGGCCTCATACACCTCATCAGGTTCCCCAAAAACATACCGGGCCATACACGCCCCCGTCTTTGCGTGGAGAAGCTTTACCGCCTGCCGCTCCAGGCTGTCCAGAGGTACGCCGTACTTTTCACACAGGGCCAGGTGCTCCTCCAGGCTCCAGTACTTGGTGCAGTCGTGGAGGATGGCGGCGTGCCGGGCCAGCTCCGGGTCGGCGCCCCAAAACTTGGCCAGCTTTACGGCCTCCTCCTCCACCCCCAGCACGTGGGCCTCCCGCTTGCGGCGGATCATGGAGCAGGCGCAGGCCCGCAGCTGGGACAGCGTCAGCTTCTTCAGGTGGGCCTCCGTGCCATAGAGGTGGTGCATCAAAATATAGCCGTACACCGCGGGGAGCAGGTATTCCTCCCCCTTTCCCCGCTTGAGAAGCCCCCTGAGCCGGGTGGAGGACACATCCACCAGGGCCGGCAGGGTTATTGTGACAATCTTCCCGTGGTACTCCCGGTTTAAAAACTCCCGCTGGGGGGCGAACAGCGCCTCACCGTCCTCCTCCGTCCGCCCAAACGCGCATATGCCGGCCAGCCGGAGGATGGTTTTGGCGTCGTGCCACTGATGCAGCGTCAAGAACATATCCGTGCCCATCAGCAGCCACAGCTCCGCCTTGGGATAGAGCTGGTGCAGCGCCTCCAGGGTCTCCGAGGTGTAGCTTGCGCCCTCCCGGTCCAGCTCCAGGGTGGACACCTCCACCACGCCGGGCCGGTCCATGGCCTCCGCCATCTTTTCCACCATAGCCAGACGCTGCTCCTGGGGCGGGGTGCCGGCAGGCAGCATTTTGTGGGGCGGCACCGCCGCCGGCATCAGCAGAAGCTTGTCCAGCTTCAGCGCGTCCAGCGCCGTCCGCGCCGCCGCCATATGGCCCAGATGGGGCGGATTAAAGGTTCCGCCATAAATACCGATTTTCACAGCGAGATCCCACCTTTTCCCAAAATAGACTTCTTCAGGGCCGCTTCTTATCCGGTGTCAGGACAATTCTGTCCTTCTTGTCCTTTCTATGGCTTGGACGGTAGAGCACAAATTTTGTTCCGATGACCTGCACCACCTCGCTGCGGGTGCGGGGAGCCAGGGCCTCCGCCGCCTCGCGGGCGGACATCAGGGCGTTCTCCAGCACCCGGCCTTTGATCAGCTCTCTGGCCTCCAGGGCGTCGTCGGCCTGCTTCACCAGGTTGTCCCCGATGCCGTCCTTGCCCACAATCAGAATGGTGTCGATTCCATTGGCCAGTCCGCGCAGTTGGGCGCGCTGCTTGCTTGTCAATTCTGCCATTTTATTTCCTCAATTCCTGTTTTCTTCTGTTTTGCCCGGCGGGCCGCCGTCCCGGATACGCATTTCCCTCTTGCGGCGGGGGCAAGCCCCCGCCCTACTTCAGGTATTCCTCCAGCTTGGCCTGGAAGGCCTCCAGGGCCCTGCCCCGGTGGGAGATGCCGTTTTTCTCCTCTGGGGAGAGCTGGGCAAAGGTCTTCTTCAGCCCCGGCACGAAAAAGACCGGGTCGTATCCGAAGCCGCCCTCTCCCATAGGGGCGAAGGCGATGGTGCCGGCGCACTCCCCCCGGGCGGAGAGCACGTCTCCGTTGGGGAAGCAGCAGGTGATCACCGACACGAACTTGGCCGTTCTGGGCATCTGTCCCCGCATATTCTCCAACAGCAGGCGGTACCGCCCTGTGTCGTCCAGCTCCGGGCCGCCGTAGCGGGCGGAGTACACCCCCGGCGCTCCGTTGAGGGCGTCCACGCACAGGCCGGAGTCGTCGGCGATGGCGGGCAGGCCGCTGGCCTCCATGACGGCCTTCGCCTTCAGCAGGGAGTTCTCTTCAAAGGTGGTTCCGGTCTCCTCCACCTCCACGTCCACCCCGGCGTCCGCCTCAGAGCAGACCTCAATGCCCAGGTGGGACAAAATATCGTTCATCTCTTTCAGTTTCTTCTGATTTTTGCTGGCCAGCACCAGTTTTGTCATACTGCGCGCTCCTCTCTCTTTTCTGCCAGGCGGTCCAGGCGGCGGTTGCGGCAGGTGAGAACAATATCCGTGCTCACCATCAGCACGTCCAGAACGTAGACTGCCAGCACATAGGTGACGTTTCCGCCGATAAACTTTCCCGCAATGCCGAACAGATAGCCCACAACCACCAGAATTTCAAATTGCAGGCTCTTCCCCTTCGCCGTCCGGGAACGCAGGGATTTCGCAATGTTAAACGGCCAGGACAGGCCAAAGCAAATCAACATCAGCGCCTCAAACGCCTGCGCCATACGCTTCCTCCTCCAGAACTTTTTTCTGCAGGGCCTGGAGCTCCTGAATGCCCACAGCGCACAGCTCCACCAGCTTCCGCTGCTCCTCCAGGGTGAAGGGCCGGCCCTCGCCGGTGCCCTGAATCTCAATCAGGCGGCCCTGTCCGTCCATAACGCAGTTAAAATCCACTTGGGCGGAGGAGTCCTCCTCATAGCACAGATCCAGCATGGGCACGCCCCCCACAATCCCCGCCGAGACGGCGGCAACCGGGCTGCTCACCGGCCACTGCTTCAGCTGTCCCATCCGCTCCATCTTCCGCAGGGCCAGCACCAGGGCCACATAGCCCCCGGTGATGGAGGCGGTGCGGGTGCCGCCGTCCCCCTGGAGCACGTCGCAGTCGATGGTGATGTTCCAGGGGCCCAGCTTCTTCCGGTCCACCACAGAGCGCAGCGAGCGGCCGATGAGGCGCTGAATCTCCGCGCTCCGGCCGCTGAGCTTCAGCTTGGAGACGTCCCGGCGGGAGCGCTCCCGGTTGGCGCGGGGCAGCATGGAGTACTCCGCCGTCACCCAGCCCTCTCCCTCCGGGACGTGGCGGGGCGGCCTGTCCTCCACGCTGGCGGTGCACAGCACATGGGTATTGCCGCAGCGGATGAGGCAGGAGCCCTCCGCAAACTTGTTGATATTGGGAATGATCTCCACCGGCCGGAGCTGGCCGTTGGTTCTTCCGTCCGCACGGGACATAGATACCGCTTCCTCTCTTCTGCCGGGCTGTCTGATTTTTCTTATTGTACCACAGATTTTCTCTGAAGTGTTTGTCTAATGTGTAAACAGCCCGCCGAAATTTCTTAAAAAATATAAAAGAGCACGTTCACCAGGATCAGCAGGGCCAGCACGCCCAGCCCCAGCTGATTCTCCTGCTTCTGATTGGGGGGCATATCGCCCCAGAACTTAAAATCCCGCGGCTTGATCTTCCCGGACTGAATCCGGAGCCAGCCCCAGATTACAATCCACGCCGCCAGAAATCCCAGGCAAAGCTGCTCCTGCGTCATATAATCTCCTCCCCGCTCCGCCGTCAAATCAGAGCTTCCGCAAATTCCAGGGCGTCAAAGGGCTTCAGGTCGTCCACGCCCTCGCCCACGCCGGCGTATTTCACAGGGACGCCCAGCTCCCTGGCAATGGCGATGGCGATGCCCCCCTTGGCGGTGCCGTCCAGCTTGGTGAGGACGATGCCGGTAATGCCGGCGGCCTCCTTGAACTGCTTGGCCTGGATGAGGCCGTTCTGCCCCGTGGTGGCGTCCAGCACCAGCAGCGTCTCTCTGGCGCAGCCGGGCAGCTCCCGGTCGATGACCCTGGAAATTTTGTTCAGCTCGTTCATCAGGTTCTGCTTGTTGTGGAGGCGGCCCGCCGTATCCACCAGAACGACGTCGGTATTCCGGGCCTTGGCGGCGCTGGCCCCGTCGAAGACCACCGCGGCGGGGTCGGCCCCCTCGTGCTGCTTGACAATCTCCGCCCCGGCCCGGTCCGCCCAGATGGTGAGCTGCTCGGCGGCGGCGGCCCGGAAGGTATCGGCGGCGCAGAACAGGACCTTCTTCCGTTCCTGCCGGAGCTGATAGCCGATTTTCCCGATGGTCGTGGTCTTGCCCACCCCGTTTACGCCGATGAACAGCACCACAGAGGGCCGGGTGGACAGATTCAGGGCGGAATCCCCCGCGTCCATGGCTTCGGCAATGCACCGGCACATACAGGCGCGGGCCTCCTCCACCGTTTTGATGCGCTCCTCCTTCACCCGGCGGCGCAGCTCCTCCACCAGCTCCAGGGCGGTGTCCATCCCGGTATCCGCTAAAATCAGAGACTCCTCCAGCTCGTCATAGAAATCGTCGGTGAGCTCCGAACCAAAATTGGCGAAGATATTGATTTTCTTTAATTTGTCAAAAAATCCCATGCTCTGATTCCTTTCTTTGTATGTCTGTCCGGCAGGGTGTTACCGCCGGGCACGCCGTCCCGCCCTGCTCTTATTCGTTTACCTGTTCCCCGCAGTAGGGACAGAACTGGCCCCACTGGAAGGCGGAGGGCAGGCTCTCCCCACAGAAGGGGCAGAAGCTGGGCGCGGCCTGGGCCGTGGCCCCGGAGACGGACGCCGGAGCGGACTGGCTCTGATACGCGTCTCCCTCCGTCCGCGCCTCGTTGGGGATGACCATCCCAAGCCCGATAAAAACCGCCTGCACGCCAATGACACAGGCAACCAGCAGCGCTGCCAGTCCCAAAATAGACAAAACCGAACTCTTTTTCTTTCCGTTCATTGCGGGCCTCCCGGTTGATAATACTCATCGCCGCGCCATTTTCGGGGGTTGTCGTCGATATAGGTCCAGTGGCGGAGAAAGTCGTTTTCGTCGCGGATCACATGCTCATGGTACCCGGATTGCCAGAGGGAACTCCCTGATTGCCCGGCCTTCGCGTTCCAATGGCGCGTAGTCAAAGACTTGAACGCGCCCAGGACCTGCATCAATGTAGGGCGGGGGCTTGCCCCCGCCGTTTCCCCAAGGCAAATCAATCCGTGAAAATGATTGGGCATAATCACATATTTTTCAATCGTGACCGATGGATACCGTTCCGTCAGAGCGATCAATTCGTGTTCCACCAATCGGCCGCAATCCGTCAGCCGAACGGCGGCGGGGGCAAGCCCCCGCCCTACAGTTTCTGTGTCATCGTCACATGGCGCGTCAATTTCCGACAATATCTCCTGTCTTCCCTGGGTACATATGGTTATAAAATACACCCCCGCCTGGCTGTAATCATAGTCCTTCAGACGGATATGTTTTCTTTTTGTGTACTCCATAACAGCCCCTCACCGTATTTTCAATTCCCGTTCCGCGTCATTGAGGTTGATGGTCAGCATCCGGGACACGCCCTGCTCCTGCATGGTGACGCCGTAGAGGACGTCGGCCTCCTCCATGGTGCCCCGGCGGTGGGTGATGACGATAAACTGGGTTTTGGCGGACATGGAGCGCATATAGCGGGCGAAGCGAATGACGTTGTTGTCGTCCAGGGCGGCCTCAATCTCATCCATAACCACGAAGGGGGTAGGACGCACCTTCAGGATGGCGAAGTAGAGGGCGATGGCCACAAAGGCCTTCTCGCCGCCGGAGAGAAGGGAGAGCACCTTCAGGGCCTTTCCGGGGGGCTGTACTTTAATTTCGATGCCGCAGTTGAGAATATCCTCCGGGTCCTCCAGCTCCAGGCGGGCCTGTCCGCCTCCGAAGAGCTCCCGGAAGGTCTCCTGGAAGGCGGCGTTGATGTTCTGGAATTCCCGGCTGAAAATGGTCTTCATCTCCCCGGTGATCTGGGCGATGATTCCCTCCAGCTCTTTCTTTGCCGTCTCCACGTCGTCCCGCTGGCCGGTGAGGTAGGTATAGCGCTGGTTGACGCGCTGGAATTCTTCGATGGCGCCCACGTTCACATTGCCCAGCGCGGAGATCTTCTTTTTCAGCTCTCCGATGCGGCGTCCCGCCTTGGGGAGCGACGCAATCTCCACCCGCTGGAGCTTGGCCGCCTCATGGGAGAGCTCATAGTTCTCCCACAGCTTGTCCAGAATCTGTTTCTCCTCCAGGGAGGCGGCCATCTTTTTCTGCTCCAGGCGGGAGGCCTCTCCGCTGATGGCCAGCAGCTCCCTATTTTTCTCCTGGCCCTCCCTGGTGGCCTGTACCCGCTCTCCCTCCAGAGCCAGCTTCTCCTGATTCAGCCGGGCGACCGCCTGGCTTCTCTCCTGGTTTTCCCGGCGCAAGCGCTCTAAATCAGCCTCTTTCTCCCTGATTTCCTGGGCAAAAGCGGCGTTTTTCTCCTCATAGCCGCCGATGAGCGCCCGGCTGTGCGCCTGGTCCCCGGCGATGTCGCTGCGCAGGGCCTCCAGCTCCTCCAGGGCGCGGCGGGTGGCGTCCCGCTCCGCCTCCAGGGCAGCCAGGCTGGCGTTGAGCGCGGAGAGCGCCTGGGTCAGCTCCAGGGAGCGCTCCTGAAGGTCGCTTTGTCCCTGGGCCTTGCCCTCCGCCTCGCTCTTCAGGGCGGCGGCCTCCCCCTCCAGCTCCCGGATACGGGCGCGGGCGCCCTGGGTATCCCGCTCAATCTCCCCGGCGCGGAGCTTCAGCTGCTCCAGCTCCGCCTTCTGGTTCTCCCGCTGCCGCTCCAAATCCCGGAGGACGCTCCGGCACAGGTTCAGCTCCCCCTGGACCTTTAAAATGGCGTCCTCCCACTGGCGCAGCTCCCCCTGGGCGGTCTCCAGCGCATAGGAGGCCGCCTGGGCCTCCCGGTCGGCGGCCTCCAGCTCTCTGGCCGCCTGGTCCAGCTGGACCTGCAGGTCCTGAGCCTGGGCGTTCAGCCGCTCCAGCTCGTTGGCGCGGCTGAGAATGCCGGCGCTCCGGCTGGCGGAGCCGCCGGTCATGGAGCCGCCGGGGTTCAATACCTGGCCGTCCAGGGTGACAATGCGGAATTGATAGCCGTACTTCCTGGCGGCGGCGATGGCCGCGTCCAGGTCCTCCATCACCGCCACCCGGCCCAGCAGGTTGGAGAACACGTTCCGGTACTGGGGTTCAAACCGCACCAATTGGTCGGCCACCCCCACAAAGCCCGGCTCTCTGGAGAGGCTGCCCGCCTCCCGCAGCGCATAGGGCCGGATAGAGCTCAGGGGCAGGATGGTTGCCCGGCCGGCGTCCCGGCGCTTTAAGTACTGGATGACGGCCTTGCCGTCCTCCTCCCGGTCCACCACCAGATTCTGCATGGCACCCCCCAGGGCGGTCTCGATGGCCACGGTGTACTGGTCCGGCACATGGAGCAGGCCCGCCACCGGGCCGTGGATGTGCCGCAGGCCGCCCCGGCCGGCCTCCCCCATCACCAGCTTCACCGCCTTGGAGTAGCCCTCGTGGAGCTTCTCCATCTCGGCCAGCATTTTTATGCGGGCGGTCAGGGCGTTCCCGTCCATCTGGAGGCGGACATGGCGCTCCCGGACCTGTTCCGCCTTCTTTTTCCGGCTCTCCAGGCGCAGGGCATAGCCGGAGATGACGTTTTTCGCCCGGTCCCGCTCCTCCCCGGCCTCCTTCAGCTTCCGGGCCGCCGCCTGTTCCTCCCCGCGGGCGGTTTCCAGCTGCCCCTCCAGGGCGCTGAGCGCCTGCCGGACGGCTCCGTCCCGGTCCAGCACCTCCTGGGCGGCGGCGGCCAGGGCGGAGAGCAGAGACTTGGCCTGGTGGGCGCCGGCGGTCTTCAGCGCCTCCTGTCCCCGCAGCGCCTCCAGCTCCCGCGCCAGCACCCCGGCGGAGCGCAGCGCCTCCTGGGCCTGGCGGTTCTGGGCCTCCGCCTGGGCGCGGGCGGCGGAGACCTGTTCCTCAATCTCCTCCAGACGCGCGGAGCGCTCGGCAATCTGATTGGACAGGCTGTCCTGACGCCCCTCCCGCTGCTCCAGCTCCTCCCGGAGGCGGGCGGTGCTCTCCTGGTTGTGCAGAATATTGCTCTTCAGCACCGCCACAGCCGACTCCAGCTCCCGGATGTCGGCCTCCCGGCTCTGGGCGGTAAAGCGGAGCTGGTCCGCCTCCACCTCCTTGGCCCGCATCTGCTCTGAGAGGGCCTCCGCCCGGCTGAAGCGCTCCTCCACAGCCCGCTCGGTCTCCTCCTTCTGGCGGACCGCCTCCGCCCAGTCGGCCTCCAGCTTGGCGCTGCCCGCGCGGATGCGCTCCAGATTGTCCAGCCACACGGAGATCTCCAGCCCCCGCAGCTCGTCCCGCAGCAGCAGAAAGCTCTTCGCCTTCTCGCTCTGCTCCCGAAGGGGCTCCACCTGAAGCTCCAGCTCGGCAATTTTATCGTTGATCCGCAGCAGATTTTCATCCGTGCGCTCCAGACGGCGCTCAGCCTCCTCTTTTCTGTGGCGGAAGCGGGAGATGCCCGCCGCCTCCTCAAAGACCTCCCGGCGGTCCGCCGACTTCTGGGAGAGAATTTCGTCAATCCGGCCCTGCCCAATCATGGAGTAGCCCTCCCGGCCCAGGCCGGTGTCCATAAACAGCTCGTTGACGTCCCTCAGCCGCACGGAGCGGCGGTTGATGTAGTACTCGCTCTCCCCGGAGCGGTAGTAGCGCCGCGTCACCATGACCTCGCTCTCCTCCAGGGAAAACAGGTGGGCGGCGTTGTCCAGCACCAGGGAGACCTCCGCGTAACCGGTCTGCCGGCGCTGCTGTGTGCCGCCGAAGATCACGTCCTCCATCTTTCCGCCCCGGAGGGTGCGGGTGGACTGCTCCCCCATCACCCAGCGGATGGCGTCCGCGATGTTGGACTTGCCCGACCCGTTCGGTCCCACAATGGCGGTGACGTCCTCGCCGAAGGTCAGCACCGTCTTGTCCGGGAAGGATTTGAACCCCTGAATTTCCAGCGCTTTCAATAAATGCAAACGACACACCTCGTATCTGTGTTTCCAATGAAAAATGGGCACAAAAATAGATTATAATTATAGCAGACCCCCGCCGGAATTGCAACGGTTTCCCCGCCCGGTCCCTTTTCAGGATAAGTAGTGATGGCCCAAACTCCGTCGGTTTCACTAAATAGCAACCCCTAACTTTTAAGGGCTGAGCTAAATAGTCTATCATGCCTTGCGGGAAGCATTTTTGTATTTTA
>CALXGC010000141.1 GCA_944387755.1 uncultured Oscillospiraceae bacterium | reverse complement strand
TGGTCATGCTCCAGTCCGGCAAGAGCGCCGGCCTGTCCGGCGCCATCGCCGGCGGCGTGGACACCTTCCTGTCCAAGAACAAGGCCAAGACCTGGGACTCCAAGCTGGCCAAGATGACCAAGTGGGTCGCCCTCCTGTTTGTGGTGCTCACCCTGGTGCTGTGCCTGATCTGAACGACTTCCCATGAAAACCGCCCGGACGCGTCCGGGCGGTTTTTCTGTGGGCATAGGGACAGGCCGCCGGCGCATACCGTGGGGGCAGGAGGTGCCAGCCTATGTTTCCGCCCGTCGTTTATCTGCTGCTCCACAGCCTGTTTTTCACGCTGCGCCTGTCCGGAGGGGGCGGCTCCTTCCCCCGGCCCCTGAAGGCGGCGGAGGAGCGGGAATACCTGGAGCGGTGCGCCCAGGGGGACCTGGAGGCCCGCAACATCCTGGTGGAGCACAACCTGCGCCTGGTGGCGCATATCGTCAAAAAATATTACGCCCAGTCGGTGGAGCAGGACGACCTCATCTCCATCGGCGCCATCGGGCTGATCAAGGGGATCTCCACCTTTAAGGCGGATAAAAACGTCCGCCTGGCCACTTACGCCAGCCGGTGCATTGAAAACGAGATTTTGATGCACTTCCGGGCCCAGAGAAAGCTCCAGGGGGAGGTGTCCCTGACGGAGACCCTGGAGCCGGGGGACGACGGAAGCTCCCTGTCCCTGATGGACGTCATCGCGGTGGACGACGACATGCTGGAGGAGCTGGACGCCAGAGACGCCTGCCGGAAGGTGCGCCAGTGCGTGCGGGACTGCCTGACGCCGCGGGAGCGGGACATCATTGTCATGCGCTACGGCCTGGGGGAGCGCCCGCCCAAGACCCAGCGGGAGGTGGCCGCCCAGTGCGGCATCAGCCGCTCCTACGTCTCCCGCATTGAGAAGCGGGCCCTGGCCAAGCTGGAGCAGGCCATGGAGGACTGGCGGCCGGAGGGCCGGAGAAGCTGAAGGTTGGAGGAGAAGCGCCGCGCCGGAAAGTTTCCCGGCGCGGCATTGCGCTGAGACGGAAAATAGACTATAATAGGGAACATTCCAGGCCCGCGGTTCCCAGGCCGGCGCCGGAAAGAAAAATGATTATGAGGAGGTCCCGGAGTATGCATACGCTTCTGGAACTGCTGGAACAAGACTGTACCCAATCCCCCCTTCAGCTGGCCGCACAGGCAGGCATGACGGAGGCGCAGGTCAGGGAGGAGAAAAAGCGCCTGGAGCAGAACGGAACCATCTTGGGCTATCAGGCCATTATCGACTGGGACCGGGTGCGCCGGGAAAACGTCACCGCCCTTATTGAGGTGAAGGTGGTGCCCCAGACCATCGACGGCTTTGACCGCATCGCCGAGCGCATCTACCAGTACGACGAGGTGGAGAGCATGTACCTGATGAGCGGGTCCTTTGACCTGACGGTGATCATCTCCGGCCGCAGCCTGCGGGAGGTGGCCCAGTTTGTGGGGGAGCGCCTGGCCACCCTGGAGGGCGTCACCGGGACCGCCACCCATTTCATCCTGAAAAAGTACAAGGAAAAGCATCTGGTGTTCCGCCGCACGGAGCCCCAGGAAAGGGAGTTTGTGTTTTCATGAAGTATGAGTCTATTCTGTCCCAGCGGATTCAGGGGATCAAGCCCTCTGGAATCCGGAAGTTTTTTGATATTCTGGAGGAGATGACCGACGCCATCTCCCTGGGCATCGGCGAGCCGGATTTCGTCACCCCCTGGCACATCCGGGACGCGGGCATCCGCTCCCTGGAGCAGGGGCACACCAAGTACACCTCCAACGCCGGTATGCTGGAGCTGCGCCGGGAGATTGCCAACTACCTCCAGCGCCGGTTCGGCCTGGAGTACGACTACACCAGTCAGATTCTGGTGACGGTGGGCGGCAGCGAGGCCATCGACCTGTCTCTGCGCTGCCTGGTCAATCCGGGGGACGAGGTGATTGTCCCCGTGCCCTCCTTTGTGTGCTACGGCCCGCTGACCGAGATGGCGGGGGGAACCCCTGTGTATGTGGAGCTGAAGGCGGAAAACCAGTTCCGCCTCACCCCGGAGGAGCTGAAGGCCGCCATCACCCCCCGGACCAAGGCGGTGGTGCTCCCCTTCCCCTGCAACCCCACCGGCGGCATTATGGAGCGGGCGGATCTGGAGGCCCTGGTCCCCGTCCTGAAGGATACGGAGATTATGATTGTCTCCGACGAGATCTACGCCGAGCTCACCTATGGACAAAAGCACGTCTCCCCGGCCAATCTGCCGGAGCTATGTGACCGCACGGTGGTGGTCAACGGCTTCTCCAAGAGCCACGCCATGACCGGCTGGCGCATGGGCTATGTGTGCGCCCCCCAGCCCATCGCGGCCGCCATGACCAAGCTCCACCAGTTCGGCATCATGTCCGCCCCCACCACCAGCCAGTACGCCGCCGTGGAGGCCATGCGGAACGGAGACCGGGATATTGAGCACATGCGGGAGGAGTACGACAGCCGCCGCCGCTATCTGGTGGAAAATCTGAACCGCATCGGCCTGTCCTGCTTTGAGCCCAAGGGGGCCTTCTATGTATTCCCCTGCATCCGGTCCACCGGCCTGAGCTCCGAGGAATTCTGCGAGCGGTTCCTCATGGAGGAGAAGGTGGCCGTCATCCCCGGAAGCGCCTTCGGACCGGGGGGAGAGGGCTATGTGCGGGCCTGCTACGCCGCCTCCATGCGGGACATCACCGAGGCCGTCAGCCGCCTGGACAACTTTTTGCAGAACCTCAAGCGCCGTCAGGGCGAGAGATAACGGAACAGCAGACAGAGACAGAAGACAGAAAGGAGAAGCGCGTATGTATATCACCTGCCTGGACATGGAGGGCGTTCTGGTGCCGGAGATCTGGATTGCCTTCGCCGAGGCCAGCGGCATTCCGGAGCTGCGCCGCACCACCCGGGACGAGCCCGACTACGACAAGCTGATGAACTGGCGGCTGGGCATCCTGAAGGAGCACGGCCTGGGGCTGAAGGAGATTCAGGCCACCATCGCCAAAATTGACCCCCTCCCCGGCGCCAAGGAGTTTCTGGACGAGCTGCGGGCCTGCACCCAGGTCATTATCCTCAGCGACACCTTCGAGCAGTTCGCCAAGCCCCTGATGGAGAAGCTGGGCTGGCCCACCATCTTCTGCAACACCCTGAAGGTGGCGGAGAACGGGGAGATCACCGGCTTCCAGATGCGCTGCCAGCAGTCCAAGCTCACCACCGTGAAGGCCCTCCAGTCCATCGGCTACGACACCATCGCCGCCGGGGACAGCTATAACGATCTGGGGATGATTCAGGCCAGCAAGGCGGGCTTCCTGTTCAAGAGCACCGAGAAAATCAAGGCCGACCACCCGGAGCTGCCCGCCTATGAGGAGTTCGGCGACCTGCTCCGGGCCATCCGGGGGGCTATGGTATAGCTGTGAATCCGCGCGGCGCCCCCCAAACCAAGCAAAGAGAGTGACCGTATATGAACGAATTGTTTGAACAACTCCCCTTCCGCCCGGCGGACATTCTGCTGCCCAGGGACTGCGAATATTCCAGGTGGAGCGTGGTGGCCTGCGACCAGTACACCTCCCAGCCGGAGTACTGGCAGCGGGTGGCGGAGTATGTGGGCCGCGCCCCGTCCACGCTGCGGCTGATTCTGCCGGAGAGCTGTCTGGAGGGCCCCAATGTGGAGACGGACATCATGGAGATCAACACCACCATGAGCCGGTATCTCCGGGAGGGGCGCTTTACGGAGCATCCGGACGCCCTGTTCTATGTGGAGCGCACGCTGGACAGCGGCAGGGTCCGCCGGGGCCTCATCGGTATGGTGGACCTGGAGCAGTACGACTATGAGCCGGGGGCGAAGACCCCCATCCGGGCCACCGAGGGGACGGTGCTCTCCCGGATTCCCCCCAGAGTGGCGGTGCGGAAAAACGCCCCCATCGAGCTGCCCCATGTGATGCTGCTGGCCGACGACCCGGACCGGACGGTCATCGAGCCGCTGGCGGACCAGACCGGGTCTATGGAGGTGCGCTACGACTTCGATTTGATGGAGCGGGGCGGCCACATCAAGGGCTGGGAGCTGACAGAGGAGCAGAAGGCGCAGACGGCCCGCGCCCTGGCCGCCCTGGCGGACCCGGAGAAGTTCAACGCCCGCTGCGGCACGGAGAACGAGCCGGTGCTGCTCTTCGCCGTGGGGGACGGCAACCACTCCCTGGCCACCGCCAAGGAGTGCTATGAGCGTCAGAAGCGCCTCACCCCGCCGGAGCACTGGGATAAGCTGCCCGCCCGGTTCGCCCTGGTGGAGCTGAACAACCTCCACGACGCCTCCCTGGAGTTTGAGCCCATCCACCGGGCGGTGTTTGGGGCGGAGCCGGAGGAGCTGCTGGCCGCGATGCGGGAGTACTATCCCCAGCTCCTCCTGGGCGCGGAGGCGGAAGGCGCGGAGGGCCTGCGCTTCTCCTGCGTCACCCCCTCCGGCGAGACGCCGGCCGTCCTGCCCAACCCCGGCGTCCAGCTGGCGGTGGGGGCGCTCCAGGCGTTTCTGGACGCCTGGCTCCTCCGGCACCCCGGCGCGCGGGTGGACTACATCCACGGGGCGGACGTGGTGCGGAGGCTGGCCGCCCAGCCGGAGACCACCGGCTTCCTGCTGCCCGCCATGGGCAAGGAGGAGCTGTTCCCCACGGTGATCCGCGACGGAGCCCTGCCCCGGAAGACCTTCTCCATGGGGGAGGCCCACGACAAGCGCTTTTACCTGGAGGCCCGGCGCATCCGGGATTGACGTACCCCGGCAAAAGAGGTGAGCCTATGGAAGTAGAAGTACAGGCCTTTGCAAAACTGAACCTGACCCTGGACATTCTGGGAAAGCGTCCGGACGGCTACCACGACCTGCGGATGGTGATGCAGTCCATCACCCTGGCGGATACCCTGACCCTGGAGGAGAACCAGGGGGAGGGGCTGCGGGTGAGCGCCAATCTGCGCTTTCTTCCCACGGGGGAGAAGAATCTGGCGGCGGCGGCGGCCCTGCGGTTCTGGGAGGCCCTGGGGCGCGGGCCGGAGGACCTGGACATCCGCATTCAGAAGCAGATCCCCGTGTGCGCCGGGATGGCCGGCGGGAGCAGCGACGCCGCCGCCGTGCTCCGGGCCCTGAACCGGCGGGCGGGGGAGCCCTTTTCTCCCCAGGAGCTGGCCCAAATTGGGGCGCGGGTGGGCTCCGACGTGCCCTACTGCGTGCTGGGGGGCACCGCCCTGGCGGAGGGCCGGGGGGAGATTTTAACGCCCCTGCCGCCCCTGCCCCGCTGCTGGGTGGTGGCCTGCAAGCCGGAGTTCCCTGTGTCCACCCCGGAGCTGTTCGCCCAGGCGGACCGGGTGAAGCTGCGCTGCCGGCCGGATACGGCGGGGATGCTCGCCGCCCTGGAGGCGGGGGGCCTGGGGGGCGCGGGCCGGCGGATGTACAACGGGTTTGAGGACGTGCTCCCCCCCAGACAGGCCGCCCGCGTGGCCGGACTGAAAAACGAGCTGATTCAGCGGGGGGCCCTGGGGGCCAATATGAGCGGGAGCGGACCCACCGCCTTCGGCCTGTTCGACTGCCGGGAGACGGCGCAGGCCGCCTGGGCGGCGCTGAAGGAGCGCTGCCGGGACGTATTTTTGTGCCAGACGGTTTAAAAAATAAGAACACCGGCTATTCTGTTTGTACCGGTACATAGGCGGTACAAAACGGAACGGACGGTGTTTTTTATGAAAATCAGAGGGGAAGCGGGAGACCGGAGGCTGAAGCGCTGGGAGGCGGCGCTGATGCTGGGGGCGCTGTGCGCCCTGCTGTGGGGCGGCTGGCTGGGGGAGGAGCAGGCCGCCCTGGCCGGACAGGTGATCCGCCTGCATGTGATTGCCAATTCGGACAGCCCGGCGGACCAGGAGCTGAAGCTCCAGGTGCGGGATGCGGTGCTGGCCCAGGCGGAGCTGTGCTATCCGGAGGGGGCGGACCTGGAGACCGCCCGAACCGCCCTGGAGAGCCACATGGGGGACCTGGCTCAGGCCGGACAGGAGGCGGTCCGGGCGGCCGGATGCTGCTATCCTGTCACCGCCGCCCTGGAGCGGTGCTGGTTTCCCACCAAGGCCTACGGCGGCTTTGCCCTGCCCGCCGGGGAGTACGCCGCCCTGCGGGTGGTCATCGGGGAGGGGGCGGGAGAGAACTGGTGGTGCGTGGCCTTCCCGCCCCTGTGCCTGGAGGCCGCCTCCGCGGCGGAGACGGCGGCGGGGTATTTCTCTCCGGACCAGGCGGCCCTGGTGGCGGAGGACGGCCCGAACTATGTGCTGAAGTTCAAATCCATGGAGCTGCTGGGGGAGCTGAAGCATTTTCTGTTCCCCTGACCCATCAAACGCCGGAGGCGCGGCCGCGCCTCCGGCGTTGTGTCACGGTTCGGGATTTTCCTTCTCCGGCGCCGCGCTCAGGCTGGCGATAAACTGCCGGGCCACGCGGGGGGTCCGGCCCGCGTGGCGGATCTCCCACTCCATGGCTTTGGCGTGGAGGACCTCCCGGTTCATCTCCACGCGGAAGAGCCCGGCCAGGTGGTCGATGAGGGCCAGGTAGTCCGCCTTGCTCATGGTCATGTAGGGGATGCGCAGGCCGAAGCGCTCGGCCAGGGCGGTTTTTTCGGAGATGGTCTCAAAGGCGTCCACCTCGTCCCCCGCCCGGTCGGAGAAGGTCTGCCGCACCAGGTGGCGGCGGTTGGAGGTGGCGTAGATGGCCACGTTGGCCGGCCGCTTCTCCAGCCCGCCCTCCAGGATGGTCTTCAGGGAGGAGTAGGTCCTGTCGTCCTGGTCGAAGGCCAAATCGTCGATGAACAGGATGAAGCTCTGCCGCCGGCCGGCCAGGGAGCGGATGAGCCGGGGCATGCCCACCAGGTTCTCCTTCTGAATCTCAATGAGGCGCAGGTTCTCCATACCGGGGAGATAGAGCATGGACTTCACCGTGGCCGACTTGCCGGTGCCCCCGTCGCCGAAGAGGAGCACGTTGTTGCAGGGCTTCCCCTCCACCAGCAGGCGGGTGTTGTCCAGCACCTGTTTGCGCTGCTGGTCATAGCCCAGCAGCTCCACCGGGTGGGGGCAGTCCGGGTCGGCCACCGGAATGAGCGCCCCCTCCTCCCACAGAAAGGCCCGGTAGCGGCTGAATTCCCCGTCGCCGTTCTTTTGGTAAAAATCCTTCAGGTCCTCAAAGGTGAAGGAGACGCCTTCCTTCAGGGCGGGCCAGAAACTATGGCGGGAAATTCCGGCAATTTTGATAAGAGTCTCCACATCCCGGCGGGCGGCCTCCTCCAGCTCCGGGTCCTCCCGGCCGGAGCCGGCCAGCGCGCCGTAGGGGGTCTCGGTGAACCGCAGGGCGTCCCACAGCCAACTCCCCAGGCCGCCGTAACCCGCCTGCTTGAGAAGATAAAACAGTTTGCTGTACGCCTCATTGGCGCCGGAAGAATATTCTGCTTCCAGATATGCGCGCACGCACTGCAAAACCGGAGTATCCAGCAGGGGGCGGTAGACATACAGCGCCCGCAGATCGTCAAGGAAATGTTTTGTATCTTTATCAATCATGGCCGGTCTTCCTCTCTGTTTTAAGAATTTATCCATCATTGTAATGTCTGCCGCCGCTCTTGTCAACGGCGATTCCCTTGTGATACAATAGACCGGTTCAAAATACAGAAAGGATTGTTCCGGCGGCCCCCGGACCGGCCGGATTTTGCGTTTGCTATGGTATCCATTGGAGGAATTGCAATCGAGACGCCCCTGGCCCTGGCCCCTATGGCGGGGGTGACGGACGTGGCCTTCCGCACCCTCTGCCGGGAGCAGGGGGCGGGGCTCACCTGCACGGAGATGGTCAGCGCCAAGGCCCTGTGCTACCAGGACAAAAAGACCATCCCCCTGCTTCAGCTGGGGGAGGGGGAGCACCCCGCCGCCGCCCAGATCTTCGGCAGCGACCCGGCGTGTATGCAGGAGGCGGCGGCCATCGCCCATGAGGTGTCCGGGGCCGACTTCATCGACGTCAACATGGGCTGCCCGGTGCCCAAGGTGGCCAACTCCGGGGACGGCTCCGGCCTGATGCGGGACCCGGACAAGGCCGTCCGGGTGCTGGAGGCGGTGGTCCGGGGGGCGGGCTGTCCCGTCACCGTAAAATTCCGCCTGGGCTGGGACAGGGGCTCCATCAACTGCGTGGAGTTTGCCCAGGCCATGGAGCAGGCTGGCGCGGCGGCGGTGGCCGTTCACGGCCGCACAAAGGTCCAGATGTACGCCGGAACCGCCAACTGGGACTGGATTCGGGAGGTCAAAAAGGCGGTAAAAATTCCGGTGATGGCCAACGGGGACGTGTTTAAACCGGAGGACGCCCCCAGGATTCTGAAGTACACCGGGGCGGACGTGGCCATGATTGGCCGGGGAGTGTTCGGCAACCCCTGGCTGTTCGCCCAGTGCAAAGCGGCCCTGGAGGGGCGGGAGATTCCACCCATGCCCCCTCTCGCGGAGCGGTGCGACGCCGCCGTGCGGCAGTTTGAGCTCTCCGCCGCCAACAAGGGGGAGAAAATCGCCTGCCTGGAGGCCCGGCGGCACTATGCATGGTACCTGAAGGGAGTCCCCCACGCCGGGTACTACAAGGAACAGATTGTCAGAATTACCACCCTGGAGGACGTGTACCGGGTGACAAAGGGCATTAAGCGGGACCTGTGCGGCTAGGCGGCCTTTGGCCCCCTGTACAAAACCCGGCGGGAGGTGCGGAATGTGACGGAACAGGAACTGGTACTTCAGGCAAAGGCGGGAGATGCGGCGGCCTTTGAGCAATTGATGCTGGCCAGCCAGGACCGGGTGTATACCCTCTGCCTGCGGATGACCGGGGACCGGGAGGACGCCCTGGACCTGGCCCAGGAGACCTTTCTCAACGCCTGGCGGGGTCTGCCCTCCTTCCAGGGGAACAGCAGCTTCTCCACCTGGGTGTACCGCCTGGCCAGCAACGCCTGCATTGACTTCCTCCGAAAACGGAAGCGGCGGCAGGCGCACGAGAGCGCCGCCCCTCTGGACGGCGGGGAGGACTCCCTCCCGGAGCCGCCGGACCCCAGGGGCACGCCGGAGGAGGCCCTGGAGCGCGCGGAGCTGCGCCGGGCGGTGGAGCGGGGCCTTCAGTCCCTCCCGGAGCACCACCGGCAGGTGCTGGTGATGCGGGAGCTGTCCGGCCTGTCCTATCAGGAGATCAGCGAGACGCTGGAGCTGGATTTGGGGACGGTGAAGTCCCGCATTGCCAGGGCGCGGCTTGCGCTGAAAAATTTCTTCATGCAGGAGGGGAACCTTTTCCCCGGTCCGCCGTCTAAAAAGTCGGAACGTGAAACAGACGCAGCGGGGAGGTGAGGCGCAGTGTTGTCCTGTGAAGCGTGTCTGGAGCGGATGAGCGCGGCCCTGGACGGCCCCCTGTCCCTGGAGGACAGGCGGGAGATGGAGGAGCACCTGTCCGCCTGCCCGGCGTGCCGGGCGGCCTGGGCGGCCCTGGAGTCCATGACGGACGCCCTCCGGGAGGTGGGAGAGACCCCCGCTCCGCCGGAGCTGGCCGCCGGGGTTATGGCGCGGATTAACCGTGAGAAAACTCCCGTCCCCCTCTGGAAGCGGCTCTGGTGGAGGAGTGCCGCGGGTCTGGCCGCCTGCGCGGTCCTCTGCGCGGGGCTCTATTGGGGCTATGCCGGGGACCGGGAGCTGGCGGACACGGCGGCTCAGCCCTATGCGGCGGCCCTGGAGCCGGAGCAGTCCGGGGAACCCGCCCTGCGCAGCCTTTCGCCGGAGGAAAAGACCGCCTCTGTCCCGGAGAGCCAGGCGGACGGAGGGCCCAGAGCCAGCGCGGCCCTCGCTGCGCCCCCCTGGGGCGGCGGAACCGCCCTTGCGCTGGACGGCTTGCCGGAGGAAGCGGCGGCGCTGCTGCCCCCTCTGGAGAAGTGGACCCAGGAGGCGGACGGCCTTCGCTGGTGCTCCGTCACGGCGGAGGAGCTGGGGGCGGTGTGCGCCGCCCTGGAGGAGGCCGGCGCGGAGTTCCAGCGCCCGGAGGAGCCCTGGAGCGAAGCCTGCGCGGTGCTGCTTGCGCCGGAAAAAACGGAATAGAACACTCCCGCCCCGCCAGGGCGGGAATTTTTTTGCCCCAGACGGGTGGTGAAATTAGACAAAGGGAGGGAATTGGGCATATTTCTAAAAAAGACAGGGGTTTGCCGGAACAATCCCGGCGGAGAGCTGTGGAAGCGCCTGAAAAAACAGTTGCCAGAACCGGAAATTTACGATATAATAACCAACAGATTGTACCATGGGCGGGCGCGGGTTCGCTCTCCTGTGTGACACAGACGTCTTTAACTTAAGGAGTGGAAGCAACCATGAGCTATTCTGTACAAAACATCCGCAACGTCTGCCTGCTGGGCCACAGCGGGAGCGGCAAGACCGCGCTGACGGAGAGCCTGCTCTTTATGACCGGCGCCATCGACCGCATGGGCAAGGCCGCAGACGGCAACACCGTGTGCGACTTTGACCCGGAGGAGGTCAAGCGCCAGATTTCCATCTCCACCGCCGTGGCTCCCCTGGAGTACAAGGGCTGCAAAATCAATATTCTGGACACGCCGGGCGGCTTCGACTTCAACGGCGAGGTGATGGAGGCCCTCACCGCGGCGGACGCGGCTGTGATTGTCTGCTCTGCCAAGGACGGCATCAGCGTGGGCCTGGAGAAGGCCTGGAAATACTGCGAGGAGCGGGATATGCCCCGGTTCCTGTATATCTCCAAGACCGACGAGGAGAACTCTGACTACAACGCCACCTTCGAGGCCCTGCGGGAGCGCTTCGGCAACAAGATCGCCCCCCTGGTGGTGCCCATCTGGGACGACAGCAAGCGCGTCACCGGCATCATCGACGTGCTGAACAAGCGCGCCTATGAGATGCAGAAGGGCAAGCGGGTGGAGATCGACATCCCGGAGGGCAAGGACGAGGTGATCGCCCAGTTCAACGACGCCCTGAAGGAGTCCGTGGCCGAGACCAGCGAGGAGTTCATGGACAAATTCTTCTCCGGCGAGGACTTCACCTATGTGGAGATGATCCAGGGCCTGCGCCAGGGCGTGCGGGAGCTGTCTTTGTTCCCCGTGCTGTGCGGCTCCGCCATCAACACCATGGGCTCTCTGATGCTGATGGACCACATTGTGGACCTGTTCCCCAACCCTGCCGAGGGCAACATGCGCAAGGGTACCTCCCCCGACGGGGCCAAAGAGGAGTTCGCCGTCTCTCCCGGCGGCGTGCCCTGCGCCTTCGTGTTTAAGACCATGGCCGACCAGTACGGCAAGTACTCTTTCGTGAAAGTCCTCTCCGGCGCCATCACCTCCGACATGACGCTGGTGGACTCCCGCACGGGCAGCAGCGAGAAGCTGGGCCGCCTGTATCAGATGCGGGGCAAGAAGGCCGAGGAGGTCAAGGAGCTCTCCTGCGGCGACATCGGCGCCATCGGCAAAATGGAGAAGATTAAGACCGGCGACACCCTGTGCGACGCCCGAAAGGTCATCGCCCTCTCTCCCATCCCCTTCGCCGAGCCCAACTACTCCGTGGCCATCGCCCCCAAGACCCGCGGCCAGGAGGATAAGGTGGCCCAGGGCCTCAACCGCATGAACGAGGAGGACCCCTCCTTCCGGCTGGAGAACAACGCAGAGACCCACCAGATGGTGCTCTATGCCGCCGGCGACATCCAGGTGGACGTGCTGGTGTCCAAGCTGAAGAGCCGCTTCAACGTGGACGTGGAGCTGAAGACCCCCCGCGTGCCCTACCGGGAGAAGATCCGCAAGACCGTCTCCAAGCAGGGCCGCCACAAGAAGCAGACCGGCGG
>CALXGC010000140.1 GCA_944387755.1 uncultured Oscillospiraceae bacterium | reverse complement strand
CCTGGAAGATCTCGCACTCGATGGCCTGGCGCTCCCGGTTCAGGGCGCACAGCCGCTGGGCCAGGGCCGCCGCCCGGCCGGGGTCGTGGGTGAGCAGCAGCTCGGCGGCCAGATTGGCCTGGCCCATGCGCCCCGCCGCGTTGATCCGGGGGGCCAGGGTGTAGCCGATGGACACCGAGGTGACGGGCTTCTCCCCCAGGCCGGACTCCTCAATGAGCTGGGCGAAGCCCACCCGGCGGGGATGGGCCAGGGCGGTGAGCCCCGCCTGCACAATGGTCCGGTTCTCCCCCGTCATGGGCATCACGTCGGCCACCGTGCCCACCGCCGCCAGGTCGGCGTACTCCCGGAACACCAGGGCGGCCCGGTCGGGGCCCGCCACCGCCATGGCGAATTTCAGCGCCACCCCCACGCCGGCCAGCCCCTTAAAGGGGTAGGGACAGTCGGGCCGGTGGGGGTCCACCACCGCCGCCGCAGCCGGGATGGCCTGCTTGCACTCGTGGTGGTCGGTAATCACCACGTCCACCCCCAGAGAGCGGGCATAGGCCGCCTCGTCCGCGGCGGTAATGCCGCAGTCCACCGTGAGAATCAGCGTCACCCCCTGTCCGGCCAGGAGGGACACCGCCTCCCGGTTCAGGCCGTAGCCCTCCTCCAGCCGGTCGGGGATGTAGGAGACGGCATGTCCCCCCATCCGGGTGAGAAAATCGGTGAGCAGGCATGTGGCGGTGATGCCGTCCACGTCGTAGTCCCCATATACCGCAATCTTCTCCCCCCGCTTCAGGGCGCGCACCGTGCGCAGCACCGCCCGGTCCATGTCCTTCATTTCCATGGGGTCCAGCAGGGGCTCCTTCTCCGGGGAGAGCAGCCGCCGGGCCTGGTCCGGCTCCGTGATGCGCCGGGCGGACAGCACCGCGGCCAGCAGGGAGGGAATTCCGGCCCGCTCCAGCCTGTCCCGCCCCTCCGGACAGGGGCGGGCTGTCTTCCACTGTTGATACCGCATGGCCGGCGCCTCCTTTCCCTTTTCCCGCAGAACCGGCGGATATACTGCGGCAGTATCAAAAAATATTATACCATAACTTCATGAAACGACACAAGTAGAAAATCCGCTCCCCATCCGGGAATTTGGCCCGTCCGCTTGTTTTTTTCTCCCGCTTCCCCTATAATAAGACGCGGCCGGACCGGCCAGGCAAGGAGGACACAACCATGACCATTCAGTATACTCCCAAGGGGGTCTGTTCCCGGTCCTTTACCATCCAGGTGGAGGACGGGATCATCCAGTCCGTCCAGGTGGCGGGCGGGTGCAGCGGCAATCTGCAGGGCATCTCCAGCCTGCTGAGGGGAATGCCGGTGGACGAGGCCATCCGGCGTCTGGAGGGCATCCGCTGCGGCTTTAAGCCCACCTCCTGTCCCGACCAGCTTGCCCAGGCGCTGAAAACCGCCCGGACATAACAAACAGACACACCCGGCCCGGCTGCTCCGGTGGGTGTGTCTGTTTTTTTACCGTCTCCGCCGCCCGCTGTAGTGGCCCCGGCGTCCGGCGCCCGCGCCGGCGTAGTAGCGCCGCCGCTTCCGGGGCACCAGCACCCGCAGCAGGACAATCGCCGCCAGGAGCAGTACCACAGCCAGCAGCAGCTTCACGCCGGCGTTCTGGAAGAACAGCTCCACCTGGTTTTTATAGTACAGGAAGTTGGAGCGCTCCACCGGGGTGTCGGCCACCAGGTCCAGCTTGCCGTACTCCGTTCCGTCATAGCTGAGCACCAGCACGCCCAGCACCTGGCCCGCCTCCACCGGGGCGTCCACGCTCTCGCTGAACAGGTTGACCTCCATCTCCACCTGCTCCGGGTCCACGTCCTTGGGCAGGGTGCGGGTGATGGAGCCGATGGGCTTTACGTTGACCTCGTCCGCCTGGCTGGACAGGTTCACCTGCACCTTGGCCACCAGGGTCTCGTCCGGGGAGAGGGTGACGCGCTCGAAGTTCTGGAAGCCCCAGTCCAGCAGCTCGATGGTCTCCCGGAACTGGCGGCAGTCGGTGCTGCCGTCCTCCAGCTTGACCTCCTCCGCCCCCAGCACCACGGAGATCAGGGTCATGTCCCCGTCCTGGGCGGACTCCACCAGGCAGTGGCCCGCCTCGTCGGTGGTGCCCGTCTTGCCCCCGGTGCCGGGGCCGTACAGATAGCCCAGGATGTAGTAGTTGGAGGTGAGGGCGTTGGTGTTGCGGACAATCCGCTCCTCCGGGGACATGTTGGTGGGGGGGAGGGTATAGTTGGGGCTGGTGAGAATGGTCTGAAACAGGTCGTACTCCATGGCCGCCTTCATATACCGGGTGATGTCATAGGCGGTGGTATAGTGGTCCGGGTCGTGGAAGCCGTGGGGGTTGACGAAGTGGGTACCCTGACAGCCCAGCTCCTTGGCCCGCTGGTTCATGTGCTCCACGAAGGCGTCCACACTGCCGTCCACGGCGATGGCCAGAATCTGGGCCACCTCGTTGCCGGAGGGGAGCAGCAGGCAGTAGAGAAGCTGTTCCACCGTCAGGGTCTCCCCCTCCAGAATGCCGGCCACCGAGCTCTCCTCCGGCACGGCCAGGGCCTCCGCCGTGGCGGTGACGGGGGTGGACAGGGACAGCTCCCCGGCGTCCACCGCCTCCAGCACCAGCAGGGCGGTCATGACCTTGGTGATGCTGGCGGGATAGGCCTTCTCATAGGCCCCCTTGTCATAGAGCACCTCGTCATAGGCGGCGTCCAGCAGGATGGCGTTGCGGCAGGTGAGACCGGGGTCCTCCACCGCGGCGGCGGACAGGGGCAGAAACAGGGCGGCCAGCAGAGTCACGGCCAGCAGGAGGGCCGGAAAACGTGTTTTTTTCATTGGGAAATCTCCGTATGTATGATATAATAGAAAAGAACCGCCGGCTGCACGCCGGGGTATAGATTCTGTAAACCACATTATAGCAAACCGGCCCCAATGCCGCAAGCGTTAGGAGAGAGAAAAATGGCTGGAATTTCCCGGTTTGAAAAAGGCGTCCTGCTGCTCACCGCCGGATTTGTCCTGTTCTCCGCCGGCTGGTTCCTGTCCGGACAAAGGGCGGCGGAGCCCTATACCGTCACGGTGGAAACCGCTCCGGAGGAGCCGCCCGCTCCCGACCCGTCCCTGGAGACGGCCGGGGAGGACGGCCGCCCCGACAGCCTGCTGCCGGGAGAGGTCATCAATGTGAACGCCGCCGGGGCCGGGGATCTGGACCGCCTGCCCGGCATCGGCCCGGCCAAGGCGGAGGCCATCCTGGCCTACCGGGAGGAGCACGGCCCCTTCCAGACGGTGGACGGGCTGCTGGAGGTCTCCGGCATCGGGCCTGTGACGCTGGAGAACCTGCGGCCCTATGTGTCCGTGGGGGAATAGGCAAATATCACCGCAAGGAGTTTTATAAAATGGCAAGAATACTGGTTGTAGATGACGAGCGCGTCCTGCTGAAGGGCATTACCTTTAATTTAAAAAACGAGGGCTATCTGGTGGAGACCGGCTGCGACGGCGAGGAGGCGGTGGAGCTGGCCAGGGAGGGGAATTTCGACCTGATTATCCTGGACCTGATGATGCCGAAGATCGACGGCCTTCAGGCCTGTATGCGCATCCGGGAGTTCTCCAACGTGCCCATTATCATGCTCACCGCCCGCAGCGAGGACACGGACAAAATTATCGGCTTTGAGTGCGGGGCGGACGACTACATCACCAAGCCCTTCAACATCCTGGAGCTGAAGGCCCGCGTCCGGGCCCTGCTGCGCCGCTCCGGGGCGGCGGGCCAGCGCCAGCCGGGGCGGACTCCCCTGTCCGTGGGCCACATTCGCCTGGACCCCAGCGAGCGCTCCGCCTGGAAGAGCGGCCAGCCGGTGGACCTCACCGCCAAGGAGTTCGACCTGATGGAGCTGCTGATGCGCAACCCCGGCAGGGTGTACAGCCGGGAAAACCTCCTCAACGTGGTGTGGGGCTATGAGTACATCGGGGACTACCGCACGGTGGACGTGCACATCCGCCGCCTGCGGGAGAAGCTGGAGCTGGACCCCGCCAACCCCCAGTATATCCGCACCAAGTGGGGGGTGGGCTACTACTTCAGCAGCCAGGCCGCCTCCGCCACATGACCCTGCCGCGCCCGTTTTTCCGGAGAAAGGAGGAAAACGCCGTGCCGGAGCAGCCCCAGAAAGCCAGAGAGAGGCGCAAAATTCCATTCTTCTCCCGCCTTCAGGTCAAGTACGCCCTGAGCTACCTGGCCCTGCTGGCGGCGGTGCTGATGCTGCTGAACACCTATCCCCTCGTCGCCTCCCAGGACCTGCTGATCTCCTCCAAGCAGGACTCCCTGCGCAGCCAGACGGCGGTGATGGCCTCCGCCCTGATGGAGCTGGAGTCCCTCTCCGCCGGACAGGTGGCCAGGGTGATGAACATGCTGGACAGCATGGGACTGGAGCGCATTTTGGTGACGGACCCTTCCGGCCTTATCCTGTACGACAGCCTGAACCAGCCGGAGGACGGGGAGGCGCCCGCCGGCGGAGAGGAGCGCTATCAGTACGCCCTCTTTCAGGAGGTCATTCTGGCCCTGGAGGGCCTTGACGTGTTCTACTCCCACTATGAGGACGGCGTGTTTCTCTCCACCGCCGCCTCCCCCATCGTCTACCGGGGCATGACCATCGGCGCCATCTATATCTGCGACTGGGACAACGCCCAGGGTATGCTGCTGCTCAGCCTTCAGAAGAACCTGCGCACCATCTCCCTGGTACTGGTGGTCATCGCCCTGTCCATCAGCGTAATCTTCTCCAAGCTGCTCACCTCCCGCATCCGGGCCCTGCTGCGGGCCATCCAGATTGTGGGCGAGGGGGAGTACGGCCACCGGCTCCAGCCGGCGGGCCGGGACGAGCTGGCCTATCTGGCGGAGGAGGTCAACCACCTCACCGACCGCCTCCAGACCACCGAGGAGGTCCGCCGCCGCTTCGTCTCCGACGCCTCCCACGAGCTGAAGACCCCCCTGGCCTCCATCCGCCTGCTGGCCGACTCCATCCTCCAGAACCAGGAGATGGACCGGGAGACCGTCCAGGACTTCGTCAGCGACATCGGCGACGAGGCGGAGCGCCTCACCCGGATTACAGAGCACCTGCTGGCCCTCACCCGTCTGGACAGCCTCCCGGTGGGAGAGACCCATGTGGTGGACCTGTCCGCCGTGGCCCGGCGGGCGGTGTCCATGCTCCTGCCGGTGGCCGACGCCGCCCAGGTGTCCGTCAGGACCAGCTGGAAGAGCGGCTGCACCCTCCGGTGCACCGAGGACGACCTGTATCAGATCTGCTTCAACCTGGTGGAGAACGCCATCAAATATAACCGCCCCGGCGGACAGGTGCTGGTCTCCGCCCGCCGGGACGGGGACCAGGTGCTGCTGGAGGTGGCGGACACCGGCATCGGCATCCCGGAGGAGGAGCTGCCCAAGGTGTTCAACCGCTTCTACCGGGTGGACAAGGCCCGCTCCCGCGCCGCGGGGGGCACCGGCCTGGGCCTGTCCATCGTGCGGGACACCGTGCGCCGCCACGGCGGCTGGGTGACGGCCCGCCGCCGGGAGCCGGAGGGCAGCATATTTACCGTGGGCTTCCCCTGCGAAACCCCGGAAGGAGGTGAAGAGCCGTGAAAATTCCGCTTCTGTCCGCAGCTGTCCTCCTGGCGCTGCTGTCCGGCTGCGGCGCCGGCGGCGAATCCTCCGCCCTGCTGTATTTCTGCACCGACCCGGACGTCCACCACGGCCCCGCCATCCAGAGCCAGCCCTACAGCGGCGCCAGCCCCGGCGTGGAGGAGCTGGTGGACGCCCTTCTGGACGGCCCCACGGAGAGCGGCCTGGTCTCCCCCTTCCCCCAGGGGCTCTCCCTTCAGAGCTGGAAGCTGGAGGACGGCCTGCTGACCCTGAATTTCTCCGAGCAGTACGGGGGGCTGGCCGACGTCTCCCTCACCCTGGCGGACTACTGCCTGGTGCTCACCCTCAGCCAGGTGGAGGGGGTGGACAGCGTGCAGATTCAGTCCGCCGGGCACACCTACTACTCCCGCAGCCACCAGACCCTCCGGGCGGACGAGGCCCTTCTGAACCAGGACCTCCCGGAGGAGGCGCTGAACCCGGCGGAGAGCTGAACCTTTCCTCTTCGTCCCTTGTATCCCGCCGGAAGCCGTGCTATAATGATCTCCCATCCAGAATCAAAGACAGAATGCGAGGCTGACTGACATGACCTATCAGGAAGAATTTATTACCTTTATGGTGCGCTCCGGCGTGCTGACCTTCGGGGACTTCACCACCAAATCCGGCCGGAAGACCCCCTACTTCGTGAACACCGGCAACTATAAGACGGGCGCGCAGGCGGACAAGCTGGGGGACTACTACGCCGCCTGCATCCAGGAGCACATGCCCGGCGGGCTCACCTGCCTGTTTGGCCCCGCCTACAAGGGCATTCCCCTGGTGGTGTCCGCCGCCGCCGCCCTCCACCGCAGCTACGACCGGGACCTGTACTACTGCTTCAACCGTAAGGAGGCCAAGGACCACGGCGAGGGCGGCGTCATGGTGGGCTATAAGCCCCAGGACGGGGACGACATCGCCATCGTGGAGGACGTGGTGACGGCCGGCACCGCCGTGCGGGAGTCCATCGAGCTGTTCAAGCATGTGGCCGATGTGAACATCAAGGCCCTCTTTGTCAGCGTGGACCGGATGGAGCGGGGCACCCGCGCCTGCTCCACCCTGGACGAGCTGCGGCAGGACTATGGCATTCAGGTCTTCCCCATCGTCACCGTGCGGGAGATCATCGCCTTCCTCCACAACAACCCTATTGACGGAAAGATCTATATCGACGACAGCCGGAGGGCCAAGATGGAGGCCTATCTGGCCGAGTACGGCGCAAAGGGCTGAGTCCGTCCCTCCGCCGCTGAAAAGAGGGGAAACGCGATGCCGGATACATCCAAAAACCGCCACACAGGCCACCGCGAGCGGGTCAAGGCGGAATTTCTAGCCGGCGGACTGGACGGCTGGCCGGACCACCGGGTGCTGGAGCTGCTGCTGTTTTACGCCATCCCCCAGGGCGACGTCAACGGCCTGGCCCACGAGCTGATTGCGCGCTTCAGCTCCCTGTCCGGGGTGCTGGACGCCTCGGTGGAGGAGCTGAAGAAGGTCCCCGGCGTGGGAGAACACACCGCGGTGTTTCTGCGGATGCTCCCGGCGGTGCTGGGGCGCTATATGGGCTCCCGCACCCAGCGGAACACCGTGGTCAACACCCCGGAGGACGCCTACCCCTGGCTTGCCCCCTACTTCTTCGGCGCGCGCAACGAGATGGTCTACGTCCTGTGTCTGGACAGCAAGCGCCAGGTCCTGGGCGTCCGGAAGGTGGCGGAGGGCAGCATTCAGATGGCGGAGGTCAACGCCCGCCGCATCGCGGAGGAGGCTCTGGGCCTGCGGGCCGCCAAAATCTATGTGGCCCACAACCACGTCAACAATCTGGCCATCCCCTCCACCGACGACTGGCTGGTGACGGACGTGCTCCGGGCCGCCCTGGCCCCCATCAACATCGAGCTGGTCGATCACCTGGTCTTCGCGGACGGGGATATGCTCTCCATGCGGGAGAGCCCCAAGAGCCGGGTGCTGCAATTTCTATAAGAGAACATTTGCTCCTCTTCCCATTTTCCGGCGAAGAGGAGCAAATCAGTCTTGTCATAAAACATACGTTCTGATACAATATGCACCAGAGGAAACACCGGCAGGAGGTGCGGAATATGCCGAAATTTGAAGTTGTCTCCGAATACCAGCCCGCGGGCGACCAGCCGGAGGCCATCGAGGCCCTGGCCGCCGGAATTGAGCTGGGGCTGAACGAACAGACCCTGCTGGGCGTCACCGGCTCCGGCAAGACCTATACCATGGCCAAGGTCATCGAGCGGGTGCAGCGGCCCACCCTGGTGCTGGCCCACAACAAGACCCTGGCCGCCCAGCTGTGCGCCGAGTTCCGGGAGTTTTTTCCCAACAACGCGGTGGAGTACTTTGTCAGCTACTACGACTACTACCAGCCGGAGGCCTATATCCCCCACACGGACACGTTTATTGAGAAGGACTCCGCCGTCAACGAGGAGATCGACCGCCTGCGCCTGTCCGCCACCGCCTCCCTGCTGGAGCGGCGGGATGTGATTGTGGTGTCCTCCGTGTCCTGTATCTACGGCCTGGGCGAGCCGGCGGACTTCGCCGCCATGATGGTGGCCCTGCGGGTTGGCATGACCATCGACCGGGACGAGCTGCTGAAAAAGCTGGTGGCCATCCGCTATGAGCGCAACGACATCGCCTTCGAGCGCAACATGTTCCGGGTCCGGGGGGACACGGTGGAGGTGTGGCCCGCCTACTGGAAGGACACGGCCCTGCGCGTCGAGTTCTTCGGGGATGAGATTGACCGCATCTCCGAAATCAACGCGGTGACGGGCTCCCCCATCCGCCGGCTGAACAACATCCCCATCTGGCCGGCCACCCACTACGTCACCCCCAAGGAGAAGATGGACGCCGCCGTCCAGGAAATTTACAAAGAGCTGGAGGAGCGGGCAGCCTTCTTCGAGGGGGAGGGCAAGCTCATTGAGGCCCAGCGCATCAAGCAGCGCACCATGTACGACGTGGAGATGATGCAGGAGCTGGGCTACTGCTCCGGCATTGAGAACTACTCCAGAGTCATCGAGGGCCGGCCCGTGGGTTCCCCTCCCCACACCCTGCTGGACTACTTCCCCAAGGATTTTGTGCTGTTCATCGACGAGAGCCACGTCACCCTCCCCCAGGTGCGGGCCATGTACAACGGGGACCGGGCCAGAAAGACCACCCTGGTGGACTACGGCTTCCGGCTCCCCTGCGCCTATGACAACCGCCCCCTGAAATTCGAGGAGTTTGAAGAGCGCATCAACCAGGTGGTCTATGTCTCCGCCACCCCCGGCGAGTACGAGCGCACCCGCTCCGGCCAGATTGTGGAGCAGGTCATCCGGCCCACCGGCCTGCTGGACCCCAAAATCGAGGTCCGCCCTGTGGAGGGCCAGATCGACGACCTCATCGGGTAGATCAACGCCCGCACGGAGCGGAATGAGCGGGTCCTTGTCACCACCCTCACCAAAAAAATGGCGGAGGATTTGACCGCCTACCTCCAAAACACCGGCATCAAGGTCCGGTACATGCACCACGACATCGACACCATGGAGCGCATGGAGATCATCCGGGACCTGCGCCTGGGCAAGTTCGACGTGCTGGTGGGCATCAACCTGCTGCGGGAGGGGCTGGACCTGCCCGAGGTCTCCCTGGTGGCCATTTTGGACGCCGACAAGGAGGGCTTCCTCCGGTCCGAGACCTCCCTCATTCAGACCATCGGCCGGGCCGCCCGCAACGCCGGCGGCATGGTGGTCATGTACGCCGACACCGTCACCCCCTCTATGCGCCGGGCCATCGACGAGACCGAGCGCCGCCGGGCCAAACAGGACGCCTTCAATCAGGCCCACGGCATCGTTCCCAAAACCGTGGTCAAATCCGTGCGGGAGCTGCTGGAGATCTCCGCCGGGGACGAGAACTCCGGCACGCCCGCGGCCAAATCCGGCGCCATGACCAGACAGGAAAAGGCCGCCGAAATCGCTCGCCTGGAAAAGGCCATGAAAGAGGCCGCAAAAATGCTGGAATTCGAACTTGCGGCCACCCTGCGGGACCAAATTATCGAACTGCGGGGAAAATGAGGGATGGCCAAACAATATAAACGGGGACGGCCCGGACGTCTGCCCCATTGGGATTACGGCTCTGTGGGATATTATTTTCTTACGTTCTGTACTGAGGGCCGTCAATGCATCCTTTCACAAATCATCGAAACGGACGGCTGTTCCTCCGTGGCGCGCGACGACCCCGGCGCGCGCCTCCCCCGTCTCACACCCTTGGGCGTTTGTCTGCAAAATTATTTGAACACCCTGTCTCTCGCCTATCCAAATATCACCCTGCATCATGCCGTGATTATGCCAAACCATGTCCATTTATTGGTTTCCATTGATAGCCCAACGCCGGGCGCGCCGGGGTCGTCGCGCCCCACGCAATTGATTCCTCGCATGATTGCCGCCTTAAAACGGTTTACCAATCAACAGGCGGGGTTCAATTTATGGCAATCCACCTACCACGACCACATCATCCGCAATGAAGCGGATTACCGGCGCATCTGGGGTTACATTGCGGACAACCCGGCCAAATGGCGGGAGGACTGTTATTTTGTGACAGAGAAGGAGATTGAAATGGCCAAAAAAGAAGAGAAGACCAACGTCATGCGCATTTTGGAGCAGAAGAAAATCGCCTACGTCCCCCACGCCTATCCCCACGGGGAGGGCGAGGCTCCGGACGGGGTGAGCGTGGCCCGGAGCTTAGGGCTGGACCCGGCCCAGGTGTTCAAGACCCTGGTGACAAAGGGGGCCTCCGGGGGATACTATGTCTTCGACATCCCGGTGGCGGACACGCTGGACCTGAAAAAGGCGGCCAAGGCGGTGGGAGAGAAGTCGGTGGCTATGCTCCACAGCAAGGAGCTGCTGCCCCTCACCGGCTATGTCCACGGGGGCTGCTCCCCCATCGGCATGAAGAAGCTCTTCCCCACCGTGTTCCACAAAACCGCCCTGGAGCAGGAGACCATCTTCGTCTCCGCCGGGAAGATCGGCCTTCAGGTGGAGCTGTCCCCGGCGGACCTGATGAAGCTGGTGCGGGGAAACACGGCAGACGTGACGGCGGAAGCGTAACCCAGGACACGGCGGACGGAAAGGACGGTGCTCCCATGGAAAAGCTGAAAGCCAAGTGGTTGGAAATGAATCTCTACCGGCGCGTTCTGCTGGCGGTCATGCTGGCGGAGATATTGGGGTTTCTCATCGCCAACGTGATTGCGGTCAACCGCCCCGGCCTGGAGTATCAGGACGCCCTGCTCTACCCCCGCACGGAGGGGGCGCTTCAAATCTACGAGGGGAGGCTGGACGGGGAGTCCGCCCGGTTTACCGTCTCGGAGGGGGAGATCTCCTACCAGTGGGGGGAGTTTTCTTACGGCCCTTACCAGGTGACGGTGGACCCCGCCGCCTTCCCGGAGACGCTGGGGGAGCACGACGGGAAGTATAACATCGGCCTGGAGATTTCCCAGGGCGGCGC
>CALXGC010000139.1 GCA_944387755.1 uncultured Oscillospiraceae bacterium | reverse complement strand
TTCCCTCCCGGATGGCGGCCATGGTGGGCCGCAGGCCGATCATGCCCACCACCGCGGTGATCACCGTGTCGGCGGAGGGCAGCTCCGCCGCCTCCACCAGGCCCTCCATGCCGGAGGCCACCCGGGTCTTGGTGTCCGCCAGCCGGACCTTCAAATCGGCGGCGGCCTTCTCGTCCATCATGACTGCCAGCTCCGGCTGGAACTGCCGGACCTGTTCCTCCATGCGCTCCACACTGGCGTTGGCCGTCAAAGCTCCCACGGTCATGCCGCAGGCGGCAATCACCTCCAGTGACTGCCGCCCAATGGACCCTGTGGAACCTAAAATCGAAATGCGTCTGCTCATACGCACCCTCCTCTCTCTTCTTTTCTTGTAAGAAAAGAAGCAAAAGAACTGTGGCGCAAAACTTCGTTTTGCTTCTGTGCTTACCACGGGACCGCATAGGCGGGCAGGACATCGTCCAGCAGGTCATAGACCTCCTGATACAGCGCCTGCTCATCGACGATGCGGTAGTGGGTGTCTCCAAACTGCGCGGAGCTGAAATCGGGACGGTTGCTGAGATTCACGATCATGGACAAATCTTCTGCCTGCTCCAGAGACACACGGATGAAAAGATAAACGGAGCCATCCTCTATGTAGTAGTTCTGGGGGCGGGGAAGCAGCCTGTTTCTCATCTCCGCATCCAGGAACAGGGAGACCAGAGCGTCGCTTAGCTCATCGGAGATCTCCTCTCCCGGAATGTCGCAGGAGTAGCTCTCCCCGCCCTGTCCGATTTCCGCTTGGATGAATTCCACACGGGGGTTGTTCTCCTCCCTGAACATGGGTCTGCTCTGAAAAAATACGGCGGCTGCCGCCGCAAGAACGGCAATTCCAATGAGGACTTTTCCCTTTTTCCCGATCCTGGCCGCCCGGTTCCCTGTCGAGCCCAGCATAGCCTCTCCCATCCTTTCTTATACTACGAGAGCACAAACCTCTCTTTTGCTTGATACAGGTCCATTTTTACGCCAATGAGACAAGAAAATCGAATGCGCGTGAGAATCGCGATGGGTCCCCTTTCCTTCGAGAAACGAAGTTTTGAGGGATATTCCATTCATTCATACAGCTGCAGTAGCTGCCATAAGAACGGGATAAGAAATTGGTTCTGATAAGTTTAGCCGAGAATTACAAAAATGCCTCCAGCAATGCAAAATAGAATTCCAATATAGTACCCGACTTTCATGCCAGTACTCTCTTCTTGTTCCGCTTCCGAACGCTTGGTATTCTTCGCATTCTCGATCAAACTAAGAGCCGTCAGCACAGCAAGGCAACAGGCATACATCACCATCGCCGTTACATTCTCCCTACTTCTCGGGAGAAGAAGCGCAGCAAGAAACAGAATGTCTACGATCAGCATCCCGCGTGTCTTTTTCAGGATTTCTCTCATGTTTTGCTCCTGTAATCTAAAATATCGGTCGGTCCAGGGGCGAAACGCAGTTTCGCAGAAAGTGTCTTTGCCTACTTTCTTTTCCAAAGAAAGTAGGTCAGAAGGGGGGACACAGCTCCACCAGAAGCATCAGAGCCGGCGCGGCAAATACCATGGAGTCGAACCGGTCCAGCATTCCCCCGTGGCCGGGGAGCAGCGTGCCATAGTCCTTGACGCCGAATTGCCGCTTGACAAAGGAGAAGGACAGGTCGCCCAGCTCCGTGACGGCGCTGCCCACCAGGCCGTAGACGGCCATCACAGGCAGGGACGCGTCGATTCCGGCAAACTGCCGCAGCGCCGCCCCATAGAGCAGCAGAAAGACCGCCCCGGACAGAATGCCGCCGATGTAGCCCTCCACCGACTTGTTGGGGCTGACGCGGGTGACGCCCCGGTGCTTTCCCAAAAAGACGCCGGCAAAATAGGCCCCGCCGTCGGTCAAAAAGGCGCAGATCACAGGCAGAAGCACCAGAAACTGCCCCTGCTCCATGTTCCGCAGCTCCACCAGGGCGGACAGGGCCCAGGGGATCATCGCGCCTCCAAACAGGCAGACCAGCACGTCCTCAAAGCGCACGGCCCGCTCCATGTCATACAGGCAGATGGCAATCCAGAACACCACAATCATCAGCACCAGGGCGCAGATTTGAAGCGCCTCATGGCCGCGCCCCAGCCACACCCCTATCGGGATGGCCGCCGCGGAGAGCGCGGTGACGGCATACATGCCGTTGTGGTGGGCCACGCCGGTGGCCCGGAGCAGCTCGAAGGACGCCAGGGCGCAGATGGCCGCCATCAGCACAGCCAGCCCCGCCGGGTTCGGAAACAGGAGTATGACGAGAAACAGCGGCGCCAGAACCACCGCCACCAAAATCCGTTTGACCAAAATCAAATCCCTCCAAACCGGCGGGAGCGGCTCTGATAGGCCGCAATCGCCCGGTGCAGCTCCTCCTTGGAAAAGTCGGGCCACAGCACGTCGGTAAAGTAAAACTCCGCGTAGGCGGACTGCCACAGCAGGAAGTTGGACAGGCGCAGCTCTCCGCTGGGGCGGATGACCAGGTCCGGGTCGGGCACGCCCCTGGAGAACAGATAGCCGGAGAACTGCCCCGCCGTCAGGTGGTTGGGGTCGCTCTTCCCCTCCAGGCAGTCCTGGGCATAGGCCCTGGCCGCCTGTAAAATCTCGTCCCGGCCGCCGTAGTTCAGGCAGACGTTCACCTGGCAGCCGTCATAGTGCCGGGAGATCTCCCGCGTGCGCTGACACAGCTGCCGCAGTTCGGGGGTCAGAGGGGACAGGTCCCCAAAAAACTCCATCTTCACCCTGTCCCGCTCCATGCGGCCGATGGCCTCCAGGAGGTACTTCTTCAAAAGGCCCATAATGGCCCCCACCTCCTCCGCCGGGCGCTTCCAGTTTTCAGTGGAGAAGGCGTAGACGGTGAGATACTCCAGGCCGATGTCCTTGCAGTAGGTGGCGATGGTGCGGAAATTCTCCGCCCCCGCCGCATGTCCCGCCGTGCGGGGCAGCCCCCGCTTCCGCGCCCAGCGGCCGTTTCCGTCCATAATAATGGCAATGTGCCGGGGCAGGCGGCCGAAATCCACCTGAGCTTCCCGCTCCTTGGCTTTAAACAGGGGCATTGCGCCACATCCTTACTCTTTTGGAATGCTGGGGGAAAGCCGCTGGAGGGAATCCCCCCGGCGGCTTTCGCTCCTCTATCAGACTGCCATCAGTTCCTGTTCCTTCTTGTTGGTCAGCTCGTCGATGTCCTTGCAGCGCTTGTCGGTGAGGTCCTGGAGCTCCTTCTCAAGCTGCTTCAGGTCGTCCTCTGTGAGCTCGGAGGCCTTCTTCTTTTTCTTGAAATCCTCCATGGCGTCCCGGCGGATATTCCGCAGGGCCACCTTGCCCTCCTCGCCGTATTTGCGGACCTGCTTGGTCAGGTCCTTGCGGCGCTCCTCGGTGAGCTGGGGGAAGCCCAGACGGATGACCTTGCCGTCGTTCTGGGGGTTGATTCCCAGGTCGGAGGTCTGGATGGCCTTCTCAATGGCCTTGAGCAGAGAGGCGTCCCAGGGCTGAATCATCAGGGTGCGGGGGTCCGGGGAGGAGATGGCGGCCACCTGGTTGAGGGGGGTGGCCGTGCCGTAGTACTCCACCGTGATGCGGTCCAGCACGCCGGCGTTGGCCCGGCCGGCCCGGACGGCGGCGAAGTTGGCCTTGACGACCTCGATGGTCTTCATCATTTTCTGATCGTAGACTTTTGTCTCTGGACTCATGGTCTGATCTTCCTTTCTGTTTTGTTCACACCCATGTCCGGGCTCAGCCCTGGACGATGGTTCCGATTTTCTCTCCCATCACCGCCCGGAGGATGTTCTCCGGGTCCTTCAGGGCAAAGAGAAGCACAGGGATCTTATTGTCCATGGACAGGGACGTGGCGGTGGAGTCCATCACCTGAAGGCGCTGGGCCAGCACGTCGGAGTAGGTAATGGAGTCGTACTTCACCGCGTCGGGGACCTTTCTGGGGTCGGCGGAATAGACGCCGTCGATATTTTTGGCCAGCAGGATGACGTCCGCGTCAATCTCCGCCGCCCGGAGCACCGCCGCCGTGTCGGTGGAGAAGAAGGGGTTGCCGGTGCCGCAGCCGAAGATCACCACCCGGCCCTTCTCCAGGTGGCGGATGGCGCGGGAGCGGATATAGGGCTCCGCCACAGAGCGCATCTCAATGGCGGTCTGCACCCGGACCTCCACGCCCTTCTGCTCCAGCACGTCGGCCACAGCCAGGGCGTTGATGGCGGTGGCCAGCATTCCCATGTGGTCGGCCCGGACGCGGACCATCCGGTCTCCGCCGTCCTTCAGGCCGCGCCAGAAGTTGCCGCCGCCCACTACAATGCCCACCTGGACGCCCAGCTCCACACAGCGCTTGACCACGTCGCACACTCTGCCGATGACGTTGAAGTCCAGTCCTCTGGAGGCCTCGCCGGCCAGGGCCTCGCCGCTGATTTTCAGCAGCACGCGTTTATACTTTGGATTCTCCATGGAAACCCTCCTTGTGCGGTATCTGAAAAAGGTTCTTTTCTATTTTAATATAATTCTCCCGGTTTGCCTAGTGCTTCTTGTAAAATTTTTTACATTGCGCGGGAACCGCCTCTCCCGTCCCCGCATAGTCTGAGACAGCGCATCCCCATCACAGCGGCGGAGAGCCTGCCGGCCCCCGCCGGGAAAGGAATATTGTCTTGGCACATGCCCTTATCTGGGCCGCGGGCGGCTCCGGCTTCACCTTTTTCATGACCGCCCTGGGCGCGGCCGCAGTTTTTCTGTTTCAAAACCGGGTCAATCCCCACCTGTACCGGCTGCTTCTGGGCTTTGCCGCCGGGGTCATGATTGCCGCCAGCATGTGGTCTCTTCTGATTCCGGCCATTGAGGCCGCGGAGGCCGCCGGCGGTCCCGGCTGGCTTCCGGCCGCAGGCGGCTGCGCCCTCGGCGTTCTCTTTTTTACGGCGGTGAACGCCCTGCTCCCCCGCCTGACCCCCGCCCTCTTCCGCTCCGGCGGGGGGAGGGTCCGCTCCGGCGCCCTTTTGGTGCTGGCCATCGCCCTGCACAACATCCCGGAGGGAATGGCCGTGGGGATCTCCTTTGCTCTGGCGGCCCAGACCGGCTCCGCCCTTCTTCCGGCGGCGGCGGCTCTGGCCCTGGGCATCGGAATACAAAACTTCCCGGAGGGCGCCGCCATCTCCCTCCCGCTCCGGCAGGCGGGGATGCGCCGGAAAACCGCCTTTCTGCTGGGCGCCGCCTCCGGGGCGGTGGAGCCCGCCGCCGCCCTGCTCACCGTCCTGGCCGCCGGCGGCGTCCAGCCCCTCATGCCCTGGCTGCTCTCCTTCGCGGCGGGGGCTATGCTCTACGTCGTGGTGGAGGAGCTGATTCCGGAGGCCAATCTCCGCCCCAGCCGCGGGGGGACCTTCGGCGTTATGGCCGGGTTTCTTCTTATGATGATTCTGGACGTGGCTCTGGGATGACGGCCAAGACGGCGCAGCTGAAAAAAGCTGCGCCGTCTTGGCGTTGGCGTTACAGATTTTTGACAAACAGGGCCCGGATGGCGTTGAGGACGGCGAGAATCATAACGCCCACATCGGCGAACACCGCCAGCCACATGCCGGCGAAGCCCAGGGCTACCAGGGCCAGGCAGGCCAGCTTTACGCCGATGGCCACGACAATGTTCTGATAGACGATGCCCAGACACTTGCGGCTGATCCGAATCGCCTTGGCAATCTGCATGGGGTCGTCGTTCATCAGCACTACGTCGGCGGCCTCAATGGCGGCGTCGGAGCCCATCGCGCCCATGGCGATGCCGATGTCCGCCCGGCCGAGCACCGGCGCGTCGTTGATGCCGTCTCCCACAAAGGCCAGCTTCGCCTTCTCCGGCTTGTCTCTCAAAAGCTCCTCCACCTTCTCCACCTTCCCGGCGGGGAGCAGCTCGCTGTAGACCTCGTCCAGCCCCAGAGCAGACGCCGCCTGCTCCGCCGCTTTCCTGGCGTCGCCGGTGAGCATGACGGTCTTTCGAACGCCCGCCGCCCTCAGGGCCTGGATGGCCTGTTTGGCGCTGGGCTTTACCATGTCGGAGATGACAATATGCCCGGCGTAGCTGCCGTCGACGGCCATGTGGATAATCGTCCCCGCGCTGCGGCAGGGGATATAGGCCACGCCCAGGTGCTCCATAAGCCTGCCGTTTCCGGCGGCCACCTGCCGGCCGTCCACCGTGGCGATGACGCCGTTCCCGCTGAGCTCCTGGACGTCCGTCACCCGGCTGCGGTCGATCTCCTTCCCATAGGCCCGCTGCAGGCTCTTGCTGATGGGGTGGCTGGAGGCGCTCTCCGCCAGAGCGGCGTACTCCACCAGCTTGTGCTCCTCCATCGCGCTGTGGTGGATGGCGTTGACCTCGAACACCCCCTGGGTCAGGGTGCCGGTCTTGTCAAAGACCACAATTTTTGTCTGGGACAGAATTTCCAGATAGTTGGAGCCCTTCACCAGCACGCCGGCCTTGCTGGCCCCGCCGATGCCCGCGAAGAAGGACAGCGGAATGGAGATCACCAGGGCGCAGGGACAGCTCGCCACCAGGAAGGTCAGGGCCCGGTAGATCCAGGTCTCCCACCCGGCGTCCAGGTCCAGGGCGAACATCCGCACCAGGGGAGGCAGCACGGCCAGCGCCAAGGCGGCATAGCACACCGCCGGGGTATATACTCTGGCAAAGCGGGAGATAAAGTCCTCCGACCTGGACTTCCGGGAGGAGGCGTTCTCCACCAGGTCCAAAATTTTGGAGACGGTGGATTCTCCGAACTCCCTGGTGGTCCGGACGCGGAGCACCCCCGTCATGTTGATGCAGCCGGAGATAATCTCGTCGCCGGCTCTGACCTCGCGGGGCAGGGACTCGCCGGTGAGGGCGGCGGTGTTCAGCGTGGACTCCCCCTGGACTACCGTGCCGTCGATGGGGACCTTCTCGCCCGGCTGAACCACAATCACCGTCCCCACCGCCACCTCGTCCGGGTCCGCCTGCTCCAGCTTTCCGTCCGCCTCGATGTTGGCGTAATCGGGGCGGATGTCCATCAGGTCGCTGATGTTGCGGCGGCTCTTGCCCACGGCATAGGACTGGAACCACTCGCCCACCTGGTAGAAGAGCATAACGGCGATGGCCTCCGTGTAATCTCCGCTGCCCTCGTACAGGGCCAGAGCGACGGCGCCCACTGTGGCCACCGCCATCAGGAAGCACTCGTCAAACACCTGTCCGTTCCGGATTCCGCGCAGCGCCTTCAGCAGGATGTCATAGCCGATGAGCAGATACACCGCCATATAGCACAGAAAGCGCGGCCAGCCCTCCGCCGGCACAGCGCTCAGAACCGCCAGCAAGCCCGCCGAAATCAGAATTCTGGCCAGCATTTTCTTCTGCTTCTTGTTCATCACAAGCTCTCCAATCTGTTGTTATTTTCAGATGGAAAAGCGCCCGCATCGGGGCGCCTCCCTTGCTCAGAGGAAAATCTCGCAGTCGGACTCCACCTTTTTGCAGTTCTTCCGGACCTGCTCCATCACGGCCCTGGGGTCCCACCCCTCGGCAAATTCCACGCTCATCTTCAGCGTCATGAAATTCACCGCCGCGGACTGGACGCCCTGGGTCTTCCGGGCGGCCTCCTCCATCTTGTTGGCGCAGTTGGCGCAGTCCACGTCGATTTTGTAGGTCTTTTTCATCAAAAACGCTCCTTTCATTCCAAACCCGTATTTCTAATCAACAATTAAATAATCTTTTAACTGTATCTTCATCATACGCTCTTCTTCCGCCCTTGTCAACCCCCTAAGCAAAATTTTTTCACCCGGAAAACCGTTGTGCTCCTCTCCGCCGGGCGGTATAATAAAAGCGTTAAAAATGGGGAGAGGAGCGGATCTGCATGTGGGACACGTTTTTATTTGCCTTTAACGCGGTCACGCCCATGCTGCTGCTGATGCTGCTGGGCGCGTGGCTGAAGCACAGGCGCTTTTTCGACGACGCCACGCTGAAGAAGATGAACGCCTTCACCTTCCGCTTCGGCATCCTCGCCATGATGTTCCGGAACATCTACTCCCTGGGGTCGCTGGAGGAAATTCACCTCAACGCCATGGCCGTGGTTCTGGTCAGCGTGGCGGTGCTGACGGGGATGGGCTGGGTTGAGTCCCGGCTGTTCACCTCCCAGCGGAACCGGCGGGGCATCATGATTCAAAACAGCTTCCGGAGCAACTTTGCCATCATCGGCACCACCCTGGCCTTCTCCCTGGGCGGGGCGGCGGGCGGCGCCGTCTCCGCCAGCATTCAAGCCCCCGCCATCATCTACTACAATATTATGGCGGTGGTATGTCTGACGGTATACTCCGACCGCCCGGACCGGGCGGTCAGCTTCGGCGGTATTTTGAAGAGCATTGCCACAAACCCCATGATTCTGGGACAGGCCCTGGGGCTGCTCTGTCTGGTGATCCGGCCCATGATCCCCCTGGACGCCCAGGGAGAGCCGGTGTTTCTCCTGTCCAGGGACTGCACGTTCTTCTATGCCGCGGTGGAGGACCTGGCCGATATGGCCCCGCCGCTGATTCTGGTGCTGCTGGGCGCGCGGGTCAACTTCAGCGCCGCCAGCCATCTGAAGCGGGAGCTGACCGTGGGCATTGTGCAGCGCCTGGTCCTGGCCCCTGGGGTGGGCTTTGGGCTGGCCTTTCTGGCCCAGGCGCTGGGGGTGCTGGAGGTGACGCCCGCCGTGCTCAGCGCCCTGGTGGGGCTGTACGGCTCCCCGGTGGCGGCGGCCAGCGCCGTTATGGCGGAGGAGATGGGCGGCGACGCCGAGCTGGCCCGGCAGTACGTCGTCTGGACCTCCGCTTTGAGCATGGGGACCCTGTTCCTCTGGATTTTCTTTCTCCGCTCCGTCCGCCTGCTCTGAAGCTTTTCCCGGATTTGCAGTTGATTCCCGCCCGCTTCCCGTGTATAGTAGAGGACAGAGCGGGACGCTTCCGCCCAGTTTATCATGCAGGAGGAAAAAACTATGCGCAAAAATTTCGGGGTAAAAACCTGGATCTATCCCCAGCCGGTGCTGATTCTGGCCGCCTATGACGAAAACGGCGTCCCCAACGCCATGAACGCCGCCTGGGGCGGCATCAGCGAGGCCAACGAGATCTCCGTATGCATCAGCGCGGGACACAAGACCACCAAAAACATCCAGGCCCGCAAGGCCTTCACCGTCAGCGTCGCCACGGCGGACCAGGTCGTGCCCTGCGACTATGTGGGCGTCGCCTCCGGCAACACCGTCCCCAACAAGCTGGAGAAGGCCGGCTTCCACACAACCCCCGCCGGAATGGTGGACGCTCCCCTCATCGACGAGCTCCCCCTGGCGGTGGAGTGCCGCCTCATCAGCTATGATCCGGAGACCTGCCGCCTGGTGGGCGAGATTGTCAACGTCTGCGCCGACGCGCGCATTCTGGGCGAGGACGGCCTGGTGGACGTGAAAAAATTGCAGCCCATTACCTACGACCCCATCCACCACGACTACTACGCCTTCGGCGAGAAGGTCGGCAACGCCTTTGAGGACGGCAACAAGCTGAAATAACCGCAAAAAACGCCGGAGCCTCCGCCAGACGGCGGGCGGCTCCGGCGTTTTTATTTTTACGGGCGGAGGTCCCCAAAGATGACCTCCAGGTCCTCCTGACTGGTGGGCTGAACCTCCAGGACCTGCCGGTCGATGGCGCTGCGCATGGTCTGTTCCTTCTCCCGCAGCCGCCGGTATACCTGGCCCTCCATGGACCAGGGACCGTTTTCTGTCCAATACTCCACCTGGAGGTAGGTATACTGGGTGTACTGCCCCGGCGGAAGGCCCAGGCGGTGAATCCGGTCCTTGGACTGGAGGAGGTGGACCAGATTATAGCTGTACTCGTAATAGACCGCGTCGTGGCAGACGCTGTGCAGGGAGACAGACTCCGCCAGGGTGTGGGGATTGGTAATCAGGACCTGAACCTGGCCGGAGCGGAAGGCTGTGAGAATCTGCTGCCGCTCCTCCAGAGGCACCGCGCCGTAAATGCAGCGGACGCAGACGCCCCGCGCCTCCAGGGCGGCGGCCAGACTGCGGATGGAGTCCAGGAAAACGCACCAGACAACGGCCGTCCTCCCCCGGCGGGTCAACGAGAGCACCTGTTCCACGCACCGGAGGAATTTTGTGGAGGGCGGACTGTCCAGGATGAGCTGCCGGACCTCCTGGCTGTAGTCGGCAAAGTCGATCTCCCCGGCGGGGGCCTGGTCGTCCAGCAGCCACCGGAACTCCCCCAGGTCCAGCTTTTGGAGCAGCAGCTTCGGGTCGGTCTCCAGCTGCAAAATCCGCAGGAACAGGGGCAGGCGGTTCCGGCGGTACCGCATCTCCAGCAGGCGCAGCAGGCGGTTCTCCCGCTCGCTGGCCGGACAGGCCAGCAGCGCGTCCGGATTGGCGGCGGGTACGGCGAGCTGCTCCTTGGTGGTCCGGCAGAAGAAGGGCTGGAGCTTCCGGTTGATCTGCTCCCGCTCCAGGGGGGTGGGATCCCGGAGGACGGGGATGGAGAAGCCGAAAAATTCCTCATACTCGTCGGGGAACAGGATGTGCAGCAGGTTGTACAGGTCCAGATAGGTGTTGGGGATGGGCGTACCCGTCATGGCGGTGACGTATCCCGCCGCTCTGGCCAGCGCCAGGGCGGCGGCGGCGTACTCCCCGTTCACCCGCTTGACCTTGTGCACCTCGTCGAAGATCAGCATCGCCTGGGACTGCGCCAGGGGAATCAGGTCCTCCAGCAGGCTGCCCGCCAGCTCATAGTTGACCAGAATCAAATTGGCCCGTCCGCCGTCGTACCGCAGCGCCGCCCGGCGGGCGGCGGCGGTCCCGTACCGGGGGCCGTGGAGATTCAGCAGCCGGAGGGGCTCCCGCTCCCCGAAGGAGGCGGAAAATTCGTCTATCCAGGAGCCGAAGGCGCTCTTGGGACAGACCACAATCATCCGCTTTACCTTGCCCGCCCCCTTCAGATAGGCGTACATGCCCAGCGCCGCGGCGGTCTTGCCCGCCCCCGGCACGGAGAAATTGGCCGCCCGGCGCATCCAGCACAGGAAGAAGGAGTCCCACATCTGCCGCTCCCGCAGAGGACGGACCATGGCCCTGTCCACCGCGCCGCGGTAGGCCTGAAACCGCTCCTGAAGCTTCGGGTCCTGGTTTTTGATCTCCAGGCCCAGACGGGCGCGGATCTCCAGGCGGTTTTCCCGCCCGGCGATATACGCCTCCAGAGCCGGTGCGGCGGTAAATGGGACGCCCCGCCTGCCGCACTCCCGGCGGCACAGCTCCAGCACCCGCTTGAAGTCCAGATAGGTCAAAGACGCCCTGCCGGAGAACACTCCGTCCGCGTATCCATCCATATAGCGCCGGAGGGAGAGCTTATAAAAGCTTCCGGCGCGCACCGCCTCCCCCGCCTCCGGCGGCATTCGGAGGCGGAGCCTGCCGTCATAGTCCAGCGTCCATCCGTCCATAACCGCCCCTCCCGGAACTCAGGGCAGGCTGGCCTTGATGTCCGCCAGACGCTGCTCCAGCAGGGCCAGCTGCCGGTGCATCCGCCGCAGCTCGCTGTCGCTGAGCTTTTTCAGAATATTCTGGTCGATGCTCTCCAGACAGTCGGTGGCCTTCTCCGCCATCTGGATGGGACGGTTGCGGGTCTCCGTCTTTTTGGTGCGGGTCAGGTATCTGTCCCTGGAGCGGTCCAGCGCCTCCCGGCTCTCCTCGTCCGTGCGGACCTGCTCCCGGATTACCTTGGCGCTCATCTCCCCCGTCTGGGGCAGGCGGTCCAGCACCTTTTCCGCAATCTCCTTCTGCTCGGCCAGAAACTCCTCCTGGTACTCGCTGCCCATAATTTTCTTAAACTCCCGCACGAACCGGGTCATATCCCCGGTGGGCTCCATGAGGATGTTGACGAACACGCTGTTCTTCAAATCCTCCCGCTCGTCCTCGGTGCGGCACTTGCGCAGCAGCTTCTGCAGCTCGTCCAGGGGGTAGTAAATCTGCAGATCCCGGGCGATGTAGAACTGCTCCGGGGCGTTGATAAACTCCAAAAACTCCGCCAGAAGCTGGGCCAGCTCCAGGCGGTTCTTCACGTCCCGCTCCGTCTCGTTGGTGCTCCGGGCGTACTCCTCCACGGTGAGAAGATGGGTCTTCAGGATGTCCTGATAGAGGCCCACCAGCCGGTCGATGGGGTCGTAGTCCACCTTGCTCTCCTCGCCGTGCTGGATGGACAGCTCCAGCAGCTTGATCTCCTTGGCGCTGGTCTCCAGGCTCCGGTCCAGAATCACCGCCTCGAAGAATTGAAAGCGCGGGCTGGAGGGCGCCAGCTCCCGCAGGCAGGTGAAGCGGCGGTTGCCGTCGATGATCCGGCCGTCGTTGAGCGCCACGCCGGGCTCCCGCTGGTCCACCAGCTTGATGTTGGCGCGGGTCTTCCGCAGGGCCTCCGGGTTGCTCTCCACAATAAAGCGCTCAATGACGGTGTTATAGGCCTCCCGGTCCTCCGGGTCCGGGGCCTGCCCGCCGTGCTGGGAGCGGTACTGGCTGATCCAGGTGGCGATGCGGTCGTTCTGGTCGTTGTAGTACAGCCAGTCCAGACGGATTTTATAGACTGGATAGGCCTCTGTGATGCCGTCGATGGTCAGCTTTCGGGTCAGACTGGTGGGAATCACAGCGTGCTGCGCCACGCCGTCCTGCAATAAATTCATGGTCAAATCTCCTCAAAATAGGTGTCGTAGTCCAGGTAGACCGCCTCCATGATGGAGTCGTAGTAGAGGTCGGATTCCCGGACGTTCTCTATAATTTTCTCTGTGGGCAGCGCCACGCCGTAGTGCTCCTCCAGGTATTCCTTCAGGTCATACAGGTCCCAGTGGCCCTCCGGTTCCACAACCCAGCGCAAAAAGTCGATCAGGTAGACCTCTTTTTTCCCGCAGAAAAACACCCGCGTCCCCCCCATCCGGCGGCAGGAGAAGCGGTCCCGGTCCTCCGCCAGCAGAGAGCCATAGAACCAGTCGTCAAATCCGGTGTCCTCCAGGGGGTCTGTAAAGCCCTCCCGCCGGAGGGAGGCGACGGTAAAGTACTCTCCCGGCTTCACCTGCCGCCGGACGGCGGCGCAGAAGCCCTCCAAATCCTCCGGGGCAACGCCCCCCTCCTGAAGCCGCGCCTGAGAGATGTACTGGTTGGGGGAGAACTCCACAATCTCCCGCGCCCCCTTCATCTTCATCAGCAGCGCGGCGTAGCTGGGGAGGCCGGCCAGCCGCTTCCCCATCTCCCGCAGGTCGGAGATTCCATCCCCCAGCAGCACAGAGCGGAAGTAGTCCGCCGCCCCGGAGAAGCGGCCGCCGACCACATAGTCCCCGTAGACGTGAAACCCCAGGTCCTTCAGAGTGTAGGCGTTCAGCTGCTCCAGCTTCTCGCCGGGAAACTCCCGCTGATAGATGCGGCGCAGCTCCGCGAAGCGGTAAAAATCTCCGTCCAGCACCTGGAGCAGCCGCTCCCGCTGCTCCGGAGCCAGGTGGGGCCGGTCGATGCGGTACACGCCGTTGTACAGATACCGGTCGATGCAGGAGAAGTAGTTGGCCAGTACGGTGGCGCTGCGGGCCCCATAGCGCTCCTCATACCGCTGGGCCAGCTCCGTGTTGGAGATGGGGGCGTACTCCAGCAGCAGGTCCTTCACCTGCTGGTCCCGGTCCGGCGTTCCAATCTCGATGGTCGGCATTTTTTTGAACTGAACCCGGCCGCTCCGCCCGGACTCCGGCCAGATTTTTTTCAGCAGGTTGTGCAGCTCATACTCGTCCCGGACGTCGTACTCCTCCATCAGCGCCGGGGAGTCCCGAAACAGCTTCCGGGCGGAGATCTCCAGGTCCTCATACTGCTCCAGCTCCAGCTCCTCCAGCAGGGGGCCGTACTCCCGCTGCCGGATGGGGTAGTAGCGGAAGCGGTGCCACTGGCTCCACAGCACATAGCCGCAGGCGCTCAGCTTGTTCTCATAGGTACGGGCGTCAATGGTCAGGGAGGCCTCCCCCTCCAGGCCGATGGACTCCAGCAGTTCCCGGTAGCGCTGCATAAATTCGTCCATGGTGGTCATCTCCTGGCAGCGGGTCTGCACCACATACCGGGCCAGAGCCGGGCGGCTTCTCTCCACCCGCGCCCCGTCCAGGGTGACAAAGCGCTTATAGACCGCCCGCTCCACCCTGCGCCGGTCCGCCACGGAGACAGACTCATCCTCCAGCAGCTCCGCCAGAGGCCGCCGCTCCCGCCGGGGCCGGAGCATCTCCAGATACTCATAGGTCTCCGGCGGCTCGTCAAAGGACAGGAAAAAATCCTCCCTGGTAAACTCATAGCGGTCGAACATATCCCGGTACCGGTCCTCCCGCAGGCGGGGCCGGTGCTCCAGGGCCCGCGCCGTAATCTGACGCACCCGCTCCCGCGTCACATGGTAGCGCTGCCCCACGCTCTCCAGGGTCTCGCCCTCCAGGCGCGCCAGAAGCATGTCCCGCTCCCGCTGGTTGGAGAGCGTCTGGACAAACTCCAGGGCGGTGGGATACCGGCGCGTGACCAGTTCTCCCTGGCAGGAGACCGCCTCCCGGCGGAGCAGCTCCTCCAGCAGGCCGTCCAGCACCTCCGGGCCGGGCCTTCCGGGGAGCGCCGCCAGCAGGGCGGCGCGGCTCATGCCCTCCTGCCGCTTCTCCAGCAGCTCCGTCAGCGCCTTCCGGGCCGCCGTCCGGACAGCGTCCTGCCGGTAGAGCTGCTCCGCCACCGCGCAGGCGTTCCCCTCCGGGCACGCCTCCTGACAGGCCGCGGCCATCCGCAGCAGCTCCCCCCTGGATATGGGGAGAAACTGGGCAAATTCCTCTGCCAGCCGGCCCAGCCGCTCCGCTCTGGCGTCTCCGGAGCTCTGGGCGTCCGTCCTCCACTCCCAGGCCAGCTCCTCCAGCTTGTCCAGCACCTCCTGGAGGGTCTTCGTCCCCATGCGGGGAATCTGCTTCAGGGACCGCTCCGTCTCCCCCATCAGTTCCCGCAGGGTGTGGATCTCCGCCCCCTTCAGGCAGTTGACCGCCCTGGGAGACAGGCCCAGGCGCTCAACCGGCAGGCTAAAGCGCTCCGGCTCCGGACGCCGGGGCTGTCCCGCCTCCGGCCGGACGTCTGTGAGGACATAGGGGCCTCCGCCGCTCCGGAGCTGGTCCACCCGCTGGACAATCTCCTGCCGGCTCTTCTGGCCCAGGCTGTGGACCTCCGGCCAGCGCTCCGGCGGGAAGTCCAGAAGCTGGCCCACCGTCTCAACGCCCGCCCGCCGCAGGCAGTTATAGGTCCGCGTGGAAAAAGAGAGGCGCTCAATTCCGTCCTCTCTGAGAATATAGGTCATAATTCTTCCCCTTTGCGGGGAGAGGCCGCCGGAGAGCTCTCCGGCGGCCTTTCTCCCGTGGATTCGCGGCTGCTCAGCGGTAGCCGTACTGTCTGGCGATCTGCTTCAGCTCCTCCGAATCCGCCTTGCGGATGCGGTCCTCGTCCAGCAGCATGGCCCCCAGACCGGAAAACGCCCCGGCATACACATTGGACAGCAGCTCCTGGCGCAGGTCCTCGTTCTCGTCGTACTTGCCCATAGCGCGCCTCCTTTCTGTTCGGTGCTCTTCTTTAGTTTACAGCACCCGGCTCCGTAAAACAATACAATATTTCATCTTTTTATCTGTTTTTTACTGTATTACGGAAAAAGCTGAAACAGAAATGCGCCGGGCGGCTGACTGCCCGGCGCATTTTTTATTTCGTCACGTCGTCTCCCATCCGCCTCAGAACGGCAAGCGTGACCAGCAGCACAATCAGGCCGAAGGGCAGCGCAAGAATGCCCGGCGCGCCGAAGTGGACCAGCAGGCCGGCCGCCACATAGGAGATAAACGAGATCACCGCGCACATGATGGCGTAGGGCAGCTGGGTGGACACATGATTCACATGGTCGCACTGGGCCCCCGCGGAGGCCATAATCGTCGTGTCCGAGATGGGGGAGCAGTGGTCGCCGCACACCGCGCCGGCCATGCTGGCGGAGATGCAGATGATGCCCAGGGGGTTGTCCAGGGGGAAGATGGCCATGGTGATGGGAATCAGAATGCCGAAGGTACCCCAGGAGGTGCCGGTGGCAAAGGCCAGCAGGCAGCCGATGGCGAACACAATGGCGGGCAGGAAGAACTGCACGTTCCGGGCATAGGTGTCCACAAAGTACTCCACGAAGGGCGTGGCGCCCAGGGAGTCGGTCATGGCCTTCAGGGACCAGGCAAACGTCAGAATCAGGATGGCGGGCACCATGGCCTTGAAGCCCTCCGGAATGCACTCCATCATCTGCCGGAAGGTCATGGCCTTCCGGCCCCAGTAGAACACCAGGGCAAACAGCAGGCCGAAGGAGGAGCCCAGCATCAGGCCGATGGAGGCGTCCGAGTTGGAGAAGGCGGCGGGGATATTCAGATAGTTCTCACTGGAGCCGTCAAAGAAGGAGCCGGAGTAGAGCATTCCAATGACGCAGGCCACAATCAGCACCACAATGGGCAGCACCAGATCAATGACCTTGCCCTTGGTGTCGTCCGGGTCGTCCTCCAGCAGGCCGGCGTAGGGGTTGGAGCCGGAGAACAGGTCCCCGGTCTGAACGGCGTTGCGCTCAAATTTGAGCATGGGGCCGAACTCCACCTTCATCAGCACCATGGCAATCATCATCACAATGGTAAACAGGGCGTAGAAGTTATAGGGAATGGCCTGAATGAACACCCGCAGCCCCTGTCCGTCGGGCACATAGCTGGAGACCGCAGCCGCCCAGGAGCTGATGGGGGCGATGATGCACACCGGGGCGGCGGTGGCGTCAATGATGTAGGCCAGCTTCACTCTGGACACATTGTGCTTGTCGGTAATGGGGCGCATCACCGAGCCCACAGTGAGGCAGTTGAAGTAGTCGTCAATAAAGATCAGCACGCCCAGAACCACGGCGGCGAGCTGCGCCCCCACCCGGCTCTTGATGTTCTGCGCTGCCCAGCGGCCGAAGGCAGCGGAGCCCCCCGCCTTATTCATCAGGCACACCATGGCGCCCAGAATCACCAGGAAGATGATAATGCCCACGTTGTAAGAGTCGGACAGCACCGAGACAATGCCGTCCTCAAACACGTGCAGCACGGTCCCCTCAAACTGGAACCCGGAGTAGAGCAGTCCGCCCACCAGAATTCCAATAAACAGAGAGGAGTACACCTCTTTGGTAATCAGCGCCAGCCCGATGGCCACCACCGGCGGCAGCAGCGCCAGAGGCGTGGCATAGAAGGGGCTGACGTACCCGGCCTCCTCCCCCGCCGCAAAGACGCTCGTGGCCAGCGCCGTCACCGTCAAAATCATAACGGCCAGCAGCAGCCAGGTTCTTGTTTTTCTCATGTTTTTCCCTCCATTTTTATATCCCTTAAAATTTTTCCGGATCCGCACCGTCCGGCTCTGCGCAAACAAAAATGCCATGAACGCGGACGCGCCCATGGCAGCACCAAACGCCCTCCCGGACAACCGGCGGTCCGGAAAAGGCCTCTGGATAGCGCTCCACAAATCCTGTGACAGTCCGCAGCATGTTCTCCTGCGGCCCAGGGGCGCCGTCCAGGCAGACCAGACGCTCCTTCGGCGGCGCACCCTCTCCCGCGGGACGGCTGCCTGGCCTTGTCCCCCGGTACGCATGAGCGCCGCGCCTCTATCCTATCGCATTGATTACGTCGTATTTTAGCACAGTTTTGACAGATGTGCAAGCAAATCTTTCACGGCCTGTCCATCATAAAAAAGGTAAACGTCCCTGTGGCCACCAGCTTCCCCGCCGCGTCGGTGAGCTCCACCTGGATGACGGACAGGGCGCGCCCCTCTTTCTTCGGGGTGGCGGCGCAGAAAATTTCCGGTCCTCCCGCCGGGCGCAGGAACTCCATGGAGCTGTTGGCCGTCACGCAGCTGCGCCCGCGGGCGCAGGCGCAGCACCCGCCCACCGTGTCCGCCAGCGCCGTCAGCGCCCCTCCGTGCACCTGCCCGTGGGGGTTGAAGCTGTTCTCGTTCACCTTCAGTATCCCCTCCGCCCGGCCGGGCTCTATGCGGGTGATCAGAATTCCGTTTTCATAGGCAAATTGATGGGGGCGGTTTACCCGGCAGAGAATAGAGTTTTCAGCGGAGTGGTCCATAAGCGGCGCTTCCTTTCGTCTGTTTTATGATTTGGGACTTAGTATACCACAAATGCCCCTCCGCAACAAGCGAAGAAAAACCGGAGCCGGGACCCATCGGCCCCCGGCTCCGGTTTTAAAACACTTTCTGGTAATTTACTTCTTCTTGCTGCCCATCTTGCCCATGCCCCAGACAATGAGGGCGATAAGGCCCAGCACCACGAAGATGCCCACCATACCCTGGAGCATCATTTCCGCGGCGATGACGATATTTTCAACGTTCATATCCTAAATATCCTCCTTTTTCTCAGGCTGCTCAGGCGAAGTACTGGAGCACCACGCCGCCAGCCACCACAGAGGCGATCTGACCGGACACGTTGGCGGCCACCGCGTGCATCAGCAGGTGGTTCTGAGGATCGGCCTCCTGGCCCATCTTCTCAATGACACGGGAGGACATGGGGAAGGCGGAGATGCCGGCCGCGCCCACCATGGGGTTAATCTTGTTGTGGGGAGTAAAGATGTTCAGAACCTTCACGAAGAGGACGCCCACCATGGAGTCCAGCACGAAGGCCACCAGGCCCAGGCACATAATCATGATGGTCTGGGGCTGCACGAACTGCTCCGCCTTCATGGAGGCGGCGATGGTGATGCCCAGCAGCAGGGTGATGAGGTTCGCCAGGTCGTTCTGGGCGGTGCGGGACAGGGACTCCAGCACGCCGCACTCACGGATCAGGTTGCCGAACATGAGGAAGCCCACCAGAGCCACGGAGGAGGGGGCCACCAGGCCGGCGATGATGGAGACGATGATGGGGAACAGCAGGCGCATCTGACGGGTGACGCCCTGGGGACGGTAGGGCATCCGCATGGCGCGCTCCTTCTTGGTGGTAACAAGCTTGATGGCGAAGGGCTGAATGATGGGCACCAGAGCCATATAGGAGTAGGCGGCCACCGCGATGGCGCCCACATACGTGGAGCCCAGGGTCTGAGACACCAGGATGGAGGTGGGGCCGTCCGCCGCGCCGATGATGCCGATGGAGGCGGCGTCCTTGAGCTCAAAGCCCATGGCGGAGGCGATGATGATGGTCAGGAAAATGCCGGCCTGGGCGGCGGCGCCGCACAGGAACAGCTTGGGGTTGGCCAGCAGGGGGCCGAAGTCGATCATGGCGCCGATGCCGATGAACAGCAGGATGGGCATGGCCTCGCTGGCCTCGATGCCCACGTCAAACAGCCAGTCGATGATGCCGTGGGTCTCGCCCACGCCCGCACTGACCTGGTCGATAACGCCGGACAGGGGCAGGTTGACCAGGATGGCGCCGAAGCCCATGGGCATCAGCAGAGAGGGCTCGAACCCCTTCTCGATGGCCAGGTAGATCAGCACCGCACCCACCACGTACATGACAGCCTGCTGCCACGTAATGGAGAGGATGCCGCTAATCAGAAACGAAAAATCCATGTAATTTCCTCCCTTTACTCTTTCTCTTTTGCAACTTTTTGGGAAGCCGCCTGCATCATCTCCGCAGGCATGACAAAAAAGACCTGCGTTCCCCCATCAGAACACAGGTCTGGTCATTTCAGGCAAAACCACGAAGGAAACTCCTTCAGGAATGTTGGCCCTGCCACACAGCAGATACTGTGCCGACTACTCCCCTTAGCCCGCCCATCGTAACACAATTTTCGGCCGATTGTCAAGGATGCCGACACAAAAATTTATCTCATCTTAACACTCTTTCCCGGCGTTCCGGCCAAATTCCCGGACCGCTTCACTGGGCTCCGGCGGCCTCCACCGCCGCCTCAATGGCCCCCTCCTCGTCCCGCATAGCGGACAGGGTCAGCTCCAGCAGCTTGTCCAGGTCCCAGCCCAGCAGCTCGGCCCCCTTGGCGATGATGTCCCGGGAACAGCCGGCGGCAAACTTCTTGTCCTTGAACTTCTTTTTCAGGGACTTGAGCTCCATATCGGACACGCTCTTGGAGGGGCGCATGAGGGCCGCCGCCCCGATGAGGCCGGTGAGCTCGTCGGTGGCGTAGAGCACCTTCTCCATCTCATGCTCCGGCTGAATATCCACCCGGTGGCCCCAGCCGTGGCTGGCGGTGGAGCGGATGAGGGCCTCGTCCACCCCGGCCTCACGCATAAGCTCCTGGGACTTGACGCAGTGCTCCTCCGGCCAGCGCTCGTAGTCCAGGTCGTGGAGCAGGCCCACCAGGGACCAGAACGCCTTCTCCTCCCCATAGCCCAGCTTGTCCGCGAACCACCCCATCACATGCTCCACCGTGATGGCGTGGCGGAGGTGAAAGGGCTCCTGATTGTATTTCGTCAGCAGGTCCCAGGCCTGCTCTCGGGTCATTGCCATAGCTGATTCCTCCTGTTGTTGGTTGTTTGGCGCTTATAGGGACGGCTTCTCCGCCCCCCTTGGGCAAAGAAACCGTCCCCAAACTCTGTCCGTCCCGTTCAATCCGGGAAGCTCTCCTGAGGCGCGGGGCCCTGGGGGCCGTTGGCCTTGCTCTCCTCCACCTGCCGCTCCCGCTCGGCCAGCCCCTGGAGCACCTGGATGGCGTAGTCGATGGCGGGAATGGCCCGGGCGGAGCAGTATTGACGGACCTGTTTCAGCTCGTGAATAGCATATTGCGCGGTCATAGATGGGACCCCCTCTCTGATTTTCTATTGAAATTATAGCACAACCAGAGGGAGAGGCGCAAGCGCCAGAGGAGAAATGTTCACCGGGACGGGCTTCCGGCCGCCCAAAAAACCGCCGCCAGCACCAGCAGGGCCCAGGCCGCCGGACCGGCGGGCCGGATGGCCCCGGTGAAGGGGAGCAGGGCGGAGCACGCCGCCGCTCCCCGCCCAGCCCACAGGAGAAGCCGTCCTCTCACAGTCAAAACTCCTTCCGGTCCAAAATGCGGCAGGAGATCAGGAAGGAGACGGCCAGCCCAAGCAGCCCCGCCAGGGGGAACAGCCCGATCAGCCCCAGGGCATTTAACTCCGGCATCTGATCGAGAAACGCCAGGCTCAGGCCCAGGTCCTTCCCAAACCGCAGCAGCAGGAAAACGGCGATGAAGGGAATGAACAGCACGGCGAGCAGATAGGGCCGGGCCCGCTCTGGCCCCAGCTTGTAGCACAGGGGGAGCAAAATGTCTACAATCAGCAGGCCCACTCCCAGGGAACCCAGCATGGCCCCCAGGTACTCCGCCAGGGTGCCGTCCCCGATGTGCAGCAGATCAATCAACACGGCGCACACACTGCTGAAGGCGAGCAGGGCCAGCAGGACCAGCAGGGTGAACAGGTATCGGGCCCCCACGATGGTCCGGGGCTCCAGGGGGAAGGACCGGGCAAACCGGTCCCACTTGGCCGCCTCGTCCATGGAGAAGCAGGAGATGGGCAGCATCATAATGATGACGGTAGAAAATGTGATCACGAAGGTCACGTCAAAGACCCCCAGCAGGGCCAGGCCGAAATAAGCCAACAAAAAGAGGGCGTAGAACCGGAGGTTCTTCCCCATGATGAGAACGTCTTTCCAGAGCAGGCCGGTCATGCCTCCTCCCCCCTTCCCAGAAACAGCATGATGTCCTCCAGCTTGATGGGCTCCACCATCAGCTTGGGGTATGTCCGGTGAAATTCTCCCCGGTCGGCCACCAGGGCCTCACAGCCGAAGGAGCCCTTCCGCACCGCCAGCAGGTCCGCCGGGTCCACGGCCGCCAGGTCGGCGGCGGTGCAGCCTACCCGGCCGTAGCGGTCCAGAATATCGTCCTTGGCCTCGGACAGGACGATTTTCCCCTGATGGATATAGGTGATGTAGTCCGCCGCCTTCTCCAGGTCGCTGGTGATGTGGCTGGAGATCAAAACGGCGTGGTCCTCGTCGGAGATAAAGCGCAGAAACTCGTCCAGAATCTCGTCCCGCACCACCGGGTCCAGCCCGGCGGTGGCCTCGTCCAGAATCAGCAGCTTGGGCCGGTGGGCCAGAGCGGCGGCCAGGGACAGCTTCATCTTCATACCCCGGGAGAACTCCTTGACGCGCTTATTGGGGGGCAGGCGAAACTTCTCCAGATAGTCCTCAAACAGCCCGTCGTCCCAGGTGGGGAACACGGGGCCCAGAATACGCTTCAAATCCTTGGGCCGCAGGGAGTCGTGGAAGAAGCACTCGTCCAGCACCACGCCCACCTCCAGCTTGGCCTGGCGCTCCTCCCGCTCGCTGTCGTATCCCAGGACGGTGATCTCCCCGCTCTTCCGGCGGGTCAGGTTCAGAATACACTTGATGAGGGTGGTCTTGCCCGCCCCGTTCTCCCCGATGAGGCCCATGATGGTCCCCCCGGGTATGGTCAGATTCACATGGTCCAGGGCAAAGTCCGGATAGGACTTGCACAGGTCCTTTACTTCCAAACAATTTTTCATAGTTCGTCACCCTTATAGAGTAGATCCAGAAGCTCCCGCAGTTCCTCCAGGGAGAAGCCGCCCTTTTGGGCCTCCTCCACCGCCTGGGCGAGAATGTCCTCCACCCGGCGCAGCTGGGCCTCCCGCAGCAGCTCCCGGTTCTGAGGGGCCACGAAGCAGCCTTTGCCGGGTACGGTCTCCAGAAACCCCTCCCGCTCCAGCTCCTCGTAAGCCCGCTTGGTGGTGATCACCGAGATCCGCAGCTCCCGGGCCAGCACCCGCATGGACGGCAGGGCGTCCCCCGCCGCCAGGGTGCCGTCCAGGATCTGTGCCTTGACCTGGTCGGTGATCTGTTCGTAAATGGGTTTTCCGCTGGAATTGCTTAAAATAATGTCCATATGGCGCACCATGTAAACCGCCCGGAGAGCTGCCGGCCCTGCGCACGGGTCCGGCGCCGCCGGGGCGGCCTGCCTTTCTTGGTATAGTGTATATATACTATATGCACAGTATATATGGAAGATACACAGTTGTCAAGAGGGAGCCGGGAAAAAATGCAGAATGGGCAGGACAAGCCTTTCCCTGGGGGAAAGCTTGAAAAATGGCCGGCACAGAGGCCGGCCCCTACACAGGTTCCCCCCTCCGCCCCTTCGGGGCGCCTCCCCCGCAAGGGGGGAGGCTTTGAAAGGCGGCTGGGGGAGACCCCATGTTATCGCCCCGTCCCGCCCCATTCTGCATTCTGCATTCAAAAAAACCGCCCCGGCTCCGCAGGACGCAGAGACCGGGACGGTCGTGGTTCAGGATAGCAAAATCGGGATTGGGTTTACATATTCTTCAGCTGGTCCTCCAGCTTGGCCACCAGCTCCCGCAGCTGGGCGGAGCGCTCCTGCTCGGCCTTGACCACGTGCTCGGGGGCCTTGTTCAGGAAGCCGGGATTCTGGAGCTTCTTGTCCAGCTTCTCCAGCTCGGCACTGTTCTTCTTCAGCTCCTTCTCCATGCGGGCCTTCTCCTTCTCCAGGTCCACCAGCTCAGCCATGGGCATGGAGGCCTGGGCGGCGTGGGTGACCACGGTGACGGAGCCCGCCTCCGGCGCGGCGCCGGGGGCCACAAAGGTCACGTCGCTGGCGTAGGCCAGCTTCTTCAGGAAGGGAATACCCAGCCGGAAGAACTTCTCGTTCTCCGGCGCGGCGGCCACGGTGAGGTGGGCCTTCTTGGAGGGGGGCACGTTCATCTCGCTGCGGCGGGTGCGGACCGCCCGAATCAGGTCCATGATCAGCTCCATGGCCTTCTCCGACTCCGGGAAGTCCAGCTTCTCGTCGGCCACGGGCCAGCTGGAGGTCATGAGGAAGTCCCCCTCGTGGGGCAGGGCCTGCCAGATCTCCTCGGTGAGGAAGGGCATGAAGGGGTGGAGGAGCTTGAGCATCTGGGTGAGCACCCAGCACAGCACCTGCTGGGCCCGGACCTTGCTGTCCTCGTCCTCCCCCTGGAGGCGGGTCTTGGTGAGCTCGATATACCAGTCGCAGTAGTCGTCCCAGATGAAGTCATAGATCTTCTGGGCGGCCACTCCCAGCTCGTACCGGTCCATGTTCTCGGTGATCTCCCGGATGGCCCGGTTCAGCTTAGAGAGAATCCACTGGTCCTCCAGCTCCAGCTTCTCGGGCAGCTCGCAGCGGTCGATGGTGAGATTCATCATCAGGAAGCGGCTGGCGTTCCAGATCTTGTTGGCGAAGTTGCGCATGGCCTCGCACCGCTCGGTGTAGAAGCGCATGTCGTT
>CALXGC010000138.1 GCA_944387755.1 uncultured Oscillospiraceae bacterium | reverse complement strand
GGAGCGGCCGAAGTAGGTCTCCATGGCGTGGCTCAGGGTGTCGAAGGCGCCGGAGAGCACCTGCATCCGGGGCAGGCTCAGGGTGTAGTCCGCGTCCAGAATGGCGAACCGGGGCGCGGCGGCAAACATCCCGCCCTTGATCTTGGCGTCCTCGTTGGTGATGACGGCGCCGCCGTTCATCTCCGCCCCGGTGCCGGAGGCGGTGACCACCGCCCCCAGGGGGATGGGCGCGGCGGCGGGGGCCTTGTGCTGGACCATCTCCAGCTCCCACAGATCCTCGTCCGTGACGGCCTGGGCGCAGACGATCTTGCAGCAGTCCACCACGCTGCCGCCGCCCACCGCCAGCACCAGATCGACCTGGTGCTCCCGGGCCAGCTTGGCCCCCTCCTGCACCTTGGCATAGGTGGGGTTGGACATAATGCCGGAAAACTCGGTGACCGTCTTGCCGGCGGCCTTCAGGATACCGGTCAATTCCTCATAGACGCCGTTTTTCTGGATAGACCCGCCGCCGTAGGCCAGCAGGATGTTGGGGCCATAGCCGGCCAGAATGCCGGGCAGGTGCTGCCCCGCGGCCCCCTTCCCAAAGTAGACCTTGGTGGGATATTCATAGACAAAGCTTTCCATCGATTACACTTCCCTTTCTTGTTTTACTGGAGCCCCAGGCTCTCCACCCAGGCGGCTATACTTTCCTGGGAGGCCCCGCCGCTGAACCGCTGGCCGTCCAGCCAGTTTCCGGTGCCGGCCAGCCCCGCCAGGCGTGTCCCGCTCTCCCCGATGCCGGAGCTGGAGGAGGTGCAGAAGGGGATCACCGTCTTGCCGGTAAAGTCGTTTTCCGTCACAAAGCCCTCCACCGGCCAGGCCGCGTCGTACCACCAGATGGGATAGCCCACAAAGACCACGTCGTAGTCGGCCCAGTTGTCCGGGGTGTAGGCGACCAGCTCCGTGTCCCGCTCATCGGGGTTCTCATACTCATAGACCACCCGGCTGTCCTCGTCCGTCCAGTTCAGGTCGGCGTCGGTGTAGGGCTCCACGGGGGTCAGCTCGAACAGATCGCCGCCGGTGGCCGCCGCAATGGCGTTTGCCACACGCTCGGTGTTGCCGGTGGCGGAGAAGTAGGCCACCAGGACGCTGCCCTCCTCCGGGGCGGGCTCCGGGTCAGGGATCTCCGGGATGGGCGGCTCCCAGGTGTCGTAGCGATGCAGGATCACCGCCGCCTGGGCCCGGGCGGCCCGGCCATTGGGGTCGAAGCGGTTGCCGTCCCGGCCGGAGATGATGCCGGTGTCCCGGGCCCAGTCCACCGCCGTGCTGGCGTAGGCGGAGATGGTGTCCTCGTCGGCGTAGTCCGCACCTCCCTCCGGCGCGGGGCTGCCGGCGTACCGCCAGAGAATGGCCGCCAACTGCTGGCGGGTGATGGGGTTGTTGGGCCGGAAGGTGCCGTCGCCGTAGCCGGTGACGACGCCGTGGGCGCTGGCCCAACGGACGGCGTCCGCGTAGTAGGCGGTATCCGCCACATCCGTGAAGGCCGTGCCGCCGGAGACCTCCGGGGAGCCGGAGGCCCGGTAGAGGATCACGGCGATCTGCCCCCGGCTGGTGGTGCCGTCGGGATTGAACGTGGTGGCTGTAGTGCCGTTCATGATGCCGTGGTCCCGGACGTATTCCACGGCCTCTGCGTACCAATCATCCGCGTCCACATCGGCAAAGCCGGTGTCCTCCACAGCGGCAAAGGCGGTCAGGTTCATGCTGAGTACCAAAGCCAGGGCCATCAGAACGGCCCCCATTCGTCTTATATTGCGCATCGTCTTGTCCTCCTGATTTTGATTTTCAGACTTTCCGGCTCAGCCCGGAGAGCATCTCCACCACGGCGGGGTCCCTGTGGTCGAAGAAGGAGCTGGTGTTGGTGTCCAGGGCGGCAATGGCGGCCATATCCTCGTCCGTGAGGGCGAAGCCGAACACATCGAAGTTCTGCTCCATCCGCTCCTTTTTGGGGCTCTTGGGGATGCAGGCGATTCCCCTCTGGATCTGCCATCGCAGCACCACCTGGGCCACGCTCCTGCCGTACTTCTCCCCGATGGCCGTGAGGGTGGGGTTGTGGAACAAATCGTTGTGTCCCTCGGCGAAGGGGGCCCAGCTCTGCATCTGCACGCCCTTGGACTTCATGTACGCCTGGGCCTTTTCCTGCTGGAAGAAGATGTTGCACTCCACCTGGTTCACAGCGGGAGCCACCGAGTGGAAGGCGATCAGGTCGGCCAGCCGGTCAGGGTAGAAGCTGCACACGCCGATGGCCCGAATCCTGCCCTCCCGGTACAGCTCGGTCATGGCCCGCCAGGCCCCGTAGTAGTCGTTCAGGGGCTGGTGGATCAGGTACAGATCCAGATAGTCCAGTCCCAGCCGCTCCATGGAGGCGGCAAACCCCCGCTTGGCTCCCTCGTAGCTGGTGTCGGACACCCACAGCTTGGTAGTGATGAACAGCTCCTCCCGGGGGCCGCCGCCCACCCTGACGGCGTTGCCCACCGCCTCCTCGTTGCCATAGGAGGCAGCGGTGTCGATGCGGCGGTAGCCCACGTCGATGGCGTCCCGCACCGCCCGCTCGCACTCCGCCGGGTCCTTGATTTGGAAGGTGCCGAAGCCCAGCTGGGGCATTTTGACGCCGTTATTCAAAGTCACATAGTCCATACAACTTATCCTTTCTCCCCAATGGCGTTATTTCTGCGGCGCTCCATAGACATCCTTCGCCATCC
>CALXGC010000137.1 GCA_944387755.1 uncultured Oscillospiraceae bacterium | reverse complement strand
GGCGATGTGTGCGCCAAGCCCTTGCGCCAAGTAGTCACTGCCGTAGGAGAAGGCGCCCTGGCCGCCACCGAACTGGAGCGGCTGTGCTCCGCCATGCAGGCCAAGACCGGCCTTCATCCCCAGCGGCCGGTGAGCCGGGCAGAGGAAGCGGCGGCGCCCGCCGAGGCCGGCAGCACTCTGTTTACCGGGGATATGCTCTCTCAGCTCCACACGGTGTTCGCCCGGATGGCCTCCTCTCTTGTGCTGCGGCTGTATCTGGATGAGACGCCCCTGTCCGCTGAGCTGCGGCAGTATATGGAGGAATTGGCGGCCCAAAGCAGCAAGCTGTCCGTGGAACTGGGCGACCCCGCCGATGCGGACCACCTGCCCTGCGTCCGGGTCTGCCGCTCTGACGGCAGCTGGACGGGCCTGGCCTTCCACGGCGTACCGGGGGGGCATGAGTTCACCTCCTTCATCCTGGGGCTCTACAACGCCGCCGGGCCGGGACAGGCTTTGGACGAAGAGAGCCGAAACGCCATCCAGGCCATTCAGGAAACGGTGGATCTTCAGGTGCTGGTTTCCCTGTCCTGCACCATGTGCCCGGACCTGGTGACCGCTGCCCAGCGCCTCGCCGTGGAAAATCCCAGCATCACCGCCCAGGTCTACGACCTGAACCACTTCCCCGACCTGCGGGAGAAGTACCAGGTAATGAGTGTTCCCTGCCTGGTGGTCAACAGCGGGGAGCAAGTGTCCTTCGGCAAGAAGAATGTCCGACAGCTGCTGGAGCTGCTCAGCCAGTAAGACGTGCAGTGCGCGCCGCAAGAGTATTCTTGGGGTGCGCACTGCGCGCAATGCTGCCACGCGGACAGCGGCCGTATGCGCCATATATTTGCAAGATATTTCGTTCGTAAAAAAAACAACTGCAAGAGGCGATTTCAACATGAAAGAAACGGGTGCGGCCTTTTGGCAGAAAATAGCCCGGCATTACACATCCATGATGAAACATTCCGCTCCGCTTTACCGCGAGATCTGCAACCGCATCCGTCGCCGACTGACCCGGGACATGAACGTCCTGAAACTGGCCTGCGGGACGGGGCAGTTATCCGTGCCGCTGTCCCCCCATGTCCGGCTCTGGGAGGCGACGGATTTTTCACCGAGCATGATCGCCGAGGCAAAAAAGCGTGCGGCCTCATCCCGGCTGCATTTTTCCGTGCAAGATGCTGTCGCCCTGCCCTATGCTCCGGAAACCTTCGACGCAGTCGTGATTGCAAATGCGCTGCACATCCTGCCGGAACCGGACAAGGTCATGGCGGAGATCCGCCGGGTCCTAAAACCGGGCGGATGGCTCTTTGCCCCCACTTTCGTCCACGGCGGCGGGAGGCTGGCAAGCCTTCGCACCTGGTGCATGGAGCGGACAGGGTTCCGTGTTTATCACCACTGGAACGCCGGAGAATTTATATCCTATCTGTCTCAGCAGGGCTTCTGGGTGGTGGAGCAGGCCTTGCTGGGGAGCCGCGCCCTGCCCCTGTGTTATATCGCCTGCCGGTGGACTCCGCCGGAGTATCTCGCTTCGCAGACTGTGGCTACTGCACATGGGTATCTGCGGAAAAGACAGCAGAATGTGGATATACGAGGAGGAGTATCTTGAAACCATGGAGGAGCATTGTATTCGTTCTCATGACTCTTGCTTTGCTGACTGGCTGCGGTACAACAGATAGAAGGGAGGCAGAACGCGCTTCCCTCTCACCACCAGAGGAACCTGCGGTGACGGAAGGATTTCCATCATCAGCTGACTCCACCTGGGGAGACTTGTTTCGCCGCTTTGATCCGGATGGGTTTTCCGCACTTCCGGAGGAGGTACAGGCCGAATACGATCGCACCCTGCTGACGGAGCAATCGCCTCAATTTGTTATAAAGGAGAACGGCGCATGGGTGTTCAAGTGGCAGCCATAAAAGGCCGCACCGAACGTGAACGGAACGCCGATTCGTATACAATTGCCATAGAATCTCTGCAAAAGGACAGGAACAACAGCTCCGGGAACCGAACCATTCTCTATGAACACCGCATTAAGGAGGCAGGTACCGCGTGAGTTGCAAAAAACGGAAGGCACAGGCCCAGGATTTTCCGCTCATTGACGTACGCCATCTGCACGGAAACTTTTTTCCGGGCCTGAAGCAGAAGGCAATGGGGCTGGAAGTGGGCGAAGGGTTTACCGTCATCCAGACCTTTGAACCCCATCCGCTCTACGCCGCCATGGAGGCCCTGGGCTTTGAGCACCACACAGAACAGGCCGGGCCGGCAGAATTTCGTGTCTCTTTCTGCCGCGTGGAGAAAAAAGATGGCGGGGATGACACGCCTTTTCAGCCGCTGGCCCTGCTCAACTACCCGACGATCGACGAAGAGTTGGGCCGCATCGCGGCAGATTTTTGGTCCCTCACCTGGCAGAGCGGCAAGCGAACGCTGCCCTATGAGACGCGGCTGCTCCTGTCCCTGGCCAATGCCGTGGGCGCCGGACGGATGCGGCAGGCCACCCGGGAGTTGGTCAAGGCCTATGTATGCGGGGTGGAGTCTGCAGCTCTGGACGATGTGTTTGAACTGCTGGCCTGGAACCAGGGGATCGGCTATTTCAGTTCAGAGATCGGCCCTTCTCCCCTATTTCAAGCCTATACGCTGATCAAACAACAGGAAAAACAGGGCACAGAGCGACCCCAGATTTGCCAGATGCTCCGGGAGAAATTTGGAGAGAGAAACGCAGAGGTTTCCGTCCTGTGACCAATTCCAAGGAAAAAAGTGGAAGTAATCCGCAAAACCCTTGTCAAGAAACAAATCCATCATCCTTCTCAAAGAGACACCCTCCGACTGATGTCGCTGGGTGTCTCTTTTTTCGGTTCCCGGATGCTCCACAGGCGGCTTGCCCCCAAAAGTCCCTGCAGGAGGGACCATATTCCCTGACGCCAGAGTGCCGCTATCCGGCAGGACAGATCCATAATCAGAAATGCCGGCACCCCCCTGGGTGAGGTGGAATTCGCACCAGATCGCCAGCGGGCGGAACGCACCGATGATCAGCAGGGAGGCCGCGCCCACTGCGGTCCCCTCAAAGTTCACTGCCTAAGTATCACCTCAAGCCTATCAGAACTGAAAAACAGAAAGACGAAATCAATCTCTCCCCACTTTCTCCTTGACAGGCACACCCTCCTCTGTTATATTAATAATCAGATTATCGGTAATCTGATTATCTAACAAGGAGGCGATCCTATGGCAGTTGCGGACCGCTCCATTGATCCCCGGATCCTGGAGAGCGCCCGGTCAGAATTCCTGGCAAACGGCTTTGAAACGGCATCTCTCAAATCCATCTGCGAGGGGGCCGGCGTCACCACCGGAGCGCTGTATAAACGGTACAAAGGGAAAGAGGACCTGTTCTGCGCCGTGGTGGAGCAGACGGTTGCGGACCTGTACAAGGTGGCCCACGCCCGGGGAGACAAAGATCCCGCTGCCATGTCTGACCAGGAGTTGGTCAAGGCGTGGGATATGGACGGAGCAGACATGATGTGGTGGTTCCGCTTTCTCTACGACCGGCGGGACGACTTCTACCTGCTGCTCTCCTGCTCTCAGGGAACCCGGTATGCCAACTTCCCTCACGACTGGGTGGAACTTCTGATGAAGGCCACCAGCGCCTATCTGGCGGAGGCCCAGCGGCGAGGCCTGTGCCGGAGCGATGTGGAGCCGGCAGAGCTGCACATCCTGCTGTCCGCTTTCTGGACCACGATCTACGAGCCCTTCATCCATCACTTCACTTGGGAACAGATCGAGGCCCACTGCCGGATCGTCTGCGGGCTGTTCAACTGGTACGAAGCGTTTCATTTTCAAACGTAGGAGAAGCCTCTCCCGGCGGAGAGGTTTTTCACCAAGCGGAAGTTAGCTTTAACTAACCATCAAAAAAGAAGGAGGTTCGCTTGTGTTTCAAAAAGTCTTGGAGTATGCGGGCGCGTACAGAAGGACCACCTATCTCTCCATGGTGGTGATGCTGATCGGCATCGTGATGAACGTGCTCCCCTTCCTATTTATCTACCAACTGATCCGCCCCCTGCTGCTGGGGGAATCGCTGGAACTCGGATACGCGGCTTGGCGGGTGGCCGCCATTGCCGTCTGCAGCGTCCTGTATGCCGTTTTGTATGTGAGGGGCCTGTCCCTCTCCCACCGGGCGGCCTACAACACCCTGAAAAACCTGCGCCTCTCCCTCCAGGGAAAGCTGGAGCGGCAGCCTTTAGGGGTGATCCAGGAGAAGGGCGTAGGCGCCCTGAAGAAGATGTTCATTGACGACATCGACTCCATCGAGCTGCTGCTGGCCCACGCCCTGCCGGAAGGGCTGGCCAATCTGGCGGTGCCCGCCTTTGTCTTTCTCGCCATGTTCTTCGTGGACTGGAAGCTGGCGCTGCTCTCCCTGTGCGCGCTGCCCCTGGGTCTGGTGGCCATGATGGCCATGTACCGCGCCGGCACCAGCAAGATGGGGGCCTACTACGCCTCGGCCCAGAAGATGAACAACACCATTGTGGAGTATATCAACGGCATGGAGGTGGTGAAGGTCTTCAACCGGGACGGGGAGTCCTACCAGCGTTTTGAGCAGGACGTGCGGGGCTACCGGGACTTCACCCTGGCCTGGTACAGGGTCTGCTGGCCCTGGATGGCCCTCTACAACAGCATCCTGCCCTGCGTGGCTCTGTTCACCCTGCCCATCGGGGCGTATCTGGTCCTGCAGGGATATTCCACCCTGCCGGACTTCGCCCTGGTGCTGTGCATGTCCTTCGGCGTGGGGGCGCCCCTGCTGCGGGCGCTGGGTTTCATGTCCACTCTGCCTCAGATCCACTACAAGATCACCGCCCTGGAGCAGCTGATGGGTGCCCCGGCTCTGGAGCAGACAGACGCAGGCTTCTCCGGTGAGGATCACTCCGTCTCCTTCGAGGATGTCCGCTTTGCCTATCAGGAGGACGAGGTGCTCCACGGCGTCTCCCTCACCGCGCCGGTGGGGAGCCTCACCGCCCTGGTTGGGGAGTCGGGCAGCGGCAAGTCCACCCTGGCCAAGCTCCTGGTCCACTACTACGATGTGACCGGCGGGAGCATCCGCGTGGGCGGCCAGGACATCCGGGAGATGAG
>CALXGC010000136.1 GCA_944387755.1 uncultured Oscillospiraceae bacterium | reverse complement strand
CTTAGAAGGCAGTTGCTCTATCCACCTGAGCTACAGGCGCATATGGAGCGGGTGATGGGAATCGAACCCACGCGACCAGCTTGGAAGGCTGGGATTCTACCATTGAACTACACCCGCATGGACGGCTTGTTCCTCTCACGTCAGCCAGGAAATGATACCACACTTTACCGCCCTTTGTCAATCCTTTTTTTCAGTTTTTTCAAAGAGCCGCCCCCAATGGGGGCGGCCCTCCCAAACGCGCGTCAGGCGCTCTCCTGCTCCTGCGTGTCCTGGGGCAGCTTTCGCACCAGGACGGAGCGGATGCGGTGGTCCTCCACCTTCTCCGCCTGGAGCTCCAGGCCGTGAATCTGCACCACGGGGCGGCTTCCGTCCTCCGGAATGGTCCGCAGGCAGCTCAAAATCATGCCGCCCACCGTGTCGTAGTCCTCGTCCTCCGGGATCTCCACGTCCAGCTCCTCGGCCAGGTCCTCCACGCTGAGGGCGCCGCTGACCCGCCACAGGTTCTCCCCCAGCTGTTCCAGCTCCTGGGGCTCGGCGGGGTCAAACTCGTCGTAGATGTTGCCCACAATCTCCTCCAGCAGGTCCTCCACGGTGATCACGCCGGCCAGCTCGCCGTACTCATCCAGCACCACGGCCAGATGTATCTTCTTGCGCTGCATATCCCGCAGCAGGTCGTCGGCGGACAGGCTCTCCGGCACAAGATAGGCCGGACGCATCAGGTCCTTCACCGACTTGTTGCCGTCGGCCGCCCAGTCCACCAGGAAGTCTCTGGCGTTGAGCACGCCCAGAATGTCGCTCTCATCCTCTCCGCACACCGGGAAGCGGGACAGTCCGCTGGTGCGGATGGTCTCCAGCACCTCCTCCCGTGAGGCGTCCACGGGGAGCGTCACCACGTCCACCGCACGGGTCATCACGTCGCTGACCGTCTGGTCGGAGAAGTCAAATACATTGTGGAGCAGCTCCTTCTCGTCCTCGTTGATGGAACCGCTCTCGTTGCCCAGGTCGATCATCATGCGGATCTCGTCCTCCGTCACCTGGTCCTCCTCCACGTCCACCTTCATGCGCAGCAGGCGCAGCACGGCGTTGGTGGACATGGCCAGCAGCTTCACCACGGGCTTGGCCAGCACCGCAATGGCGGAGACCACCCGGCAGGACAGCCGGGCCATCTCCATAGATTTCTGCATGGCAATTTTCTTCGGCACCAGCTCGCCGAAAATCAGGGTGAAGTAGGACAGAATCACCGTCACGATCACCAGAGCGGCGGTATCCAGCACCGACACAGGGATGGTGACGCCCAGGCCCACCAGCCAGTCTACTAAGTACTCGGCGAAGGCGTCTCCGGCGAAGGCGGCGCCCAGGAAGCCGGACAGGGTGATGGCAATCTGAATGGTGGACAGAAAGCTGGAGCTGTCCTCCACCATCCGCAGCAGTTTGGGCGCCATTTTGTCGCCCTCTTCCTCCAGTTTGCGCAGTTTATTGGCGTTCAGCGAAATCACCGCAATCTCTGTCGCGGCGAAAAAGGCGTTGATCAGGATCAGGATCACCTGGACCAACAGCTGAAACACGATAGTTTGCACAGTACTCGTTCCTCCTAAACAATCCGTTTACCTGAAAAAAAGCGCAAAAAAGCACGGCCTGCCCCGGCTATCTGCAGCCGGGCAGACTATGCTTCTTCCAAACTGTTATATTGTCTCCAGCAGTCGCTTCGTCGCTGTCGGAATCCATAAAACAGGCGTCTCCTTCTCAAGCGGCAGGGGCATCTCCCGCCTTCTTCCGCAGCCCTCTTTTTGGCCGCTTTCCTGTAATTGTACTCAAAAAGCGCCGGCCTGTCAAGACAAAATTTACTCTGTCAGAGGGCCGCGTCGCAGAAGCCGCAGCAGTCCACGCCGCCGATTTTTTTCACCAGCGGCGGCAGGTAGCGCTCCGTCTGGGTGATGCATCTGGGGTTGCGGCAGACCGGCCGGGTTCCAATCTCCACCGGCGCGGGGCGGTCCTCCCTGGGCTGGAGCGCCAGGTGCTCCAGCAGGGCCATACGGGCGAACATGCCGTACCGGGCCTGGTCAAAATAGGCCGCGCGGGGGTCGTCGTCCACATCCACCGCAATCTCATCCACCCGGGGCAGGGGATGCATGACCAGCATATCCTTTTTGGCCCGCTCCAGCTTTCTCCGGGTCAGGACATAGATCCCCTTGTTCCGCTCATACTCCAGGGGGTCCACAAAGCGCTCCTTCTGGATGCGGGTCATATACAGCACGTCCAGCTGGGGAATTACCGCCTCCAGCCCGGTCACTTCGGTAAACCACATGTTGTGCTCCCGCAGGAACACCCGCATATAGTCGGGCACCGCCAGCTCCCGGGGGGAGATCAGGAAGAACTTGATGTCCCGAAATTTGGCCATCGCCTTGATGAGGGAGTGGACGGTGCGGCCGTTCTTCAGATCTCCGCACAGGCCGATGCACAGCCCGTCCACCCCGCCCCCAGGCGGGTGATGGTGGTCAGGTCGGCCATGGTCTGGGTGGGGTGCATATGGCCGCCGTCCCCGGCGTTGACCACAGGGACGCAGGAGTACAGGGACGCCGCCTTGGCGGACCCCTCCCAGGGCGTGCGCATCACCACCACGTCGGCGTAGTTGGACACCATGCGCACCGTGTCCTTCAGGCTCTCTCCCTTGGCCACAGAGGAGGAGTTGGGGTCCGCAAAGCCGAACACCGACCCGCCCAGGCGCATCATCGCCGTCTGGAAGGAGAAGTTCGTGCGGGTCGATGGCTCATAAAACAGGTTGCAGGAGACCTTCCCGTGACACACGTCCACGAACTTCTCCGGCGCGTCCATAATCTCGCTGGCTCTGGCGTACAGCTTCTCCCATTCCTCCCGCGTCATGTCCCCAAAATCAATCAAATGCCGCATCGCGTCCATCCTTTCTCATCTCGTCTTGCCATAATTCACGTTATTTTATCACAAAGGCCCGGCCGCTTCAACTCCCAAAGCGGATTTTTCCAGGCCGGCCCGCGTATGATTTTCCGCCGGGCCGTCACCCTAACTCTGTCAGGGGCGCGCCGCGCCGCGGGAGGGAAGGCAGAGATGGAATGGCTTTGGTATTTTTTGCTCTACAGTTTTTTGGGCTTCCTGCTGGAGGCGGCCTATGCCGGCTGGCGGGGCGGCGACCCGGACCGGAAGTGCCTGCTGGTATTTCCCCTGTGCCCGGTCTATGGGCTGGGGGTGTGCGCCGTGCTTCTGCTTCCGGAGGCGGTGCTCCGCACGCCGCCCCTCCTGGTCCTGGCGGGCGGTGGAACCGCCGCCGCTGTGGAGTACGCCGCTGCCCTCTTCTACCAAAAGGCGCTGGCCGTCTCCTTCTGGGACTACCGCGGCCTCCCCGGAAATCTCCACGGGCGGGTATGCCTCCCCTTTACGCTGGCCTGGGGCGCGCTGCTGCTCCCTGCCGTCTATCTGATCCACCCGGCGGCGGTCCGCCTGGCCAGCGCCATCCCACAGCCCGTCTCCTGGGCGGTGCTGGCCGCCCTCAGCGCAGATTTGGCGCTCTCCGCCCTCGCCCTCCGGCGCACCGGGGACATCCGCTGCCTCCAGTGGTACCGCTCCGCCCGTGCGGCGGACAGGAGAAAACGGGCATAAAAAACAGCCGTGGGCCACGGCTGTTTTTTTACTGATTTTACTCCTCGTAGTCCTCATACTCTGCGGAGCAGGCCTTCTTCTGGATTTTGGCCTTCGCGCAGTCCCCCAGCTCCGCCAGCTTATCCCAGTAGGCGATGATGGCGCACACGGCGGCGGCGGCGGTCAGGGACAGGGCCACGATTTTCAGCACAAAACGGGCAATTTTCATAGGGCAGTTCCTCCTTCACCGGATTTGCTTGTCCATAGTGTACACGATTGCCGGAGAAATTACAACTGTTTTTTCAAAATTTATCCGTTTACACGTTAAAGCGGAAGAGGATGATGTCCCCATCCTGAACCACATACTCCTTGCCCTCGGAGCGGATGAGTCCCTTCTCCCGCGCCGCCGCCATGGAGCCGCAGGCCATCAGGTCGTCATAGGAGACCACCTCCGCCCGGATAAAGCCCCGCTCGAAGTCGGAGTGGATCTTTCCGGCGGCCTGGGGGGCCTTCGTGCCCCTGGTGATGGTCCAGGCACGGCACTCGTCCTCTCCGGAGGTCAGATAGGAGATGAGGCCCAGCAGGGTGTAGCTGGCGCGGATCAGGCGGTCCAGGCCGGACTCGGCCACCCCCAGCTCGTCCAGGAACATCTGCTTCTCCCCGGCGGGCAGCTCGGCGATCTCCGCCTCCAGCTTGGCGCACACAGGGATCACCTGGGCCCCCTCCTGGGCGGCCACCTCCGCCACCTGCCGGTAATAGGGCACGGCTTGGGGGTCGGAGAAGCCGTCCTCATCCAGGTTGGCGGCGTAGATCACCGGCTTCAGGGACAGCAGCTCGGAGGTGGCAATCAGGGCCCCGTCGTCCTGGTCCACCTGGCTGAGATAGCTGCGGGCGGATTTCCCCTCGTTGAGCCAGTCCCGCAGGCCGGAGAACACCTCCACCTCCCGGAGGAATTTCTTATCCCCCTTGGCAGCCTTCTGGGCCTTGTCAATGCGGCGCTCCACCATCTCCACGTCGGCCAGAATCAGCACGATGTCGATGACGCCGATGTCGCCCACCGGGTCCACCGGCACGTTGGTGCTGGTGTCGGCCACCACATGCATAATATTCTCATCGTCAAAGCAGCGCACCACATGGACAATGGCGGCGCACTCCCGAATATTGGCCAAAAATTTGTTGCCCAGGCCCTCGCCCCGGCTGGCCCCCTTCACCAGGCCGGCGATGTCCACAAACTCCACCACCGCCGGGGTGGTCTTCTTGGGGTGGTACATCTCAGACAGCTTGTCCAGGCGGGCGTCCGGCACCGCCACCACCCCCACGTTGGGGTTGATGGTGCAGAAGGGGTAGTTGGCGCTTTCCGCGCCGGCGTTGGTAATCGCGTTGAACAGGGTGCTCTTGCCCACGTTGGGAAGTCCTACGATTCCTAATTTCATATATCTCTACATCTCCTTAAAAAATGCTGTATTTACAAGGTTTTTCGCACTTTGGCGTTTTGGCTACTACGCCATTTTTACGCCATTTACGCATGGACTTGTATGAAGT
>CALXGC010000135.1 GCA_944387755.1 uncultured Oscillospiraceae bacterium | reverse complement strand
GAAGCGGTCAAAAGTGAGGACGGAAGCCGGGAACAGGAAGTGGAAATCTTCTACCGCTTTATCGGCAAAATCGAATGACACATCTTGAGATACCCAACAATATCTTTAACTAAGGGAAACGGGCCGGGGGTTTCCGGACCTGAAGCTTCTGGAGCCCCTGGCCCAGGCGCTGGACGTCTCTCTGCTGGAGCTGCTTCAGGGGGAGCGCATCGCCTCCGACACCCTCACCAAGGAGGAGGCCGGCCAGGCGGCCGTTACGGCCATGGAGCAGTCCCGGACCAACACCGCCCTGGGGTACCTGAAGCTGTTCCGGTGGCTGCTCACCGGCGTGGGGGTCTGGTGCCTAATTTCCCTGATTCCCTGGTCCAGTCTGGCTCTGCTGGCCGCCCCTGCCGGGGCCATCGGCGGGGCGGACGGACCCACCGCCATTCTGGTGGCCTCCGACCCTCTGTTTTGGCCCGGTTTTCTGGCTTTGCTCCAGCTTCCCGTCCTGATTGTGTGTGCGGTGCTGGCCGCCCGCGTCTGGCAGGCGGAGCGAAAGCTGAAATAGCAAACGTCCCGCTCCAGCCGTTTCCGGCGGGGGCGGGACGTTTTTGTCTGGCAGAGGGATGTGCGGCGGTCCATCAGTTTTGGGCGGGGGTCCCGTCTGGAATCACATGCACGTCCATCTGGGGATAGGGCATAGATATCCCCCGGCGCCGGAAGGCGGGGAGGATGGCCTCCAGCAGCTGATAATAGGTGTCCCAGTAGTCCCCAGTGGCGGTCCAGGCCCGAATGAGGTAGCTGACGCCGCTGCCGCCGTATCCGCACAGGCGGATCTCCGGGGCGGGGTCCTGGAGGATGGCGGGAAATTGGTCCACCGCCTCCTGAAGGGCGGCCTTGACCTCCTCCGCCGGATCGCCGTAGGAGGCGCTGACAGTGATCTCCATCCGCCGCCGGCCCAGGCGGGTGTAGTTGATGATGGTGGCGGAGGAGAGCTGGCTGTTGGGGATATAGACCTCCTTGTTTTCCACGGTGGCCAGGGTGCTGTAGGACAGGCCGATCATAGAGACGGTGCCCGACACAGAGCCGATTTCCACATAGTCCCCAATGGTGAAGGGCTTGGAGACCAGGAGCATAATGCCGCCGGCCAGGTTGGACAGGGTGTTCTGAAGGGCCAGGGAGACGGCCAGGCCGGCCACGCTCAGCAGGGCGATGATGGAGGTCATCTCCACCCCCAGGGAGCCCAGCAGCACCAGGGCCAGCAGCAGCCACAGCACAATGGACGCCGCGGAGCGCAGGTACCGGTGGATGGAGGCCAGAGAGGTATTCCGGGCCAGAATGCGGTCCACCGCCCGCAGAATGAGCTTGATGGCGGCCACGCCGATGACCAGCGCCAGCACCGTACGCAGAATATGCTCCAGCGAAAGGGCCTGAAGGCTGAGGCCGCCGGTCACTTGGGCGAGGATTTCGTCCAGCGTCATAAAAAATTCCTCCGTTTCTTGTCCGAAAAGGGCGCGCAGGAGCGGCAGCTCCCGCGCGCCTGAAAAAAGTCAGACAGGGTTTTCCTGGGTGTACTTCTGCACGTGATTTTTGAGACACTGAAAGGTTTCGGCGCTGATGTCGTGCTCGATGCGGCAGGCGTCGGCGGCGGCCACCTCCGGCGAGACGCCCAGGCGGACCAGCCACTGGCTGAGAAAGCGGTGGCGCTCATAGACCCGCTGGGCGTTGGCCTCCCCCTCCGGGGTGAGCTCCAGACGGCCGTCCTTTTCCATGGTCAGATAGCCGTTGGCCTTTAAAATAGATACCGCCCGGCTCACCGAGGGCTTGGAGAAGCCCAGGTACTGGGCCACGTCGATGGAGCGCACGGTTCCCTTCTGCTGGCGCAGGACCAGAACCGCCTCCAGATAGTCCTCCCCCGATTCATGCAGCACCATAAGCAAATACGCTCCTCTTCTGTCAAAGTATCGGGGTTAGTATACCACAGTTTCCAGCCCCTTTCAACGTTTTTCCCGCGGAGGATTTGCGGAGAGGCGGAATTTGTGGTAAGATAGCAGGCCGGAGGGGGGGCTGCTGTATGGAAATACTGCCCGAAGCGTTTTATAATCAGGATACGCTGACCGCAGCCAGGGCGCTGCTGGGCTGTTATCTGGTGCGGGAGCTGGACGGGGAGAAGCTGGCGGTGCAGATCACGGAGACGGAGGCCTATATCGGCCGGATGGATAAGGCCTGCCACGCCTATCAGTATAAACGCACACCCCGGACGCAGACGCTGTTCTCCCGGCCGGGGGTGGCCTATATTTACTTGATTTACGGCATGTACCACTGCCTGAATTTCATCACCGAGCCGGAGGGGGAGCCCTGCGGCGTGCTCATCCGGGGGGCCGTCCCGGTTTTGGGCTGGGACGGGATGGCCCGGCGGCGCTTTGGCTGTCCGGCGGACCGGCTCTCCCCCCGGCAGCGGCGGGGACTGCTGGACGGGCCGGGGAAGCTGTGCCAGGGCCTCGCCCTCACCCGGGCGGAGAACGGCCTGGACCTGACGGCGCCGCCCCTGTACGTGTGCCGGGGGCCCGCGCCGCCGCCGGAGCAGATTCAGACAGGGCCGCGCATCGGCGTGGACTACGCCCAGGAGGCCGCCGCCTTTCCGTGGCGCTTCTGGTACGGGGCCGGATGGCCGGAGGAGGAATATGCTGTTTTTTGACTTGGACGGCACGCTGCTGGATTCCAACGGGATTTGGCTGGACATTGACGTGGAGTTTCTGGGGCGGCATGGAATTGCCCCGGTGCCGGAGGACTACACCTGGTATGTGGCCCACCACAGCGCCCCGGAAGCCGCCCGGTACACCAGAGCGCGCTTCGGCCTGCCGGAGACGCCGGAGGAGATTCAGTCCGCCTGGCTGGCGCTGGCGCGGGAGGCCTATGCCGGCCGGCTGGCGCTGAAGCCCGGCGCGAGGGCGTTTTTGGAGCGCTGCCGGCAGGCGGGGCGGCCCATGGCGGTGCTGACCTCCTGCATTCCGGAGCTGTGCCGCGCCGCCCTGACCCGCCACCGGATTTTGGACTGGTTCCAGGGCACCGTATACGCCCAGGAGACCGGCCTGGAGAAGAGCAATCCCGCCCTGTACCGCCTGGCGGCGGAGCGCTTCGGCCGGCGGCCGGAGCAGTGCGTGCTTTTTGAGGACTCCCCCGGCGGCTGCGCCGCCGCCAGGGAGGCGGGCCTCTTTGTGGCCGGCGTGGGGGACCCCCTGTACGCCCGCCGGGAGGGGGAGCTGCGGGAGCTGTGCAGCGTCTGGGTGGAGGACTTCCGGCATCCGCCGGAGGCGCTGGTCAGAAGGCTCTTCTGACGGCGGACGCGCTATGTGCCGCCGGGCATGGCCAGGCCGTGGAGAAACCCGTCCATCTGGGGGGAGAGCACCTCGCCCCCGATCACCCGGTTCCGGAAGAGCATCAGATTGGCCTGCACCCCGGCCTCTCCGGTGGGGTAGTTGGTAATTTCATAGGTGTAGCGCTTCACCCGCTTGCCGGCGTACTGCTCCAGGTCAAAGCCCTGGCCGGCCTGGAGGGAGAGGTAGCTGTCATAGCTCTCGTCCATCTCCTCCGGAATCAGCAGCTCCTCCACGGCCAGGGGCTCCTCCGCCACCTGCCAGCCATAGCCCTCCAGAAAAGCCACGCGGTCCTCATTGGTTTTTATCCCCTTGGGGCTGGGGAGGGCGGCGGAGACCGCGGAGGCCGGCCCGGCCCCTCCGCCTGGAGGCAGGGTCAGCGCGGCGCAGCACACCAGCGCGGCGGCGGCCACGCCGGCGGCCAGCTTTCTCCTGGGCAGTCTGGCGGTCAGAATAAACACGGCGCATCGCTCCTTTCCGGTGGGGTTCCGGAGTATTTCTATGCGCCGCTCCAGGCCGGTATGACGGCCGGCGGAGAGGAGCGTTCAAAAAAGTGTTGAATTTAACCGAAGGCTTTGGTACAATAGACCAACGTGTGGAAAACCGGAATTTCTGAGAGACGGGGGGAGCAGGATGGGCCTGGAACGGCTGGATAAGCTGCTGGCGTCCACTGGGCGGTGGTCCCGCCGGGAGACAAAGGAGCTGGTGCGTCAGGGCCGGGTGCTGGCGGACGGGGCTCCGGTGCTCCGGCCGGAGGACAAATACGACCCGGCGTCCGTTGTTTTGACGGTGGACGGTCAGGCGGTGGACTGCGCCCCCTTTGTCTATCTGATGCTCAACAAGCCGGCGGGGCTGCTCTCCGCCACAGAGGACCGGAGCCAGAGGACGGTGCTGGACCTGCTGCCGGAGCACCTGCGCCGCCGGGGGCTGTTTCCGGTGGGGCGGCTGGACAAGGACACGGAGGGCCTGCTGCTGCTGACCGACGACGGCCCCCTGGGACACGGCCTGCTGGCTCCGAAGCGGCATGTGGACAAGGTGTATTTCGCCCAGGTGGACGGGGTGCTGGACCAGTCCGACGCAGACGCCCTGGCCGCCGGAATGACGCTGGGGGACGGACTGCGCTGCCTGCCGGCGGAGCTGGAGCCCCTGGACGGGGGGACGAGCTGCCGGATTACCCTGCGGGAGGGGAAGTACCACCAGGTCAAGCGAATGCTGGCCGCGCGGGGCAAGCCGGTGCGTTTTCTGAAGCGGCTGTCCATGGGGCCGCTGGCCCTGGATCCCGCCCTCCAGCCGGGGGAGTGGAGGCCCCTGACGCCCCAGGAGCGGGAGGCTCTGGAGCGCCTTCGATAGGGTGTGGGAAAGTTTTGGTTGTTTTCCACAAAAAAATTGGCAAACCCTCTTGCCAAACTGGGGGGTAAGCCGTTATAATGTGTGTAGCGTTTATGAGAAATACTTGGGAGGGATCCATGTGTCCAGCAGGATGTTTCAGGGCGTTGTGCTCCAGATGAAAGACAGCATCGACCGTACCATCGGCGTGATTGACGCAGATGGTGTGGTGGTGGCCTGCAGCGAGTTGACCTGTATCGGCGAGCCGTGGGCCGGCGCGGTCACTGCCGTCAACGCTGCGGACCACGCGGCCGCCCATTTCGAGGGCAGAACCTTCAAGCCGCTGACGGCCTGGGGCGCTCAGTTCGACTACGCCGCCTTCGTGCAGGGCGAGGACGAGATGGCCGCCTCCCTGTGCGCCATGGCGGTGGTGGCCTTCAACAACGCCAAGGCCTACTATGAGGAGAAGCACGACAAGGCGACCTTTGTCAAAAATATCATCTCCGACAATATCCTCCTGGGGGATATTTATACCCAGGCCAAGGAGCTCCACTTCGTCTCCGAGGCCCCGCGGGCCGCGTTCCTGGTGCGCCAGCTCGGCCCCGCGGAGGTGAGCGCCATCGACGTCATTCAGGACCTGTTCCCCGACAAGCAGACCGACTTCGTCATCTCCATCAATGAGACGGACGTCGCCCTCATCAAACAGCTCCCGGAGGGGGCCGACTCCAGAGAGCTGCAGCGCATCGCCAAGCAGATTGTCACCGCCGTCACCCAGGAGCTGGGTGTGAAGGTCGTCATCGGCATCGGCAGCGTCGTCACCCACATTCGGGACCTGGCCAGGGCCTATAAAGAGGCCGGCGTGGCCATCGACGTGGGCAAGGTCTTCGACACCGAGAAGACGGTCATCAACTTTGAGAATCTGGGCATCGGGCGGCTGATCTACCAGCTCCCCACGGTGCTGTGCCAGATGTTCCTCCAGGAGGTCTTCAAGAAGAATCCCATCGACGCCCTGGATCAGGAGACCCTGCTCACCATCAACAAGTTCTTCGAGAACAACCTGAACGTGTCCGAGACGGCCCGGAAGCTCTTCGTCCACCGGAATACCCTGGTGTACCGCCTGGAGAAGATCAAAAAGCTCACCGGTCTGGACCTGCGGGAGTTCGACGACGCCATCACCTTCAAGGTGGCGCTGATGGTCAAGAAGTACCTGATCTCCCGGGGCAAGGACTCCTGACCGCCCACAGGCCATGAGAGCGGGGCCTCTGTCCGCCGCAGTGCGGACAGAGGCCCTTTTTTCACCCCGTCCCGGCGGGCGAAATCAGTTGAAAAAAGGCGACATAAAACCGAAAATTGCCATTGACAAAGATAGGTTACGGGTGTAGCCTAAAAGGCGAAGGTTTTTTGGGAAATCATTCCCCATCCAGGGCGGCGCCTGCGCCGCGGAAAACGACAGACAGACGGGTGAGGAGTTTTACATATGATACGCTTTATTGACGTCTATAAGGAATATGACAACGGCACAAAGGCGCTGAAGGGCATCAACCTGCGCATTGACGACGGAGAATTTGTCTTTCTGGTGGGCCCCTCCGGGTCGGGGAAGTCCACCATTATCAAGCTGATTACCGGGGAAATTAAGCTCACCGACGGCAGGCTGATGGTCAACGGCTACAGTCTGAACAACATCAGCCCCCGGCAGGTGCCCCTGATGCGGCGGACCCTGGGAGTGGTGTTTCAGGATTTCCGCCTGATTGACAAGAAAACGGTCTATGAAAACCTGGCCTTCGCCATGAAGGCCATCGGGGCCTCCAACCGGGACGTGAAGCGGCGGATTCCCTATGTGCTGCAGCTGGTGGGGCTGGAGAAGAAGAGCAACCGGTACCCCGGCGAGCTCTCCGGCGGCGAGCAGCAGCGGGTGGCCATCGCACGGGCCCTGGTGAACAACCCCAACATGATCATCGCCGACGAGCCCACCGGAAACCTGGACCCCAGCCGCTCCCTGGAGATTATGATGCTCCTGGAGCGGATCAACGACCTGGGCACCACCATGCTGGTCGTCACCCACGAGAAGAGCCTGGTCAACCGCTTCTCCAAGCGGGTGGTGGCCATCGAGGACGGAAAGATCATCAGCGACGAGACAGGCGGGTACTACAATGGCGAAAAAATTTGACTTTCAATACTATTGCAGCGAGGGCTTCCACTCCATCTTCACCCACGGCTTTATGTCCTTTGCCGCCGTGTGCATGATTGTGGCCTGTCTGCTGATTATGGGCTCCTTCTCTCTGGTGGCGGTCAATCTGAACCACATGCTGGGAGATTTGGAGGACGACAACCTGTTTCTGGCCTATATTGACGAGAACTACACCGAGGAGGAGGCCCGCGCCCTTCAGCCGCAGATTGAGGCCGTCCCCAACGTGGGGGCGGTGGCCTTCGTCACCAGGACCCAGGCCCTGGAGGAGTTCCGGGCGGGCCGGGAGGACAACCCCCTGCTGGCCGACCTGCCCGACGAGGTGCTCCGGGACCGGTTTGAGATTCACGTGGCCGACATCGAACTGATGGGCCAGACGGTGGAGCAGGTGGAGCAGGTGCGGGGAGTGGTCAACACCAGAGCGGAGCTGGAGATTGCCCAGGGCTTTGTGATGGTGCGGAACATCGCCGCCGGCGTGGCGGCGGTGCTGGTCACTATGCTGGCCATTGTGTCCCTGTTTATCATCGCCAACACCATCCGGCTGGCCACATTTTACCGCCGGGAGGAGATCGCCATCATGAAGATGTGCGGCGCCACCAACGCCTTCATCCGCTGGCCCTTCATTGTGGAGGGTATGATTTTGGGCATGACCGGCGCGCTGGCCGCTTTCTTCATCCAGTGGGGCGTGTACGAGCTGGTTGCCAAGGCGGTGATTCAGTCCAACGGGCTGTCACTGCTGGTCATCCTGCCCTTTTCGTCTCTGGCGCTGAGCTTTTTGGGCATTTTTATCCTGGCCGGGCTGCTCATCGGCGTGGTGGGCTCCGTGGTGGCCATTCGGAAATTTTTGCAGGTTTGACGGAAAGGAGCGCGGGCATGAGACCGAAGAAGCAGCGGATTATCATGGGCATTCTGGCCATTGTGATGGTCGCCGCCCTGATTCTGCCTATGGCGGGCACCCTCTGGATGCAGTGAGGTGGCCGGGATGAATACACGCGGAAAGAAGTGGCTTCTCCGGCTGGGGGCAGCGGCGCTGGCTGCGGCGCTGATGGTGACGGCGCTGCCGGAGACGGCGGTGCTGCCCGCCTCCGCTGTGACGCAGGCGGAGATTGACGCCATGCGCCAGGAGGCGGACGATCTGAAGGCCCAGCAGGAGGAGATTCAGGCGCAGCTGGACGCCCTGGCCCAGGACCAGGCCAACGCCATGGAGCGCAAGACCCTCCTGGAGCAGCAGATCAACGCCACCCAGGCGGAAATCGACAGCATTTCCGCCCAGATTGCCAAATATGACGAGCTCATCGCCCAGAAGGAGACGGAGCTGGCCCAGGCGGAGGCGGAGGAGCAGGCCCAGTACGAGCTGTTCTGCCAGCGGGTGCGGTACATGGAGGAGCAGGGGGAGGTGTCCTACTGGTCCATTCTGTTCTCCTCGGCCAGCTTTTCCGACCTGCTGGACAACGCCATGATGGTGGAGGAGATTATGGACTATGACAACCAGGTCATGGACCAGCTCATCGCCCTCCGGGAGCAGATTGAAGCGGACAAGGCGGAGCTGGAGACCGCCCGCCAGGAGCAGCAGGCCGCCAAGGACCAGCAGGAGGCCGCCAACGCCAAGCTGAAGAGCCAGCGCGCGGAGGTGGACGCCCTCCTCAGCCAGCTGGCCGACCAGGAACAGGACCTGGAGGCGGAGGAGGCCAAGCTTCAGGCCGCCGCCAACGCCGCCGACGCGGAGATTGCCGCCGCCGAGCGGGAGCTGGCCGCGCAGATTACCAATGTGGTGAGCGAGAGCGGCTTCCAGTGGCCCCTGCCGGGGTACTACAACCTGTCCTCCCTGTTTGCCGGCCGGCGGCACCCCATCACCGGCAAGCTCCACCACCACACAGGCATTGACATTCCCGCTCCGGCCTGGACCCACATCCTGGCCGCCAAGAGCGGCGTGGTGACGACCTCCACCTATAACAGTTCCTACGGGAACTATGTGGTCATCAGCCACAGCGACGGCACCTCCACCCTCTACGCCCACATGGTGCAGCGGAACTGCTCCAAGGGGGACACGGTGTCCCAGGGCCAGACCATCGGCTATGTGGGCACCACCGGCTCCTCCACCGGCAACCACCTGCACCTGGAGGTGCGGGTCAACGGCGTGCGGCAGGACCCGGTGAACTACTTCAGCGTGGCCCTCTACTCAGGGGGAGCGCGGCTCAATTGAACAGGAAAAAGCCGGAAGAGCTGTCTCTTCCGGCTTTTTTGCCCTCAGTTCAGGAAATCCTTCAGCTTCTTGGAGCGGGAGGGGTGGCGGAGCTTCCGCAGGGCCTTGGCCTCAATCTGGCGGATGCGCTCCCGGGTGACGTTAAACTCCTTACCCACCTCCTCCAGAGTGCGGGTGCGGCCGTCCTCAATGCCGAAGCGGAGCTTGAGCACCTTCTCCTCTCTGGGGGTGAGGGTGGACAGCACCTCCACCAGCTGTTCCTTCAGCAGGGTGAAGGAGGCGGCCTCGGCGGGCTCGGAGGCGTCCTCGTCGGGGATAAAGTCCCCCAGGTGGCTGTCCTCCTCCTCGCCGATGGGGGTCTCCAGGGAGACGGGCTCCTGGGCGATCTTCAGAATCTCCCGCACCCGCTCCACGGGGAGGGCCATCTCTTTGGCGATCTCCTCCGGGGTGGGGTCGTGGCCCAGCTCCTGGAGGAGCTGCCGGGACACCCGGATGACCTTGTTGATGGTCTCTACCATATGGACGGGGATGCGGATGGTCCGGGCCTGGTCGGCAATGGCGCGGGTGATGGCCTGCCGGATCCACCAGGTGGCGTAGGTGGAGAACTTATAGCCCTTGGTGTAGTCGAACTTCTCCACGGCCTTGATAAGTCCCAGGTTGCCCTCCTGAATCAGGTCCAGGAACTGCATACCCCGGCCCACATACCGCTTGGCGATGGAGACCACCAGGCGCAGGTTGGCCTCAGCCAGGCGCTGCTTGGCCCGCTCGCCCTTTTTGATGGCCTTGTTCAGCTCGTCCAGCACCTCGCCGGGGATCTCCTCCCCGGCGGCCTTGAGCTCCTCCAGCTGGGACTTGGCGGCGTTGCCGGCGTCCATGGACTGGGCGAGCTGGATTTCCTCGTCGGAGGAGAGGAGGTTGACCTTGCCGATCTCCTTCAGGTACATGCGCACCGGGTCGTCCGTGCCGAAGGAGTCCATCATGGCGCTGGTGTCCATGTCCTCCTCGCTGATCTCCTCGATGTTCTCCAGGGGCGGGTCCACGTCGTCGGGCAGGTCGGGGAGGTAGTCCTCGCCCACGGTGTCAATGCCCAGATTTTCCAGGGTGTCGTAGATTTTGTCCATCTGGTCGGACTCCAGGTCCATGTCCTCCAGCACGTCCATCAGTTCGGAGGAGGAGAGGTTCCCTTTTTTCTTGCCCCGCTCAATGAGCTCAGAGAGCTTTTCCGAACCGGGGACGCCCTCCACCACTTTCATGATTTCATTTTTGCCCGCCTCCAGCTTGGCCTGGATGTCCGGACCGGAGGGCTTTTTGGCGCTGGACTTTTTTTCTAAAATCATGGTGACGCCGTTGTGCTTGGTCTCCACGGTGTTGGAATTGTCTTTCTTTTTGGTGCTCATGATGTCTCCTCCATATATGCTTTTGTCTTCAAATTCTTTCTCTGCGCGGCCCGGAGCAGCTCGTCGCCGCCGATGCCGCTGCGCTTGAGGGCCTCGTCCCGGATGACGGCTATGTAGTCCGTCAGGGCCTGCCGGCGGTTGTCCATGGACTCCGGACGGCTGGCCACAGAGGACAGGTGGTTCATCTCCTCGCCGGTGAGGTCCTCCGCCAGAAGGGCCGCCTGGGTGGACCGGCCCTCCTGGGCGCGGCGGAGCAGAAGGCGGTATATTTTGCCCAGCAGGGGGGAGGAAAACTCCTCCGGCGGCAGGCCGTCCAGGGCCGTGTGCAGGGCGGGGTCCAGCATCAGAAGCCGGATGACGCCCTCCTCCGCCTGGGCGGAGCGGACGTTCTCATAGCGGAACTCCCGCAGGCGTGGCTGAAGCTCCAGGGCGGGGGTCAGATTCCGGCGCTCCTGCTGCTTCTCCAGCCGGCGCACCCGCTGCTGAAAGGCTTTTTTGACCTCCAGGGCCATGGCCTCCGGGGAGACCCCCGCCGTCTTGGCGGCGTGGCCGCCGAAGACCTCCCGCTCCACCGGACTGGGGAGAGTGGAGAGCAGCTGGGCGGCCTCCTGCACGAAGGACACCCGCTGGGCGTCGTCCTCCAGGTTATACTTGGCCCGGATCTGGTCCAGGCGGTAGTCCACCTGGTGTTCGCTCTGGTCCAGCAGGCGGGCGAAGGCGTCCCGGCCGTAGGCCTTGATGAACTCGTCCGGGTCCTTTGCCCCCGTGACCCGGAGCACCCGGACCTTCAGGCCGGCCTTCTCCAGCAGGGGGATGGCCCGCTGGGCGGCGGAGACGCCGGCGCCGTCCCCGTCGTAGGCGATGACGGCCTCCTGGAAATAGCGGGACAGGAGCTGGGCGTGCTCCTGGGTGAGGGAGGTGCCCAGAGAGGCCACGGCGCTGTCAAATCCCGCCTGGTGGAGGGAGATGGTGTCCATGTACCCCTCGGTGAGGATGACCCGCCCCGCCCTGGATTTTTTGGCAAAATTCATGGCGAACACGTTGCGGCTCTTGTTGTACACCGGGGTGTCCGGAGAGTTCAAATATTTGGGGGTGGAGTCGTCCATCACCCGGCCGCCGAAGCCGATGACCTCCCCCCGGATGTCGATGATGGGGAACATGACCCGGTTGCGGAAGCGGTCGTAGATGCGCCCGTCTTTGTTGTTCACCGCCAGGCCGGCGTCCAGCAGGTCCCGCTTGTCATAGCCCTCCTGGGACATAGCCTCGATGAGGGCCTCCCACCGGTTGGGGGCGAAGCCCAGCCCGAACCGGGTGAGGGTCTGGGGGGTCAGTCCGCGCTTTTGCAGGTAGTCCAGTCCCTGGGCCCCCTCCGGCGCATAGAGCCAGCGGTGGAAGAGGCGGGCGGCCTGCTTGTTGATGGCCAGCAGCTTCTCCCGGCGCTCCCGGCCCGCGGAGGAGCCGGCGGCTTCAGCGGGCATTTCCATCCCCGCCCGGCGGGCCAGCGCCGCCACGGCCTCCCGGAAGGGGAGGTTCTCCAGCTCCATGACGAAGTTGACCGCGCCGCCCCCCTTGCCGCAGCCGAAGCACTTAAAAATCTGCTTGTCCGGCGAGACGGAGAAGGAGGGGGTCTTTTCGCTGTGAAAGGGGCACAGGCCCCAGTAGTTGCGCCCTTTTTTGACCAGGTGAACCGACTCGGACACCAGGTCCACAATATCCGTCCGGGCGATGAGCTCGTCCAGAAACCGCTCTGGAATGGACATGGGACGTCCCTCCTCTCCTGTTTTTGTATTGTGTGCCGGAAACCGGGGGGCTATTTCACGCTCCAGGCCATGGGGATAAACAGCCTGGAGAACTGTTCGATGGCAAAGGGGTCGGTCATGCCGGCGATGTAGTCGCACACGGCGCGGTCCACGCCCTCCCGCCAGCGGATGTCCTGGAAATCGGGGGGGAGCTCGTCCGGGTTTTTCTGATAGTGCTCAAACAGGCGGCGGAGCATCTCCTGGGCCTTTCCCTCCTCCCCCTTGGCCAGGGGGTTGGTGTAGACGCTCTCAAACATGAAGTCCTTCAGGGCCTCCATGGCCTCGCCCACCTCCTGGGACTGGACGATGGTGTCCCGGTCCCGGCTGGCAGTGATCACGTCGGCCACCAGGGCGTTGATGCGGTCGCCGTGGGTGAAGCCCAGAATTTTGGAGATGGCGATGGGGATGTCGATGGGGTAGATGATGCCGCCCCGGAGGGCGTCCTCGATGTCGTGGTTGATGTAGGCGATCTGGTCTGCCAGGCGGACCACCTGGCCCTCCAGGGTGGCGGCCTGCTGGCCCTTGGTGTGGCAGACGATGCCGTTGCGCACCTCCCAGGTGAGGTTGAGGCCCTCGCCCTCCTTCTCCAGCCGGTCCACCACCCGCAGGGACTGCTGGTAGTGGGCGAAGCCGCCGGGCATGATGGCGTTGAGCAGCCGCTCCCCCGCGTGGCCGAAGGGGGTGTGGCCCAGGTCGTGGCCCAGGGCGACCGCCTCGGTGAGGTCCTCGTTGAGGGAGAGGGCGCGGGCGATGGTGCGGGCAATGCGGCTTACCTCCAGGGTGTGGGTCATGCGGGTGCGGTAGTGGTCTCCCTCCGGCTGGAGGAACACCTGGGTCTTGTGCTTCAGCCGCCGGAAGGCCTTGCTGTACACAATGCGGTCCGTGTCCCGCTGAAAGCAGGTGCGGATGGAGCACGGCGCCTCCGGACGGCGGCGGCCCCGGCTGTCTCTGGCCCGGCAGGCGCGGGGGGACAGGAGGGACTCCTCCAGGCTCTCCCGCTGTTCCCGAAGATTCATGGGCGCTCCCCTCCCTTTTTCCTTGTGGATTGGCAGGCGCAGGCTTATCCTGTCACTTTATATATACGCAGAAACAGGGGAATTTCCTTCTGAAGAGAAAAATTTTTTGCGCTATTGGGACGCCCGGTCCCGCAGCCAGCTGGGGAGGGTCCTGGCTTTGACGCTGGACACCACGCCCATGGCGGCGTACAGGGTGACGATGGAGGAGCCGCCGTAGCTGACAAAGGGGAGGGTGAGGCCCATCACCGGGAAGACGAACAGGCACATGCCCACGTTGGCGGCCACCTGAATCAGCAGCATACCGGCCATGCCCATGGACACATAGGCGTAAAAGGGGGAGCTGGCGTTCCGGGCCACCCAGATACACCGGAGGATAATCAGGGAGAGCAGCAGCAGCAGGGCCAGGCAGCCCACCATGCCCAGCTCCTCGCCGCACACGGCGAAGATGAAGTCGGTGTGCCGGGCGGGCAGGGTGTAGGAGTACTCCGACTGGGTCATGCTGCCCTGGAGGTAGCCCTTGCCGAAAATCTGCCCGGAGCCGATGGCCAGCACGGAGCGGGTCTGCTGGAAGCCGATGTTCTGGGGGTCGTAGCTGTGGTCAAAGATGACCCGGAAGCGCTTGATGAGGTACAGGCTGTCCCAGGCCTCGGTGTTGGGCAGCACGAAGATCCACAGCACCGCGAAGCTGAGAAGCGCCGCCCCGCCCACCAGCACAAACCAGCGCAGCTTCACTCCGGCGCTCCAGGCCACCACGGCGAAGATCACCGTGTACACCACGCACATGCCCATGTCTCCGCACACCAGGGCGATGAGCCCCAGCATGAAGGCGGCGTAAGCTCCAATCTGAAAGACGGCGGAGACGGAGCCGATGTCCCGGCCCTGGGCCTGGATTTTGGTGATCAGCAGGGAGAGCAGCAGGATAAACGGAATTTTGTCAATCTCGTTGGGCTGCATTTCCACAGGAAAGCCGGGGATGTCCAGCCAGTTCAGATTGCCCGCGTCGTGGTCGGTGCCCAGGGGGGTCAGCAGCAGAAGAATAAACAGAACGCTGCCGCCGAAGACCAGCCGCCAGTTTTTCTCCATAAAGAGCTGAAAGTCCACAAACGTGCACAGGACATAGACCAGCACGCCCAGAGCGATGGCGGCGCACTGGATGATCACCGCCCGGTTGTTGCCGTTGTAGCGGGTGGCGGAAAAAATCAGCGCCGCGCCGAAGAGGCTGGCCGCCAGGCACAGCAGAAGAAGGACGGCGTCCCCCTTTTTGAAAAATTCCCGCAGTGGGGAAAACAGGGCTTTCAATGCGTCCCCTCGCTTTCGATTTGGAATACGGCTCTACATTTTATCACTTTTTACTGGAAAGGGAAAGGGCGTGTGTGTTATAATCCCCAGGAAAGTGAAAACATTCTATGAACTTGATGAACATGGAGAGAGAACCTATGGAGTATTTGTCCAACTGCACGGAAGACACCGAGGCCCTGGGGGAGCGCCTGGCGGAAAAGCTGCGCCCCGGCGACGTGGTGGCCTACACCGGGGACCTGGGGGCGGGCAAGACCGCCTTCACCCGCGGCCTGGCCAGAGGGCTGGGGGTGACGGAGCGGGTCACAAGCCCCACCTTTACCATCGTCAACGAGTACGAGGGGGGGCGGCTGCCCCTGTTCCACTTTGACATGTACCGCCTGGAGAGCGCCGGAGAGCTGTTCGACATCGGCTGGGAGGACTATCTGGACCGGGGCGGCGTGTGCGCCGTGGAGTGGAGCGAAAACGTGCGGGAGGCTCTGGACCCCCAGACCATCTGGGTGGACATCCGCCGGGGCGGGACGGAGAACCAGCGGGTGATCACCGTCCGGAACCTGCCGGAGGAGTAAATAACACAGAAAAGAGCGGTTTTATGATGATTTTAGCGTTGGAGTCCTCCGCCGCCGCCTGTTCGGCGGCCCTCTGGGGGGAGAAGGGCCTCATTGCCCAGAACTTTCAAAACAGCGGCCTGACCCACAGCCGCACCCTGCTGCCCATGGTCCACGACCTGCTGAAAAACTGCGGCGTCTCCCTGGAGCAGGTGGACGTCATTGCCGTGGCGGCGGGGCCGGGGTCGTTTACCGGGCTGCGCATCGGGGTGTCCACCGCCAAGGGGCTGGCCTGGGGGGCGGACAAGGACTGCGCCCCCTGCTCCACCCTGGAGTCCATGGCCTGGCCCCTGGCCTTTGAGAAGGACGCGGTGATTGTCTGCGCCATGGACGCCCGGCGCAGGCAGGTGTACAACGCTCTGTTCCGGGCGGACGGAGAGCGGCTGGAGCGCCTGACCCCAGACAGGGCCATCTCTCTGGAGGAGCTGGGGGAGGAGCTGAAAAAAATCCCGAACCGAAAAATTGTCGTTGGAGATGGGGCCGGGCTGTGCTATAATAGCCTTTGTGAGACGGGCCTCCAGCTCGCCCCGGAGCCGCTGCGGCTTCAGAGCGCCTGGGGCGTGGCGCGGGCGGCGGTGGAGCTGATCCGGGCCGGGGCGCTGGTCAAGGGACAGGATCTGGTCCCGGCGTACCACCGCCTGTCCCAGGCGGAGCGGGAACGGCTGGAACGGGAACGGCGCGGCCAGGGGACGGCGGAAAAATCATAATTTTTATTGAAGGGGTTTTTGGAATGTTTGAAAATGACAGCAAAGTGCATGTGTTGGACCACCCTCTGCTTCAGCATAAGCTGAGCATTCTCCGGGACGAGCGCACCGGCGTGAAGGAGTTCCGGGAGATTGTCTCCGAGGTGGCCACCCTGGAGTGCTATGAGGCCACGCGGGACCTGCCCACCGAGGAGGTGGAGATCAAGACCCCCGTGTCCACCGGGACCTTCCGGGCGCTGACCGGGAAGAAGCTGGCCATTGTCCCCATTCTCCGGGCGGGCCTGGGCATGGTGGACGGCATTCTGACCCTGATTCCCTCCGCCAAGGTGGGGCACATCGGCCTCTACCGGGACCCGGAGACCCTGGCTCCCGTGGAGTACTACTGCAAAATGCCCAGCGACATCGCCGAGCGGGACGTCATCGTCCTGGACCCCATGCTGGCCACCGGCGGCTCCGCCGTGGCGGCCATCCACTTCATGAAGAACTACGGCTGCAAGCACATCAAGCTCATGAACATCCTGGCCGCTCCGGAGGGCATCCGCGCCGTGCGGGAGGCCCACCCCGACGTGGACATCTATGTGGCCGGCGTGGACGAGAAGCTCAACGACCACGGCTATATTGTCCCCGGTCTGGGCGACGCGGGGGACCGGATCTTCGGCACAAAGTAACCGGCGCGCCCCGGCGGGACGGACGGAAGTCCGCCCCGCCCTTTTTGTCTTGTGCATTTTCTGGGAATGTGATAAAATACAGGACCGGCGTGTAGACTGTACTGCATGATTGCATTTCTGCATTTTTTAAGGTGGTAGATGAGAACATGAAAATTGTCGTATTGGCCGGCGGCCTGAGTCCGGAGCGGAACGTGTCCCTGTCCTCCGGGGCCATGGTGTGCGAGGCCCTGCGGGCCAGAGGCCACAAGGCGGCTCTGGCGGATCTGTTTTTCGGCCTGGAGGGGCGGGAGGGGGATCCCTATGAGGCCCCGGTGCCCCAGGAGCTGAAGAAGGTGAGCCCCCAGGCCCCCGATTTAAACGAGGTGCGGCGGAGCCGGAGGGACCAGAGCCCCTCCGCCATCGGGCCCGGCGTGCTGGAGCTGTGCGCCGGGGCGGACGTGGTGTTCCTGGCCCTCCACGGCGCCTGCGGGGAGGACGGCCGCATTCAGGCCGCCCTGGACCTGCTGGGCGTGCCCTACACCGGCTCCGGCTGTCTGGGTTCGGCCATCGCCATGGACAAGGACCTGACCAAGCGCCTGGTGTCCGGCCTTGTCACCACCCCCCGGTGGGAGACCGTCACCGTCACAGAGGAGAATCTGGAGGAGCTGACCCGGAGCACTCCCCTGCCCGCGGTGGTGAAGCCCATCGCCAGCGGCTCCTCCATCGGCGTGACCATCGCCCACGACAGGGAGACGCTGAAAAAGGGCCTGGAGGAGAGCATTCGCCTGGGCGGCCGCACGGTGCTGGAGCAGTACATCAAGGGCCGGGAGATTCAGGTGGCGGTGCTGGACGGGAAGGCGCTGCCCTCCATTGAGATTATCCCCCAGGCGGATTTTTATGACTATGCCAACAAGTACCAGCCCGGCGCGGCCAGAGAGGTGTGCCCGTCGGAGATTCCCCTGGAGTGGGAGAAGCGGGTGGGAGAGGCGGCCCAGGCCGTGTTCCAGGCGGTGGGCCTGTCCGTCTACGCCAGAGCGGACTTTATCGTCACCGAAGACGGCACGCCCTATTTCCTGGAGATCAACACCCTCCCCGGCATGACGCCCACCAGCCTGGTGCCCCAGGAGGCCGCCGCCGTGGGGATCTCCTATGGGGAGCTGTGCGAGACCATTGTAAAGGTCTCTCTCAAGGCCCGGAAGGAAGGAGCGTAACGGCCCATGGAAGCTATTACGGTGCAAGAGCTGCTGGAGGCGGTGGACGGGAAGCTGCTGGGGCAGGGGGACCTGCGCCAGACTGTGACCCAGGTGGACACCGACAGCCGGGACATCCACCCCGGCTCCCTGTTCATTCCCCTGGTGGGGGAGCGCTTTGACGGCCACGCCTATCTGGACGCCGCCCTGGAGGCCGGGGCGGCCGGGTGCCTCACGGCGCAGGAGCCGAAACAGCTGCGTCCCGGCCGCTTCTATGTAAAAGTTCCGGACACGGAGAAGGCCCTGGGAGACCTGGCCCGCTGGTACAGGCGCCGCTTCGCCATCCCCTTTGTGGGCGTCACCGGCAGCGTGGGCAAGACCACGGCCAAGGATATGCTGGCCGCCGTGCTGGGGGTGAAGTACAAGGTCCTGAAGACCGAGGGCAACTTCAACAACAACATCGGCCTGCCCCTGACCCTGCTGCGGCTGGACGCATCCTGTCAGGCCGCCGTGCTGGAGATGGGGATGGACAAGTTCGGGGAGATCGACTATTTAAGCGGCATTGTGGAGCCGGACATCGGGGTCATCACCAACATCGGCGACGCCCACATCGAAAAGCTGGGCAGCCGGGAGAACATCTTCCGGGCCAAGTGCGAGCTGATTCCCCATATTCGGAGAGACGGACTGCTGATTCTCAACGCCGACGACCCAATGCTCTCCTCCCTCCGGGGAAAGACGCCGGTGGAGACGGTGTTCTGCGGCCGGGCGGAGGGGGCGGAATACCGCGCCCAGGTCACAGGGGGAGACGGGGTGAGCCACATCCACTGCCGCCTCACCACCCCCGGCATGGACCGGGAGGTGAAAATTCCCGCCCTGGGGGAGCACATGATTTACCCCGCCCTCATCGCGGCGGCGGCGGGGGAGCGGCTGGGCCTCGCCCCGGAGGAGATTGAGCGGGGCTTTTCCCACTTCGTCCCCACCAGAATGCGCATGAACCTGGTGCAGCGGGGGGAGAACATCACCATTTTGGACGACGCCTACAACGCCAATCCCCAGTCCATGCGGGCCGCCATTCAGGTTCTGGCGGACAGCCACAGCGCCTGGAAGGCCGCCGTGCTGGGGGACATGTTCGAGCTGGGGCCCTACGCCCCCGCCCTCCACGCCGAGGTGGGGGAGTATCTGGGAAAGCAGCATATCCACTGCCTGGTGGCGGTGGGGGACGAGGCCAAACACATCGCCCAGGGCGCCGAGAGGTCCGGCGTGGAGCGGGTCTACTACTGCCGCACCAAGGGGGAGGCGGAGGAGATTCTGCCGGAGATTGTCCGGCCCGACAGCACCATTCTGGTCAAAGCCTCCCGCGGCATGAAGCTGGAGGATTTGACCGCCCGGCTGATGGAGCTGACGCCGGAGGGGTGAGTTCCCAGCACACGGCGCGCCGGGGTCGTCGCGCCCTACTGCGGTAGGGCGTGACCACTGGGCACGCCGCTTTCCGCCGTTCCCAGCCGCGCTGTATGGCGGTCCTATCGCACGCCTTTTCCTGCGATTTTCTCTTAGAACGGGGAAACCATAAATACCCCAACAAATTACAACAGACGAGGACACTATGATCGACATTTCTGTCTCCAACCTGGTGAAGGAATTTGAGGTTGGACATAAAATTTTAGACGGGCTCACCTTTCAGGTGGACACCGGGGAGCGGGTGGGCCTGCTGGGCCCCAACGGCTGCGGCAAGACGACGCTGCTTCGGATTCTCACCGGGGAGATAGACTATGACGAGGGGGACGTGGTCGTGGCCCCCGGCAAGCGCATGGGGCTTATCTCCCAGATTCCCGTCTATCCGGCTGGGTACACGGTGGAGGACGTGCTGGCCGCCGCCTTTGCGCCTGTGCGGGAGATGGAGCGGGAGATGGCCGCTCTGACGGAGCAGATGGGGGAGAAAAGCGACCCCGCCCTGCTGTCCCGGTACGACAAGCTCGCCGCCGCCTATGAGGCCGCGGGAGGCTATGAGACGGACACCCGGACCAACAAGGTGTGCAGCGGCCTGTCCATCCCCCAGTCCATGCGGGAGCAGCTCTTTGACAAGCTCTCCGGCGGAGAGAAGACCCGGGTCAACCTGGCCCGGCTCATTCTGGAGGACACGGACATCCTGCTGCTGGACGAGCCCACCAACCACCTGGACCTGCGGGCCACGGAGTGGCTGGAGGAGTATCTGGAGAAGTTCAAGGGGACGGTGCTCACCGTCTCCCACGACCGGTACTTCCTGGACCAGGTGGTGGACCGGATTGTGGAGATCAAAGACGGCCGGGCGGAGTTCTACGAGGGCAGCTACAGCTTCTACGCCGTGGAGAAGGAGCGCCGCTATGAGGAGCAGCTCCGCCGGTACGAAAAGGAGCAGGCGAAAATTGAACAGCTGGAGAAGGCCGCCGAACAGATGCGGGTGTGGGCCTACTCCGGCATGGACAAGACCTTCAAGCGGGTAAAATCCATGGAGAAGCGCATCGAGCGGATGCGCGTCACAGACCGCCCCAGGAAAGAGCGGAAGCTGGAGGTGCGCTTTGGAGAGCGGGAGTTCCGGGGAGACGAGGTGCTGACCGTCAAGGGCCTCACAAAGTCCTTCGGGGAGCGCACGCTGTTTTCCAACCTGGGCCTGGAGGTGGAGGGGGGCGAGCGCATCGCCCTGCTGGGGGACAACGGCAGCGGCAAGACCACCCTCCTGAAGATGATTCTGGGGGAGGAGGAGCCGGACGCGGGAAAAATCCGCCTGGGGCCCACGGTGAAGATTGGCTACCTCCCCCAGCACGTCCATTTCAGCCACCCGGAGCGGAACCTGGTGGACACGCTGATTTACGACCAGGACTGCACCGCCCAGACCGCCCGGAACCGGCTGGCCGCCTTCAAATTCCGGGGGGAGGACGTGTTCAAGCCCGTCTCCGCCCTGTCCGGCGGCGAGCAGAGCCGGCTGCGGCTGTGTATGCTCATGGACGAGAAGATCAACCTGCTGATTCTGGACGAGCCCACCAACCATCTGGACATCCAGAGCCGGGAGTGGATCGAGGAGGCCGTGGAGGAGTACGAGGGCAACCTGCTGTTCGTCTCCCACGACCGCTATTTTATTGAGCGCTTTGCCAGCCGCATCTGGATGCTGGAGAACGGACAGATCACCGATTTCCGGGGAAATTATCAGGAGTATCTGGCGGCCAGGGCCAGGGGAGCGGCGGGCAAGTCCGCCTCCGACGCCCAGGCGGCGGAGAAGCCCCTGGAACCGGAGCCGAAAAAAGAGAAGCCCCGCCGGCCCGGCGGCACAAAGAACCTGGAGAAGGAGGTGGCCGCCGCCGAGCGGGCGGTGGCCAAGGCGGAGGAGCAGATGTTCGACCTGGAGGAGCAGATTCAGGCGGCCTCCGCCGACTACCTGAAGCTCCAGGAGCTGTATGAGCAGCGGGAGACCCTGGAGGAGGAGATTTTGAAGCTGTACGGCGCGTGGGAGTCCCTGTCCGCCCAGCTGGAGGAGGCAAGAGGCTGATGCGGCGGATACAGAGACTGCGCAGGCGCCCTCTGCCGCCCCAGCCCAGCCGGTATAAGGGAAAGCGGACCCCGTGGTTCTCCTGCCTGGCGGTTCTGCTGGCGGTGTGCGTCCTGACCTTTGCCGGCCTGTCCGGCGCGGTGGCGTATGGCGCCCACAGCCGCATCCAGGGGGAGCCCCAGGCGATGGTGGTGCTGGGCTGCCGGGTCATGCCCGGCGGGGAGCCCTCCATCCTCCTTCAGGACCGGATTGACGCGGCCCTGGACTACTGGAGGGAACACCCGGAGATTGTCCTTGTGGCCTCCGGGGGACAGGGGAGCAACGAGCCCGTCTCCGAGGCGGCGTGCATGGCGGAGGCTTTTGCGGAAAACGGCGTGCCGGAGGACCAGATTCTCCTGGAGGACCGGTCCCACAACACGAAAGAGAATCTGCTTTACACCAAGGAGCTGCTGGCCGCCGGGGGCATTGACGTGGAGAACGCAGACGTGCTGGTGGTGTCCAACGGCTTCCACCTCACCCGCGCCCGGATGCTGGCGGAGCGCTTCGGCTACGGCGGGGCGTCCACCCTGGCCGCCCCAACCAGCCACCTTCCCTCCCGGATTCAGATGTACATCCGGGAGCCTCTGGCCCTGGCCAAATCGTTTTTGCTGGACCGGTAGACACGCCGCAGGGGCCACATATACGGGCGGCCGGAGGCCGCCCCTGCGAAACGCAGGAAAGGAACAAGCCTATGCTGGATAAACTGGCGGCCATCGAGGCCAAATACAGTCAAATTGAGGCCCGCCTGGCCGCTCCGGAGACCTATGGCGACCCGGAGCAGGTGGCGAAGCTGAACAAGGAGCAGGCGGAGCTCTCCCCGGTGGTGGAGACCTACCGGCAGTATCTCCGGGCCCGGCGGCAGAGGGAGGAGTCCGAGGCCCTCCTCTCCGACCCGGAGATGAAGGAGCTGGCCCAGGAGGAAATTTTACAGGCCAAAGCCAATATGGAACGCCTGGAGCGGGAGCTGAAAATTTTACTGCTTCCCAAGGACCCCAACGACCAGAAGAACGTCATCCTGGAGATCCGCGCCGGAGTGGGCGGGGAGGAGGCCGCCCTGTTCGCCCACTCCCTGTACCGGATGTACGCCATGTACGCCGAGGCGCGCCGGTGGCGGACGGAGGTCAACAGCGTCAACGAGACGGAGCTGGGCGGAATCAAAGAAATTTCGCTTACCATCGAGGGGGACGGGGCGTACTCCCGGTTAAAATATGAGAGCGTGGTCCACCGGGTCCAGCGGGTGCCGGAGACGGAATCCGGCGGCCGGGTCCACACCTCCACCGCCACGGTGGCGGTGCTCCCGGAGATGGAGGAGGCGGACGTGCAGCTCAACCCGGCGGACGTGGAAATGCAGGTGTTCCGCTCCTCCGGCGCGGGGGGACAGCATGTGAACAAAACCTCCTCCGCCGTGCGCCTCATCCACAGGCCCACCGGTATGGTGGTGGAGTGCCAGCAGGAGCGCAGCCAGTTCCAGAACCGGGACAAGGCCATGCGCATTCTGGCCTCCCGGCTGTACGAGGCAGAGCAGGAGCGCATTTCAGGGGAATTTACCCAGCAGCGCCGCAGTCAGGTGGGCGCCGGAATGCGCAACGAGCGCATCCGCACCTATAATTTCCCCCAGGGGCGGGTGACAGACCACCGGGTTGGCTTGACGCTGTACAAAATTGAGAGTATCATGGACGGCGGCCTGGATGAGATTATTGACGCCCTGGCCGCCGCCGGACAGGCGGAGCGGCTGAAATCGGAGGAGGACGCCCTGTAGGGGCGCACAGCGTGCGCCCGCCTCTTAACGCCTTACCCTCCGTAGGGGCGGCCTTTGGCCGCCCGCGTTTCGACGTTTTCTCTTGCCGCCGGGTAGCCGCAGGCCGCCCGCGTTTCGACGTTTTCTCTTGCCGCCGGGCGGCCGCAGGCCGCCCCTACAGACCATTCCAACAAAAAGGAGCAGCGATATGGACCTTTATATTCATTACAAAAACCTTCCGGAGGGCAAGGAGCTTGCCGATGTGATTGGCGAGCTCAACGAGGTGCTGGACGAGCACGGGGCGGTGTGCGGCGGGATGGCTGGCCGCATCGACCTGGACCTGGAGGACGAGCGCATCAACCCCAAGTACGCCCAGATTGCGGTGAAGAGCTATCTCCAGCGGGCGGGGTTCTCCAGAGAGACCGCCATTGAAATCGGCGGCATGGAGATTGGAATCTACGAGTGAGGCGCCTGCATGTTTGCCTATGTGATTTTTGACCTGGACGGCACGCTGCTGAACACCATCGGCGACCTGGCGGACGCCGGAAATTATGTGTGCGCCCTCCACGGCTGGCCGGCCCATCCGGTGGAGGCCTATAAACGCATGGTGGGCAGCGGCATTCCCAGGCTGGTGGAGCGCTTCGCCCCGGCGGGGACGGAGCAGGCGGTCCTGGACCAGGCGTTTCAGGAATTTATGGCCTGGTACGGCGTCCACAAGGAGGACAAGACCGCCCCCTATCCCGGCATGGAGGCGGCGGCCCTGCGCATGAAAGAGGCGGGGGCGTCCATCGCCGTGCTGTCCAACAAGGCCGACGAGATGGCCGGGCCGGTGGTGGAGCACTACTACCCCGGCGTGTTTCCCATCGTCCAGGGGGCGCTGTCCGGCCTGCCCGTCAAGCCGGACCCTACCCTGCTCCACAGGCTTATGGAGCGCATGGGGGCGGACCCCCGGAGGACGCTCTTTGTGGGGGACAGCAACGTGGACATTCAGACGGCAAAGAACGGAGGGCTTGCCAGCTGCGGCGTGCTGTGGGGCTTCCGCTCCCGGCAGGAGCTGGAGGCGGAGGGGGCCAATTTCCTGGCCCAAACCCCGGCGGAGCTGGAGCGCCTGGTGCTGGAGGGCCCCGGAGAGGAGGCGCGCCCATGAAAACGGAAGCGCTGACGGCTCTGGACGTCCAGCGGGCGGCGCAGCTTCTCCGGGACGGCGGGCTGGTGGGCATTCCCACAGAGACGGTGTACGGCCTGGGGGCCAACGGCCTGAACCCGGAGGCCGTGGCCCGGATCTTTCAGGCCAAGGGCCGCCCCCAGGACAACCCCCTGATTCTGCACATCCCCTCGGCGGAGCACTTGGAGCGGTACTGCGAAGAAATCCCGGACAGCGCCTATGCCCTGGCCCGGACCTATTGGCCGGGGCCGCTGACCATGATTCTGCGGCGGAAGCCCATCGTCCCCGACGTGGTGACGGCGGGGCTGGACACCGTGGGGATGCGCTGCCCCTCCCACCCCCTGTGCCGCGCCATTTTGGAGGCGGCGGACGTGCCGGTGGCCGCTCCCTCCGGAAATACCTCCGGCCGGCCCAGTCCCACCGCCGCCGCCCACATGTGGGAGGATATGGACGGAAAAATCGACGCCATTGTGGACGGCGGACCCTGCGCTGTGGGGGTGGAGTCCACCATTGTGGACCTGACGGAGCGGACGCCCCGGCTGCTGCGGCCGGGGGGAATTACCCTGGAGCAGCTCCAGGCCGTTCTGGGCGCTGTGGAGGTGGACCCCGCCGTCACCCGCCTCATGGGGGCGGGGGAGCGCCCCAGAGCCCCCGGCATGAAGTACCGCCACTACGCCCCCAGGGCTCCGGTGACGGTGGTGGCGGGAGACCCGGCGCGCTCGGCGGCGTATATTCAGGAAAACGCCGCGCCGGGGGACGGGGTCATCTGCTTCGACGAGTTCGTCCCCCTCTTTGGGGCACGCTATATCCAGCGCCTGGGCTCCGCCGCCGACAAGGGGGAGCAGGCCCGGCACATCTTCGACGCCCTCCGGGCCTTTGACCACACCCCGGCGCAGGCCATCTGGGCCCAGTGCCCGGACCCCTCCGGGCTGGGTCTGGCCATCGCCAACCGGCTGAACAAGGCGGCCGGGTTTCATATCATCCAAATCTGAAGAAATGAGTGTAGAGAGCCATGGTAAAGATCGAAATTAAGGACAACGCGGCGGTGGCCCGCCCCAGTCGGCCCATCGCCGGTGAAAAAGACGCCCTGGACGTGATTCACACCGTCCGCTTCCAGACGGGGAGAAACAACATGCTTCTGGAGCGCAGCGCCTTTGCGCCGGAGATGTTCGACCTGTCCTCCGGCGTGGCGGCGGAGGTGCTGCGGGCGTTTACCCAGGAGCACATGCGTCTGGCCATTGTGGGGGACCTGTACGACTGCTACCAGTCCTCCATGCGGGATGTGATTTTCGCCTGCGGCCGGGGCAACCAGGTGAGCTTCTGGGAAACTGAGGCTGAGGGCCTGGCCTGGCTGAACAAAAAGTGATGGTGGTTTTAGGCATTACCGGCCCCACCGGCGCGGGGAAGACCACCGCCCTCCGGGAGGTGGAGCGGCTGGGCGGCGCGGTCATCGACTGCGACCAGGTGTATCACAGCATGCTGGCAAGTGATACTGCTTTACAGAATAAGCTGGAGGAGCTTTTTGGCCCCCTCCGCGGGGCGGACGGGGCCATCGACCGCAAGAAACTGGGGACCATTGTATTTGGGGACCCGTCCAAGCTGGAGCTGCTGAACAGCGTGGCCCAGAAGGCGGCGGCGGACCGGACCTGGGAGCTGCTGGAGGCGTGCAGGGAGCAGGGGAGGACCCTGGCGGCCGTTGACGCCATCGCCCTGCTGGAGAGCCCTCTGAAGGACCTGTGCCGCGCCACTGTGGCGGTGCTGGCCCCTCCGGAGGTCCGGGTCAAACGCATTATGAACCGAGAGGGCATTTCGGAGGCATACGCCTGGTCCAGAGTGCGGGCGCAGAAGCCGGAGTCCTACTTTCGGGAGCGCTGCGGCTATGTGCTGGTGAACGACTGCGCCGGGCCGGAGGAATTCGGCGCCCGCGCCCGGGCGCTGTTTCAGCGTATTTTAGATGATTCCAAGGAGGTCTGAACCATGAAGGACAAGGAGAGAAGCCGGGGCGAAGCCCTTCGGGAGGCCCTGTGCTACGAGAGGAAGAACGGCTACGACCGGGTGGACCGGGCGGAGCTGGAGACCATGGAGGCCTACTGCGCCGGCTATAAGCAGTTCCTGGACGCGGGCAAAACCGAGCGGGAGTGCGCCGGACGGGCGGTCTCTCTGGCGGAGTCCGTGGGCTTCCGGCCCTACCGGCGGGGGATGGAGCTCCAGCCCGGCGACCGGATCTACCGGGTCAACCGGGACAAGTCCGTTATGCTGGCGGTAATGGGCCAAAAAAGCCTGGCGGAGGGCGTGAACATTGGCGCCGCCCATATCGACTCTCCCCGGCTGGACCTGAAGCAGAACCCCCTCTATGAGGCGGACAGCCTGGCCTTTTTGAAGACCCACTACTACGGCGGCCTGCGGAAGTACCAGTGGGTGACGATTCCCCTGGAGCTCCACGGGGTGGTGGCCCTGAAGAACGGGGACGTGCTCCGGGTGTCCATCGGCAACGGGGAGGGGGACCCCCTGTTCACCATTGACGACCTGCTGCCCCATCTGGGGGTGGAGCAGTCCAAAAAGCCCCTCAGCGAGGCCATCCCCGCCGAGACCCTGAACATTCTGGTGGGCAGCCGCCCCCTGCTGGACGACGACGGCAAGGACCGGGTGAAGCTGTCCGTGCTGGAGCTGCTCAACCGGAAGTACGGCATTGTGGAGGAGGACTTCATCTCCGCCGAGCTCTCCGCCGTCCCCGCCTTCAACGCCTGCGACGTCGGCTTTGACCGCTCCCTCATCGGGGCCTACGGCCACGACGACCGGGTGTGCGCCTACGCCTGCTTCGCCGCCCTGCTCCAGCTGGACAAGCCGGAGCGCACCGCCGTGTGTATGCTGGCCGACAAGGAGGAGATCGGCTCCGAGGGCGTCACCGGCATGAAGTCCGCCGCCTTCGACACCTTTATGGAGGACCTGTGCGCCGGGCAGAACGTGCCCCTGCGGGTGTGCTATGAGAACTCCTTCTGCCTGTCCGCCGACGTGACGGCGGCCTACGATCCCAATTTTGCCGACGTGTATGAGAAGCGCAACAGCGCCCTGGTGAACGGGGGCGTGGGCCTGTGCAAGTACACCGGCTCCCGGGGCAAGTCCGGGGCCTCCGACGCCTCCGCCGAGGTGGTGGCCTTTGTGCGGAAGGTGCTGGATG
>CALXGC010000134.1 GCA_944387755.1 uncultured Oscillospiraceae bacterium | reverse complement strand
CGTCGCGCCCCACACACGTCTGTTGCTGCCGTAGGGGCGGCCCTTGCGGCCGCCCGCCTCCCTTGTGAAAGGGGGGGGATTCCCAAACGGCGGGCGCACAATGTGTGCCCCTGCAAACAGGCGCGCCGGGTCGTCGCGCCCCACACACGTCTGTTGCTGCCGTAGGGGCGGCCCTAGCGGCCGCCCGCCCCCCTTGTGAAAGGGGGGAGTTCCAAACGGCGGGCGCACAATGTGCGCCCCTGCAAACGGGCGCGCCGGGTCGTCGCGCCCCACACACGTCTGTTGCTGCCGTAGGGGCGGGTCCAAGACCCGCCCGTGAACCTTTTGAGAACCAGGAGGACCCATGAAACCAGTCATTGTAATTGGCGCCGGTCTGGCGGGCAGCGAAGCGGCCTGGCAGCTGGCCCGGCGGGGTATTCCCGTGGAGCTGCGGGAGATGAAGCCGGCGAAAATGACCCCCGCCCACCACAGCCCGGACTTTGGGGAGCTGGTGTGTTCCAACTCTCTGCGCTCCGACCAGCTGGAGAACGCGGTGGGCCTTTTAAAGGAGGAGCTGCGCCGGTGCGGCTCCCTCATTATGGAGTGCGCCGACGCCCACCGGGTGGAGGCGGGAGGCGCTCTGGCGGTGGACCGCCGGGCCTTCTCCGCTGCCATTACGGAGAAAATCCGCAGCCACCCCAACATCACCGTGAGGGAGGAGGAGACGGCGGACATCCCGGAGGGCAATGTGATTGTGGCCACCGGCCCCCTCACCTCCGACGTCCTGGCGGAGGCCATCGCCCGGCGCTATCCCCAGAACAGCTATCTCCATTTTTTTGACGCGGCGGCTCCGCTGGTGACGTTTGAGAGCGTGGACATGGACAGCGCCTGGTTTGCCTCCCGGTATGACCGGGGCACGCCGGACTATATCAACTGCCCCCTGACAGAGGAGGAGTATCAGGCCTTTTGGGAGGCCCTTACCACCGCCCAGGAGGCGGAGGTCCACGGCTTTGAGGACTCCGGGGTGTTTGAGGGCTGTATGCCCGTGGAGGTAATGGCCAGGCGGGGACGGGATACCCTGTGTTACGGTCCCCTGAAGCCGGTGGGCCTCCGGGACCCCAGGACCGGGAAAGAGCCCTTCGCCGTGGTGCAGCTCCGCAAGGACAACGCTCAGGGCTCTATCTATAATATTGTGGGCTTTCAGACCCATCTGAAGTGGCCGGAGCAGCGGCGGGTATTTTCCATGATTCCCGCCCTGAAAAACGCGGAGTATGTGCGCTATGGCGTCATGCACCGGAATACGTTCCTGGACTCCCCCCGGCTGCTGGACCGGTACTACCGGGTGCGCACGGAGCCGCGGGTCCGCTTCGCCGGACAGGTGACGGGCGTGGAGGGCTATGTGGAGTCCACCGCCTCCGGCTGTCTGGCCGCCATGGAGCTGGCGCGGGAGCTGCTGGGGAAGCCCCCCATCGACTTCCCCCATGAGACCGCCATAGGCGCGCTGGCCCTTTACATCAGCGACCCATCTGTGGTACACTTTCAGCCGATGAATATCAACTTCGGCCTCATTCCGCCCCTGGGCTACCGGGTGAAGGGCAAGCGCAACAAAAACGCGGAGCTGTCCCGGCGGGCGCTGGAGGCGCTGGAAAAGCTGGATTTGGAGTAGAAAAGCTGCTCCTGATACCGCCAAAGAAAGAAGGAACAGAGCATGAAGATCATTGTGGACGCCATGGGAGGCGACAACGCGCCCCAGGCCCCGGTGATGGGGGCCGTGCAGGCCGTCAAGGAGTACGGGGTGAGCGTTATCCTGGTGGGACGGGGGGAGGAGATTCTGAAGGTCCTGAAGGACAACGGCATTCAGAACCTGCCCGCCGGGGTGGAGATTGCCAACGCCACGGAGGTGGTGGAGATCTGCGACAACCCCGCCACCGCCTTTCGGGAGAAGAAGGACTCCTCTCTCACCGTGGGGCTGAACCTGCTGAAGAAGGGGGAGGGGGACGCCTTTGTCTCCGCCGGCTCCACCGGCGCGCTGCTGGGGGCGGCCACGCTGCTGATTAAACGCATCAAGGGCATCCGCCGGGCGGCCCTGGCGCCGGTGGTGCCCACGGGGAACGGCGGCGCGGTGCTCATCGACGCGGGCGCCAACGTGAAGTGCCCGCCGGAGTACCTGATTCAGTTTGCCTATATGGGCTCCTACTACGCCGAGCGGGTGCTGGGCCGGTCCAACCCGAAGGTGGGTCTGCTGAACATCGGGGTGGAGCCCTCCAAGGGCACGGAGCTTCAGACCACGGTGTACCCCCTGCTGCAAAAGGCCGGGGAGGAGGGCCGCATCCACTTCGCAGGCAACATCGAGGCCCGGGAGGCCGTGGAGGGCGCGGTGGACGTCATTGTGGCCGACGGCTATTCCGGCAACATCTTCCTGAAGACCATGGAGGGTACGGGGCTGTTTCTGGCCAAGGAGCTGAAAAAGATGTTCCTGAAAGGCCTGCTGACCAAGCTGGCCGCCGTGCTGGTGGCGGACGGCATCAGGAACGTGAAAAAGCTGATGAGCGCCGGAGAGGTGGGCGGCACAGCCCTGCTGGGCATCTCCAAGCCGGTAATCAAGGCCCACGGCTCCTCCGACGCCTTCGCCATCAAAAACGCCGTACGCCAGGCCAGCCAGTTCGCCTCCTCCGGCATGATTGAGAGCATTGAGGCCAACATCGACTTGATGCGCCTGGAGCCCACAGAGCTGGAACACGGAGGGGAGAACTGACCTGCTCAAGACCCTGGGGCGGAAGGCAAAAAAAAACCAATTGGCTATTGACAGGGCGGAAAATTCTGCATATAGTAGACAAAGAAAAACGTGCCGGTACGCACAGCAGAAGGAGCAGTCAGCTATGATTTTTGAAAAGGTATGCGCACTGATCGCAGAGCAGTTTAATGTGGACGCCGATACCATCGCCATGGACACCTCGTTTGAGGACGACCTGAATGCGGACTCCGTGGACCTGGTGGACCTGTCCATGGCCCTGGAGGAGGAGTTCGACTTGGGCGAGCTGAGCGAGGAGGACACGGCCGCCATCAAAACTGTGGGCGACCTGGTCCGCTTCCTCCAGAACAAAATCGACTGATTGGCTGAAAGCCGGACATTGCTGCAAAACTCCGCCGTCGGCGGAGTTTTGCTTGTCTCACAGACCCATAGGAGAAAGAGGCGTAATCATGACGACATTGGAAGAAAAACTGGGATATACGTTTGAAAATCCGGCGCTGCTGGAGAATGCGCTGACCCACAGCTCCTGCGCCAACGAGAGCCGCGGGAAGCTTCAGAGCAACGAGCGGCTGGAATTTCTGGGGGACTCTATTTTGGGCATGGTGGTGGCCGACCACCTGTACCGCAACCACCCGGACCTGCCGGAGGGGGAGCTGACCCGCGTCCGGGCCGCCCTTGTGTGCGAGGAGAGCCTGGTGGAGGTGGCGGAGGAGCTCCGCCTGGGGGAATATCTGCGCCTGGGCAAGGGCGAGGAGGCCGGCGGCGGCCGGAAACGGCCCTCCATCCAGGCCGACGCGGTGGAGGCGGTGCTGGCGGCGGTCTATCTGGACGGCGGCATCGGCTCCGCCCGGAAGATTGTGCGGCGGTATATCCTCTGCCGGGAGATAGAGGGCCTCAACAGCCCGCGGGACTATAAGACCGCCCTCCAGGAGCTGGTGCAGCGGGAGAGCGGCCAGGTGCTCAAATACCGCCTCACCGGCGAGGAGGGCCCGGACCACAACAAGCGCTTCTTTGTGGAGGTGGATCTGAACGGCTCCACTGTGGGCGCCGGAACGGGACACAGCAAAAAAGAGGCGGAGCAGATGGCTGCCAAAGCGGCCATTGCAAAGCTGAACGGCGAGAAGAAGCACTGACGCAGCCCGGCAAAAATCCTATTGACAAAGACAGGTTACGCGTGTTACCTGCCTGAAGGAGGGATTTTCGGTGCGTGAATTGGCGGCAAAAATCTCCGGCTCGGAGCTGGAGGTGCTGGAGGTGCTGTGGCAGGCGGAGGGGCCCATTCCCATCGCCGCCATCCGCGGGGCGCTGGAAAAATCCCGGCGCTGGGACGCCTCTACCGTAAAGACGCTGCTGCGGCGGCTGTGCGGGAAGGGCGCGGCGGCGGCGGAGAAGCGGGAGGTATTCTACTACCGGCCGGTGCTTACACGGGAGGAATATCAGAGCTGGTCCACCCGGACCCTGATAGACCGGGCGTATCAGGGGAGCGCCAAGGCGCTGGTGGCCGCGCTGGTGGAGCACGCCCAGCTCAGCCCGGCGGATCTGGAGGAACTGCGGGGGATTTTGTACCCCGAAAAGGAGAACCGCCCGGCAGAATAGAGAAAAAATCGGGAATCCCAAAGGGATTCCCGATTCTTAAAGCTGGTCGGAGTGCCGGGATTCGAACCCGGGGCCTCTTGGACCCGAACCAAGCGCGATACCAAACTTCGCCACACCCCGCCGTGACAGCTATCTTATTATAGTCGCTTTCCCAGCCGGTGTCAAGAGGAATATTCCAAGGAAAGCCGGAGTATCCTTGCTCTATGAAGCAGAGTCTGGACGGGAGGGAAGGCGGATGTATCATCAGACGGCGGCGTATCGGAGCCGCCCGCGCAGCGGCAGACGGCAGAGCGGTTTGGGGCGGCGGGAGAGGGTGCGGCTGCTGCAGCTTGGGGTATGCGCCGCGATTTTTGCGGCGGTTTTTCTGGGCAAGGGGGTCTTCCCCCAGCGGCTGGCCCAGCTTCGGACAGGACTTCAGGCGGTGCTGACCACGGACACCGACTTCCGCGCGGCCTTTGCCGGCCTGGGGGAGAGCCTGGCGGACCAGGGACCGGTGCTGGGGGAGCTGGGGGAGTTCTGCATTCAGGTCTTTGGGCCGTCTCAGGAGGCCGCGGGCCCGGACCCGGCGGAGCAGCTCCAGGCAGCCCAGGACTTTCTCAACCGCCGGGCGGGAGCGGCGGAGCAGGCCGCCCACTATCTGCGCCTGAACGAGGTCCCGGAGAGCTGGTTCTCCGCCCAGATCTCTCAGGAGGAGGCCCAGACGGCGGAGGCCGTCCCGGCGGTGGGGACGGTGGTGTGGTCCCCGGATTACAGCGGGGAGCCGCTGCCGGAGAACTATACCATGGACTGTATCTCTCTGGGCGGCCTGGAGACGGTCAATCCCATTCTGGGCCATCTGCGCTCAGAGTACGGCTACCGGGACCACCCCATCGACGGAGTGTATAAGTTCCACAACGGCGTGGACATCGGCGGCCAGACCGGCGACCCCATCGGGGCCTTTGCCGCCGGGACGGTAGACTATATCGGGGAAAACGACGACCACGGCCTCTACCTGCAAATTGACCACGGAAACGGCATAAAATCCTTTTATGCCCACTGCAGCAAGCTGTGCGTCTCACAGGGACAGACGGTGGCGGCAGGGGAGAAGGTGGCCGAGGTGGGCTCCACCGGCGTGTCCACCGGCCCGCACCTGCATTTGGAGCTGAAATGGAATGGACTGCACCTCAATCCCGCCTACTACGTAGACTTCCTCACCGGCTGAGACCGGAGAGGGTGGAGGTGACAGGGGGCTTTCTGCTGTTGGCCGCCTGGCTCAACTATCTGGACGGACAGGGGATTGTCCTGCTGGCACTGCTGGCCTGCGCCCTCCACGAGTTCGGGCACCTGCTGGCTCTGGGCCTGCTGGGGGCGGGGGTGCGCCGCCTGTCCATCACCGCCGTGGGGGCGGAGATGGAGGTGGACCGGCCTCTGTCCTATGGCGGAGAGCTCCTGTCCGCCCTGGCCGGACCGCTGGCCAATTTGGCGGCGGCGCTGACGTTCTGCCGCCTGCCGGGAGGCGGCGTGTTCGCCGGGCTCAATCTGGTGTTGGCCTGCTTCAACCTGCTGCCCGCCGGCCGCCTGGACGGAGGACGGGCGCTGGCCTGCGTTCTGGCCTGGCTGCTGGGACCGGAGGCCGCCCACCACGCCGGAGTCTGGATTGGCCGTCTGCTGTCGGGAGGCCTGCTGCTGCTGGGCGTCCTTCTGGCCCGGTGGGGAAACAGCGTCACCCTGCTGTTTACCGCCCTGTGGCTGTGTTCCGCCGGGTTGACAGTTGACACCGGCGCAGATTTCCGGTATGATAGAGGACGCAAGCGGGCTGGACAGCCGCGCCGGCGGGGCGAAAGGCCCGCCGGTGAGGAAAGTCCGGGCTCCACAGGGCAAGGATAACGGGTAACACCCGCCGGGGGCGACCCTAGGAAAAGTGCAACAGAAATAGACCGCCCGCTCCCATCCTGGGGGCGGGTAAGGGTGGAAAGGCGAGGTAAGAGCTCACCCGACGGCGTGCCAAGCGTCCGTCGCTGTAAACTCTATCCGGAGCAACGCCGTGGAGGGACATACAGGCTGGCCCGGCCGTCCCAGGGAGGCGGCTTGAGCGCACCGGCAACGGCGCGTCGAGATAGATGGCTGTCTTAAAAGACAGAACCCGGCTTACAGGCCCCCTTGCACCAAAACCCCGAATGCGTTTTTGGGCGCATTCGGGGTTTTAAAATTCAGACGGGAACCAGATCCCCGTCAGATGCGCCATCTTCATCAGAAGCAGGTGCAGACTGTCTGCCCGTTGCCCCTTCACGGGGCTTTTGGGTATAGTCTGTACCTGTTCTTTTTTCCTGTATCTATGCTTCCATCATTTCAATTCACGCCCCTGCGTGGGAGGCGACGGCGCGGCGCGGTTCTCCATCCAGTACGACCAGAACAACAACCCCTATGTGGTCATCGAGGAGGACATCCTGGCGGGCGTCTCCCGGAGCGAGTGGGTCAGGACGGTCAAGGACAACCTGCGGCAGAAGTTCCCCAACGGGGTGACGGTGGGGCGGAATGTCATTGAAATCAACAAGAGCCGTCGGGAGATGACCTTCTCCAAGTATATGCAGCGGCTTATGCGGACGGACCGCCAAATCTTCGCTGACAAGCTCCGGGCCACCAACAATGCGGACGAAATCCTGCGGGCGGTGCGGAATTGGGTCAACGAGGCACTGCTGCCTCCCCGGCGGGATGCCATTATCGACTTTGTCAGGGGAGAGGTCCTTATGCGCATCGGCAGCAACGATTATTCCGCCCAGGTCATCGTAGGAAACCGGGGGGCGGGAAATTTGCTCCTATACGACATCATCAATCTGGAGCCGACGGAAATACTGGATAATAAAATAGGCACAGACTATATCACCAAGTCCCAGAACGGGACAGGCGACAGACAGTCTGCACCTGCTTCTGATGACAGTATATCCGAAACCGGCGGAGATGTCAACGGCAGGTTTTCCCTGAAATCCCCGGTGGAGGGGACGCGGGACCTGGTGGCCCTACATAACCTGACGGAGGACAAGCTGCGCTCTGCCCTTCGGCTGGGAGGCTTCCCTATGCCCTCCATCGCCGTGACGCGGGCGGACATCCCTCATACCAACTTCGGGGACATCACCCTTGTTATGAGCAGGCAGACGGTTGACCCCAGGGCGAACCGGCGGAACACCGTTTACAGCGCGGACGCATGGACGCCTACCTTCCCGGCCATCGAGTACGAGGCGATTTCAATTCACGCCCCCGCGTGGGGGGCGACGTCAAGGGGGTGCATGACCCCATCTTGAAAGAGGACGAGCGAATTGAACAGTAAAGGTAGAATTTCTGAAAATGAATAGAGACGCTAACCGTTCATGGCTGACGTCTATAAATATTGTTATGTGCTGCAAGAAGAAAGAAGGTTCTTAAGATTGTCGATGGAAATTGGATTGTCATATTTCCAATATAAAAGACAAACTCCAAACCGTTTGCACAAATCCGCTTTTTTTCTGTCCCGTATTTGCCCCTGGGTGAACGAATCTTTCCCGCCGAAAAAATCAATTGGCTCGAAGTGCTGTTTTCCTTGATATTCGATAGCTATATTTTGGGATGGGATATAAATATCAAGACTTTGTTTGTTTAGCCATTCTGGGCGATACTGAAATATTGCGTCTGGATAGATTAGCTTTACAATGCTGTATAGTTGATACTCTGACTTCCATTTTATTGGGATTTTCCCATCTTGAAGCATAGAGGCATATATGGCGTCTACATATTTGTTTGATTCACGCCGACGTTGGTTGATAAAAGACCGCGCCACTACAATTGGGCGAGCATAATAGACGGATGGTGCGTTTCCGAATTTATGGAGGCATCTTGTTAGTTCGCTTGCTAAAACATACGCCGAATGATTATGATTTAGAAAGTCCACTATTTCGGGGTATTTCATGTTCTCAAGCGAGATCCCGCATCCTATTTTATCTCCGAGACAATGCAGCAGAATAGAGATCTCATTTAACTCGTGAAGTTGAAATCGGACAACGTGAATGTTTGAGGAGAAGTTATGCTTTCCTATCGAACGTGTATATTCTTCTGCGGTGAAGTATTTTTTGTCATATGTTTGTGGTATTTCTATATACAAATAGTCACTATTTCTACACACAGCTGTTCTGGTCAATGGAAGTACGCGATTTTCAGAAGCTGCCACGAATAATTCATAAATAGCATTTACACAAACCGACAGCTCTTCGCTTTGCTTATAACTTTCGGAAAAGTTCACTTGAAACACCCCCCACACAAATTTCAATCCACGCTCCCCGTGAGGGGAGCGACGCTATTGGTGCCAGATTTTCTGCAGCCCCGAAACCATTTCAATCCACGCTCCCCGTGAGGGGAGCGACTGGTGCGGCGTACACCCAGCAACCTATTGTCATCATTTCAATCCACGCTCCCCGTGAGGGGAGCGACAAAAATTTTTGTCGAGCGCAGCGATCACATAAAAATTTCAATCCACGCTCCCCGTGAGGGGAGCGACCTGGCAAACAGGAGTTCCGTCCCCACAAATTTTGATTTCAATCCACGCTCCCCGTGAGGGGAGCGACCCAGGCCAATATCCAGGCCAAATTTGATTTTGCCATTTCAATCCACGCTCCCCGTGAGGGGAGCGACCGGAGGCTGCTGGACATACTGACCCTGGGTGGGCTGATTTCAATCCACGCTCCCCGTGAGGGGAGCGACAGGATGAAGAAAGGCCGTGACCGGAAGGTTTTCCGATTTCAATCCACGCTCCCCGTGAGGGGAGCGACCACTGGACTACATGTGCATTGTCACCGACAACTGATTTCAATCCACGCTCCCCGTGAGGGGAGCGACTGCCCCAGGTCAGGGCCCGGTCAGGCAAGCCGGAATTTCAATCCACGCTCCCCGTGAGGGGAGCGACCGGCGCCCACTCCCCCGTTTGCGTAGACGACGCGATTTCAATCCACGCTCCCCGTGAGGGGAGCGACATTTTTCCGTTTGGTACAGTGTGCTTGTAATCCATTTCAATCCACGCTCCCCGTGAGGGGAGCGACGTTGCTATTATCACAGACCACATCCTCCCAATAATTTCAATCCACGCTCCCCGTGAGGGGAGCGACTCT
>CALXGC010000133.1 GCA_944387755.1 uncultured Oscillospiraceae bacterium | reverse complement strand
GGGTGGCCACCTTCCAGCCCAGGGTCTTGGCGGCGTAGCCCAGATGGACCTCCAGCACCTGACCGATGTTCATACGGGAGGGCACGCCCAGGGGGTTCAGCACGATGTCCAGGGGGGTGCCGTCGGGGAGGAAGGGCATATCCTCCTGGGGCAGGATGCGGGACACCACGCCCTTGTTGCCGTGGCGGCCGGCCATCTTGTCGCCCACGGAGATCTTCCGCTTCTGAGCGATGTAGACCCGGACGCACTGGTTGACGCCGGGGCCCAGCTCGTCGCCGTTCTCACGGGTGAAAATTTTCACGTCCACGATGGTGCCGCTCTCGCCGTGGGGCACCTTCAGGGAGGTGTCCCGGACCTCTCTGGCCTTCTCGCCGAAGATGGCCCGGAGCAGCTTCTCCTCGGCCGTGGCCTCGGCCTCGCCCTTGGGGGCCACCTTGCCCACCAGATAGTCGCCGGCGTGGACCTCCGCGCCGATGCGGATGATGCCGTGCTCATCCAGGTCCCGCAGGGCGTCCTCGCCCACGTTGGGGATGTCCCGGGTGATGGTCTCCGGTCCCAGCTTGGTGTCCCGGGCCTCCAGCTCGTACTCCTCGATGTGGATGGAGGTGAACACGTCGTCCCGGACCATGCGCTCGTTGAGCAGCACGGCGTCCTCGTAGTTATAGCCCTCCCAGGTCATGAAGCCCATGAGGATATTCCGGCCCAGGGCGATCTCGCCCCGGTCGGTGGAGGGGCCGTCGGCCAGCACGTCCTGGAAGTCCACCCGCTGGCCCACGTTCACGATGGGCCGCTGGTTGATGCAGGTGCCGTGGTTGGAGCGCAGGTACTTGGTCAGGCGGTAGTCCTTGGTCTCGCCGCTGTCATATTTTACGGTGATATACCGGGCGGACACCTTGGTGACGGTGCCGGGGCCCTCCGCCAGGATGGCCACTTCGGAGTCGATGCAGTTCTTATACTCCTGGCCGGTGGCCACGATGGGGGCCTCCGGGCGCAGCAGGGGCACGGCCTGGCGCTGCATGTTGGCGCCCATCAGGGCGCGGTTGGCGTCGTCGTTCTGGAGGAAGGGGATCATGGCGGTGGCGATGGACACCATCATCTTGGGGGAGATGTCCACATAGTCCACCAGGCTCCGGTCCACGGAGATAATCTCGCTGCGCCGGCGGCAGGTGATGCGCTCGTTGACGAAGCAGTTGTTCTCATCCACCGGTTCGGTGGCCTGGCAGATGGTGTACTCGTCCTCCTCGTCGGCGGTCATATAGCGGATCTCGTCTGTCACCTTGGCGGCCACGCACTTGCCGTGCTCGTCCAGAATGCGCTCCACCCGGCGGTAGGGCGTCTCGATGAAGCCATAGCGGTTGATCTGGGCGTAGGAGGCCAGGTAGGAGATCAGGCCGATGTTGGGACCTTCGGGGGTCTCGATGGGGCACAGGCGGCCGTAGTGGCTGTAGTGCACGTCCCGGACGTCGAAGGAGGCCCGGTCGCGGCTCAGGCCGCCGGGGCCCAGGGCGGACAGGCGGCGCTTGTGGGTCAGCTCGGCCAGGGGGTTGGTCTGGTCCATGAACTGGCTCAGGGGGCTGGAGCCGAAGAACTCCTTGATGGCGGCGGTGACGGGGCGGATGTTGATGAGGCTCTGAGGCGTCACCACGTCCAGGTCCTGGGTGGTCATGCGCTCCCGGATGACCCGCTCCATGCGGGAGAAGCCGATGCGGAACTGGTTCTGAATCAGCTCGCCCACGCAGCGCAGGCGGCGGTTGCCCAGGTGGTCGATGTCATCCTCAGTGCCCATCCCATGGGCCAGGCAGTTGAGGTAGTTGATGGAGGCCATGATGTCCGCCTGGGTGATGTGCTTGGGCACCAGGGCGTCCACATTTGCCTTCACCAGGTCCTGGAAGTCCTCGCTGGACAGGCCCTCGGCCTCCCGGCGGTCCAGAAGCTGGCACAGCACGGGGAAGGACACCATCTCGGTGATGCCGCAGCTCTCCGGGTCGAAGTCCACGAAGGTTTTCATGTCCACCATGCCGTTGGAGAAGGCCTTCACCTGCTTGCCGTCCACATCCAGCACGGCCTCGTTCACGCCGCGGCTGCACAGCTCGCGGGCGCGCTCTCTGGTGAGGGTCTCGCCGGCCTCGGCGATGATCTCGCCGGTGAGGGGGTCGGCCACGGGAGCGGCCAGGGTGTGGCCGGACAGCCGGGTCCACAAGGCCATCTTCTTGTTGAACTTATAGCGCCCCACCATGGACAGGTCGTACCGGCGGGGGTCGTAGAAGGTGGCGTTCAGAAGCGTCTCCGCGGAGTCCAGCGTGGGAGGCTCGCCGGGGCGCAGCTTCCGGTAGATCTCCAGCATGGCGTCCTCATAGGTCTTGCAGGGGTCCTTCTCCAGGGTGGCCAGAATGCGCTCGTCCTCGCCGAACAGTTCGAGAATTTCCGCGTCGGTCCGGGGACCCACCGCCCGGATGAGGCAGGTGATGGGCAGCTTGCGGTTTTTGTCGATGCGGACATAGAACACGTCGGACAGGTCGGTCTCATACTCCAGCCAGGCGCCCCGGTAGGGGATGACGGTAGTGGTGTAGGTGTGGTTGTCCGCCTTGTCCCGCAGGTCCTTATAGTACATGCCGGGGGAGCGGGTGATCTGGGAGACGATGACCCGCTCGGCGCCGTTGATGACGAAGGTGCCGGAGTTGGTCATGATGGGGAAGTCGCCCATGAAGAGCTCCTGGTCCGTGATCTCCTCGGTCTCTTTGTTGCGCAGGCGGACCTTTACCTTGATGGGAGCGGCGTAGGTGGCGTCTCTGGCCTTGCACTCCTCCACGTCGTACTTGGGCTTTTCATCCATGGAGTAGTCGATGAAGGAGAGCTCCAGGTTGCCGGCGTAGTCGGTAATGGCGTCCACATCCCGGAACACCTCCCGCAGGCCGGTGTCCAAAAACCACTGATAGGATTTTTTCTGGACCTCCAGCAGATTGGGCATATCCTGGATCTCTTGATAGCGGGCAAAGCTCTTGCGCTTTGTCTTGCCGTACATTACGTCCTTTACGACCATGCTGAAAAATCAACTCACTTTCTTCTGCACGAAATGGGTGGATTCCCGGAGATTCCGGTCCGTTTGCCGGGAGGACCGCCGTTTTCTTTGTGAAAAATACACAATTTTCAGAAAACACGGAGTTCGGAACGCCCGGCTGCGTTGACGGATTCCTATGCGCGTCTCTTGCCTTTTTCCCGGACATGTGCTACACTGTCCCAGGATTAAAAGGGGAGATGTCCCCCTGGGCAGGAACATAGAAGCATTGTATTATACCATGCCCGGAAAAATTTTGTCAAGTCCTTTCCCTGGTTTTTAAAAGATTTTTACATAAAAAATGGGCGGCCCATCAGGGCCGCCCATTTTTTATGATGCCGCGGGATTCCCTCCGCCGTCCAGCCTTGCGCCGGCCATAGAGAGAAAGGTCCTCATGGCGTTGTTGATGTAACGGCCCTTCTTTGCCGCGAAGAAAATGTCTCTCCGGGCCAGCTTGCTGCCCAGGGCGTAGATACAGAAGCGGTCCTGAATGGGGGAGTAGCGGAACAGGTCTCCGCGGAGAAACGCGGCGCCCATTCCGTTGGCGGCGATGTTTGCCGCGGTGAGCACCTGGTCGGTAAACATGGCCACTTTGGGGGAGAAGCCCGCCTCGCCGCACATGGCCGCTCCCCGGACTCCCAGGTCGTTCCCCTCTTTTTTCAGCATAACAAACGGGACGTTTCGAAAGGCCTCCAGAGGCACCGGAGCCGGCCGGGACGGACGGCCCTGAAAGTCCAGATGTTCTCTGGGATACTGGTAGTCCTTTAGCTTTTGATTGATGGGATAGTCCACCGGAACGGCCAGAAGAATGGTCTCCGACCGGTAAAAAAAGGTTTTCAAAGCAGGGTCGTCCCGTCTGACCGCCGTTTCGATGAACAGGTCCAGGCGGTCTTTTTCCGCGCCCTCCCGCAGGTCCTTCAAATTGCCCTCCTGAAGGTTGATGGAGATATTGGGGTACTGTACCCGAAACTTTCCGATGATCTCCGGCAGCACAAAGGAACAGAAAAAAGAAGAGCCGCCTACAGAGAGGCTCCCGGTATTCAGGGACTGAATATCCTGAAAGTAGTCCTGAAGATTCTTTTCCAGCAGCATAATTTTCTCAATGGTCTGGATATAGAATTTTCCCTCCCTGGTCAGGGTAAGCGGCACAGTGCTCCGGTCAAAGATGGGGCTGCCGATTTCCTGTTCCGCCTTTTTGACCATGCTGCTCAGGGCGGGCTGGGTAATGAACAGCTTTTTTGCCGCTTTGGTAAAGCTGCGCTCCTGGTATACGGCGTAGACGTACTTGATTTCATTGAGCATATAGATCCCTTCTCCGGACAGTTCAGTCTTTTCCTTAAAATTATAGCGTCCCAGAGGTGGAAATACAAGAACAGGGCCCATAACAAAATAGATATGTCTCATTAGAAATCAGGCATATCGTTTGAATTCTGTGAATTTGCGGAGTACAATACAAAACAGACGAGAAATAAAAAGGAAATAATTAAAAATATAGGAAATTTTCATAAGAGCAAGGTTATAGGGCATTTATATTTTGTTAAGATTGTTGAAATATAATAAAGATTTTGCTAAAATCAAGCCAGACTTGTACAAGTACACGAGACAAGGGAGGCTTGAGCATGAAGAAAGAGAAGAAATCGATGCCGCTGTTCGTGAAGATCTTCATCGCGCTGTTTGCCGGAATTGTTTTCGGCTATGTGCTGAATTTCATGGGCGGCGTGGACAATCCGGTCATTAACGACTACATCCTGCCGTTTTTACAATTCCTGGGCGACCTGTTCATCCGTCTGATCAAGATGGTGGTGGTGCCCCTGGTGTTCTTCTGCATTATCGACGCCGCGCTGTCCCTGGGCGACATTAAGAAGCTGAGAAGCGTGGGCGTGAAGACCATCGTCTGGTTTCTGGCCACCGGCATGGTTGCCGCAGGCATCGGCCTTGTTTGGGTCAACCTGATTCGCCCCGGCGAGGGCCTGCAGCTGGGGGCCATTGAGGGGGAAGAGGTGACGGTCAGCGAACTGCCCGGCGTGTATGAAACAATTCTCGACCTGTTCCCGGAGAATCCGTTTGCCTCTCTGACAGAGGGCGACATGATGCCCATCATTGTGTTTTCGCTGTTCGTGGGCTTTGCCATTATCGCTCTGGGAGAGACCGCAAAGCCTCTGGCGGGAATCATCTCCAACCTGGCGCAGGTGATGTTCAAAATTGTGGATGTGGTCATCGGCATCATTCCCGTCGGCGTGTTCGGCCTGATGTCTGTGACGATGGCCAAGTATGGCGTGGCAATTTTTGGCCCGGTGCTGAAGTTTATTGTGACGGACTATCTGACGGCCATTACAGTGAGCGTGGTGGTCTACAGCCTGCTTTTGAAGCTGCTTGGGCACGTCGATCCCATTATGTTCTGGCGAAAGGCGTTTGACTCCTGGCTGGTGGCCTTCAGTACCTGTACCTCCTCCGCGGCGCTGCCGCTGTCCATGGATATTGCCCCCAACCGGATGGGCGCTCCCAAGGACGTCTCCAGCTTTGTGCTGCCCCTGGGCTGCACCGCCCAGATGAACGGCACCTGCGGCTACTTTGCCGTTGTGATTCTGTTCTCCGCCCAGCTCTACGGCATTGACCTGAGCATTCAGCAGCAGATTTTGCTGTGCCTCCAGGCTACGTTTTTGAGCGTGGGCTGCGCGGCGACGCCGCAAATCGGCCTGGTTATCAGCCTGACGCTGATGACGCAGATGGGGCTCCCGCTGGAGGGCTATGCGCTGGTGGCCGGCATCTACCGGATTGTGGATCAGATTCATACCGCTACAAACTCGGTGGGCGACCTGGTTGCCACGGTCTGCATCTCCGAGATGGAGCATGAGCTGGACCACAGCGTATTTGACGACGCCTCTCTGATTAAAACGGAGCTGAGCAAGAAAATGTGACGTCTGTTCCCGGCGTAAAACGCCGTCAAAAATAATGTGGAATAGAAAAGGAGATTGATTATCATGGAAGACAATCGTGTCATTGAGTGTATCGAGCGTGCGCACTACATTCTGTCCAACCTGATGGCGGTGAAGCCCGGCGAGGAGGTGCTGATCGCCATCGATCCGCAGACGGACATGCGGATGGCCAACGCCATGGCGGCGGCGGCGGCGATGTGCGGCGCGGAGTACGGCATCTACATGATGCCCATCCGCGGCAAGGACAAGGCCACCATCTTCCCCAAATCCCTGGAGCTTGGCATGGACGCCTGCGACGTGTTCGTGGGCATGACCACCGCCTCCGGCGCGGCCATCTACAACAACCACCTGAAGGAGCTCATCAACCAGAAGAAGCTGCGCGAGGTGTCCATCTGCCTGCGGAACA
>CALXGC010000132.1 GCA_944387755.1 uncultured Oscillospiraceae bacterium | reverse complement strand
ATGGGCAAGCTGGGCAAGTACTACGAGGAGAACTGCCTGATGCAGCAGGCCTTCGTGAAGGAGAACAAGATCTCCGTGGAGAAGCACGTGGAGCAGGTGGCCAAGGAGCTGGGCGGCAAGATCACCGTCAAGGCCTTCACCCGCTTCGCCACCGGCGAGGGCATCGAGAAGGCCGAGGAGGATTTCGCCGCCGAGGTCGCCTCCATGATCAAGTGAGAGCCCTGTCTCTGACCTGACAATTCAAACGCCTCAGGGCCCGGAGCGGTTTTCGCTCCGGGCCCTGTTTCACAGAGGGCGGAGCTTCCCGCCCCAAACGTGTGTTCCAGCCCCCAAACGTGTGTTCCAGCCCCCAAACGTGCGTCTCCGTCCCCCAAGCGTGTATTCCCGCCCCCGCAGGGGGCGGGAACAGAAAACCAATCAGAATCCGTACCAGAACGCGGACAAATGAGAAAGGAGAGATCCGCCATGCGCAAGAATTTCGGCGCCAAGTCCTACCTGTACCCCAAGCCGGTGCTCATCATCGCCACCTACGGCGAGGACGGCACCCCCGACGCCATGAACGCCGCCTGGGGCTGCATCGCCGACACCGACCAGATCGCGATGTATCTCAGCGGCAGCCACCAGACGGTGCGCAACATCCTGGCCCGGAAGGCCTTCACCGTGAGCGTGGGCACCGCCCAATATGAGACCGCCTGCGACTATGTGGGGCTGGTGTCCGGCAAAAACGTCCCCGACAAGGTGGCCCGGGCGGGCTTCCACACCACCAGGAGCGAATTTGTGGACGCCCCCCTCATCGACGAGCTGCCCATGGCCCTGGAGTGCCGGCTGATCAGCTTTGACGCGGACAGCGAGCTGCTCCTGGGCCGGATCGTCAACGCCAGCGCCGACGAGTCCATCCTGGACGGGGCGGGGCAGATCGACCCGGACAAGCTGCGCCCCATCACCTACGACTCCATCCACCGCACCTACCGGGTGCTGGGGGAGGTGGTAGGCCAGGCCTACTCCGACGGAAAGAAGCTCCAGTGAACGAGACGCGGCGGCCCGCATTTGCGGGCCGCCGCTTTGCTGTCTGCTGTTTTGTGTTTGCGGAACGCCTTACGCCGCCTTCTTTCCCCGCAGGTGGACGAACCACATGAGCCAGGCCAGGACCGCGCCCCCCAGGATGTTGCCGATGGTGACGGGGAGCAGATTCTTCAGGAGGAAGCTGGGCACCGTGAGGACGGACAGGTCCACCCCCATGGCGGCGGCCTGCTGGGCGTAGGCGGGTACCGTCTTGGCCATCAGGCCGGCGGAGATGTAGTACATGTTGGCCACGCAGTGCTCAAAGCCGCACAGGACGAAGAAGGCGATGGGCAGATAGGCGGACAGGATCTTGCCGGTGTTGTCCTTGGCCGCCATGGCCATCAGCACGCCCAGGCACACCAACAGGTTGCAGAAGACGCCCAGCACCAGGGCGTTCTGGAAGGGGAGGGCGCACTTGGCGGCGGCCACCTTGATGGTGTAGGCCCCCAGCAGCCCGTCGGCCAGATTCATCTGTCCGAACCAGGCGCAGCCGGCGGCCACCAGCAGAGAGCCGGCGAAGTTGGCCAGATAGACAATGAGCCAGCTGCGCAGCATCCCGGCCAGAGTGCAGCGCCGGTCCAGCAGGGAGGAGATCATTAGGCAGTTGCCGGTGAACAGCTCGGCCCCCATGAGGATGACCATGCCCAGGCCGAAGGGGAAGAGGAGGGCGCAGATCATCTTGGCGATGCCCGCGTTGTCCACGCCGCACACGGCGGTGTTGGTGGTGGCACCCCCCAGGGCGATGAGCACGCCGGCCAGGATGCCCAGCACAATGAGGTGGGCCGTGGAGCGCTTGGCCTTGCCCGCGCCCACCTGGGCGTAGTTCTCGGCCACCTGGGCGGGAGAGAGATTCAGTTCCATGTGACGCCGTCCTTTCTTGCCCCGGGCCCTGGCCCGGGCGGGCTGGAAGTTGTCAGGACTATACCACGAACGCCGGGAAAAAGCAACCGCTTTGGGCGGCTGCTTACTTATTTTAAGGGGGAGGGGAAAAACGGGAAATTTTTTAAGCCCGAAGAGGCCCGCGGGGCGGGGAAAATAAGCCGCCCAACCGGGAAAAACCGGGCGAAACCCACGAAAGCGGAGGGAACAGCCCGGCTTTTCTTGGACACAATGACGGCCCGCCGGGGGAGGGGAAAAGGGGAGAAAATTCGTAAAGCAAAAGGGACCTTTGGCTTAACGAAAAAAAGCCGCCCACCCCAAAAGAGCAACAAAAATCATGTACGAAAGGAAAGAAATGATGTATAATACCACCATCGAAAGACCTGAACCGCCACCCAATCTGACTGTGACATCATAAGGAGGCTATTTGTCATGACCGACATCGAAATCGCCCAGCAGTCCACCATGCTCCCCATCCAGGAGGTCGCCGCCAAGATCGGCATCTCTCCGGACAACCTGGAGCTCTACGGCAAGTACAAGGCCAAAGTTGACATCCACTCCCTGCGGGACCTGCCCCGGAAGGCCAAGCTGGTCCTGGTGACCGCCATCAGCCCCACCCCCGCCGGCGAGGGCAAGACCACCACCTCCGTCGGCCTGGCCGACGCCCTGAACCGGGTGGGCAAGAAGACCGTCGTCTGCCTGCGTGAGCCCTCCCTGGGCCCCGTGTTCGGCGTCAAGGGCGGAGCTGCCGGCGGCGGCTATGCCCAGGTCGTTCCCATGGAGGACATCAACCTCCACTTCACCGGTGACTTCAACGCCATCGGCATTGCCAACAACCTGCTCTCCGCCCTGATCGACAACCACATCCAGCAGGGCAACGCTCTGGATATCGACACCCGCCAGATCACCTGGAAGCGGGTGGTGG
>CALXGC010000131.1 GCA_944387755.1 uncultured Oscillospiraceae bacterium | reverse complement strand
CGAGGTACTGAAGGTCATCCGGGGCCTGGCGGAGCAGAAGACCACCATGATCATTGTCACCCACGAGATGGCCTTTGCCCGAGATGTGGCCGACCAGGTGATCTTCATGGACGGCGGACTCATTGTGGAGCAGGGCGACGCCCACCAGGTCATCGAGCATCCCCAGCAGGAGCGCACACGGCAGTTTTTGTCCCGCTACGCAGACTGAACAACGCAGAATGCCGCGCCCGGCAGGCGCGGCATTCTCTCTTTTTGTTCAGGAGGGGGCGGCGTCCTCCGCCGGAAGGAGCAGATCCGCCAGGGTAATACTGTCCAGGTACTGGTTGATCCGCCGGTTCAGCTCCCGCCACACGGGGAGCGTGCGGCAGTCCTCTGCCCGCTCGCAGCTCCGGCCGCTCAGACCGGGGCAGCCCACCGGAGCCAGACCGCCTTCGGTGAGGCGCAGAATCCCACCCACCGTATACTCCTCCGGGGAGCGGGTCAGCCGGTAGCCTCCTCCCTTGCCCCGGACGCCGACCAGGTCGCCGTTTCGGGTCAGCAGCTTGACGATGCTTTCCAGATATTTCTCCGAAATATCCTGTCGGGCGGCGATTTCTTTCAGGGGAATGTACAGTCCGTCGTCATGCTCCGCTAAGTCGATCATCACCCGCAGAGCGTAGCGGCCCTTTGTGGAAACCATCATAGCAGTCGTCACTCCTTTGGTGTCGAATGGTCGGTGTTATTATGCCACATGGTTTTTTGAATTTCAAGAGCTATTTCCAGCCAAATTCCATGTGCAAAAAGGAGAAAAAAAGGGGCAAACAGCATAAGCGCCGTCAAAAAACGGACGGACCTGCTCACAGGCCCGCCCGCTTGACTTTCAGATTTAACACTGGCCGCCCGCTCCGGGGGGCGGCTCACGCCTCCGGCTCCGGCGGCTGGGAGTCCGCCGGGAGCAGAAAGGAAATCCGGGTGCCCACCTCCTGCCGGGAGACCACCTCGAACCACCCGCCGTGGCGGTCCACAATCCACTTGGCGATGGCCAGCCCCAGGCCGGTGCCGCCGGTTCTGCGGTCCCTGGACTGGTCCGTGCGGTAGAAGCGGTCAAAAATATGGGGAATCCCCTCTGGGGAGATGCCCATGCCCTCATCCTGGACCGTGACGCGGGCGTGGCCCTCCAGCTCCATCACCCGCAGGTAGATCCGGCTGTCCGGCCCGCTGTACTTCACGCTGTTGTCCATCAGAATGCGCATGACCTGCTTAATCAGCCCCTGGTCGGCATACACCGGCACGGGGTCCTCCCCCCACCGGGGGAGGAAGATCCGGTCCTCGTGGATCATCTCCTCCTCCCGGAGCACTTCCCCGGCCAGGGCAGTCAAATCAAAGTGGGAGCGCTTCACCGGCTGGGTGTCGTTGTCTCCGCGGGCCAGAAAGAGGAGCTGCTCCACCAGGCGCTCCATGGACTTGGCCTCGGAGCGGATGGCGCCGATGGACTCCTGGAGGGCCTCCGGGTCGTCTTTCCCCCACCGGTCCAGCAGGGCGGCGTAGCCCTGAATGACGGCGATGGGGGTGCGCAGCTCGTGGCTGGCGTCGGAGACGAAGCGCATCTGGGCGCTGTAAGCCCGGTTGATCCGGTCCAGCATGGCGTTGATGGCTCCGGCCAGGGCGCGCAGCTCCTTTTGGGTGGAGGCCAGGTCAATGCGGCTGTCCAAATGCTTGGCGTTGATTTTCTCCAGCTCCCCGGTCAGGGCCTCCAGCTCCTGCCGGGACATGCGGGTCATGGAATTCAGCCGGGAGGCGGTGGCGGCCAGGTCCTGGATGGGCTTTAAAATTTTGTGGATGGAGCGGCTGCTCCCCAGCAGGCTGGTGAACAGCGACAGCCCCTGACACACCAGCAGCGCCATCCCCGCCCAGCACAGGGCGCCGGCGATGCCGGACAGGTCCACCGTAATGGCATAGGGCTCCCCGCCGTTGGGCAGCTCCACCGTATAATAGGAGAACAGGTCCCATTGGCGCACTCCCTCCTCCAGCTCCGGGTAGCGGGGCAGGAACGGAAGGGGGAGCAGCGCCTGTCCCGTCTGCTGGTCCACCGGCCGGTCCAGCGGCGTGATGGCGTAGACGCTGGCCTCCATCCCGGGGATGGCCCCGGCGGAGGGAACGCCCCGCTCCTCCACCAGAGCGGCCACGCCGGCGCAGCGGCTCTCCCCATAGAAAAACAGCCCGGCGGCGGCCATTCCAAACAGCAGCAGGTCCATCACCAGGAAAATCATCAGCTGCCGGAAAAAGAAGCCGAAATTCAGCCGGAATACCAGGGAGGCCCTGGCTCCGCTCAGGGGGTCCTGGGACGGAGGCGCCTGAAAGCGGTGCTTATGTCTGGACAGCGGACTCCCCTCCTTTCAGTGCATCACGGGCGGTCAGTCCTCCCGAATCACATACCCCACGCCCCGGACGGTGTGAATGAGCTTTATGCCGAAGGCCTCGTCAATCTTGCTGCGGAGAAAGCGGATATATACGTCCACGGAGTTGGTCTCCCCCACAAAGTCAAAGCCCCACACGCTGTCCAGCAGGACCTCCCTGGAGAGCACCCTGCCCTTGTTCTCCAGCAGACGGCGCAGCAGGTCGAACTCCTTCTTGGTGAGCTCCACCCCCTGTCCCTTGACCGTCACCGTGTGCCGGTCCACATCCATCTCCAGCGCTCCGGCGGTGAGAACCGCGCTCTCCCTGGCCGGGGCGCGCTTGCGCAGGGCGGCCCGGATGCGGGCCAGCAGCTCTTCAATGGCAAAGGGCTTTGTGATATAGTCGTCCGCGCCGGAGTCCAGCCCGGACACCTTGTCCACCACGCTGTCCCGCGCGGTGAGCATAATCACCGGGACGCCGCTCTCCCGCCGCAGGCGGCGGAGCACCTCCATACCGGAGAGCCGGGGGAGCATGATGTCCAGCAGGACCAGACTGTACGCTCCGGACAGGGCCTGCTCCAGCCCGCTGCGCCCGTCAAAGGCCTTGTCCACCTCATAGCCCTCGTACCGGAGCTCCAGCTCCACCATCCGGGCCAGCTTCTCCTCGTCTTCCACCAGCAAAATCTTTTCTGCCATTCCCATCTTCTCCTTGTTTGGAACCGCTCTCCTCCGGAGGGTTATTTTTTTCGGTTTTGATACTTATCGTGCTGGTTTTTCAGCTCGTCCATCACCTGCCGCCCCACCTCCGCCGCCGTGCTGGCGGCGGAATCCATCACGCTGTTGATGGCGCCGCTCTCCAGGTCCGGCCCGGCAATCTGGTACCGAAAGCCCAAAAACAGCCCGATAAGCAGCATGGGAACGGCAATCCAGGGGAGAAAAATCACAAAGATTCCCAAAATCAGCATGGGAACGGCGGTAATGGGCTGGCCCTTGCGCCAGATCTCCAGCTCGTTGTCCAGCAGCACGCGGCGCAGCCAGCCCAGCAGGCGGCCGAGACCCCGCCGGTTTCTTCTCCCCTGCCTTCTCTCCGGCTCCGCCGGGAGGACGGGCAGCTCCGGCGGCGGAGCGGACTCCCCCCTGGTGGAGTAATAGGCGTCCTCCGGCCGGGGAATCACTCCCCGCTCCTCCAGATAGATCAGGGCGTCCAGCAGGTTTCCCCCGCTGTACTCCAGCGCCGCCTTCGCCTGTCCGTAAGACACGTCGGCCTTCTCCCGCAGGCGCTCCACCTGTTCCAGTGTAATTTCCATGGGGTGTGGCTCCTTTCCCTCAAATTCGGACGGCGGAGCCGTCCCACTGTGCTGAGCATACCACGCCGGCCTTGAAAGGCGCTTTACTGTTTCTTAAAAACGCATTAAATTTTTAGGGTTTTCAAGTACATTTTCCGCGTGTTTAGACGCTTATACGGATAAAATGATAGAGATTTCTCATTTTTCTCTCTGTATGCCGTACAAGAGGTTCCCGGCCGGCCTCACGATGCCGCCCGCGCCGCCTGCGCGTCTCATTTAATATTTTCTTCCTATCCCAATATGATAAGATATGATAAGAGAGCAGATCCCCCTTCGGTTTCTGCCCTCTTTGCCCCCGTCCGGCGCGCCAACACCGGACGGGAAAATTTTTGTGCCTGAATCCGTCCGTGCAGGCGGATTTTACTTTTGCTGGACCATCTCAAAAACGTATTTTCCCTTTTTCTGTATGCTCTTTCGCAAGCCATACCCCTTTTGACAAGGGGAGTTTAATCATAGTGTCCCCTGCAGGAGGCGATTTCAAGTGCGCCCCCTCTGATCCGGTACACCAGGCGGTTGGTGTCGTCGATGCGGCGGCTCCAGAAGCCGGAGAGGTCTCCTTTCAGAGGCTCTGGCTTGCCGATGCCGTCGAAGTTTCCCCGCTGGATGTCCTTCAGCAGTGCGTTGATGCGCTTAATCATCTTCCGGTCCTCTGCCTGCCAATAGAGATAGTCGGACCAGCCCCGTTCGGAGAATAGGAGGTCACTCATTCTCCATCGCCTCCAGCTCCTTCATGGTTTTTACGACCACGTGCCCGGCATCCAACTCAGCGGCGGAGCGGCGGAGGTGTTCCATGTTGCTTTCAGAGTAGAAGGGGTCCACGGAGACCTCGAAGGGGATGCGCTTCTCCCGGCTGACCTTCTTGGCAAAGATGGTGAAGGCGGTGGTCATACTCATGCCCAACTCCTTGCAGACCTGTTCCATGCTTTTCTTCAGGTCTTCGTCCATCCGGATGTTCACCATGGATTGTGCCATATGGATCACTTCCTTTCTGCGTCTATTCTAGCAAGCAGATGAAAAAATGTCAATATAATAGCTTTACATTGTATGTCAAAAAGAGGAACTTCGTTCCTACAAAAAGTTGCGATGAGAGGAAATCCGGCCGGAAAAGTGCTTTGTGGTCCCGTTCCGGCCAACGGCCCAGAACCAGCGGCCGGGCCGTCCCCTACATCCATGAGGCCATCGGCGCCGGCCTCATGTCCGGCGCTGGGGGCTCCATCGGGCGGAATGAATGTGTTTCCAGGAAACGGAGCCCTTGCCCAAGTGATTATACTATGCTATAATCCCGATAGCAACCCGGAACCACGCGTGGGAGCGCCCGCCCGCCGCAGCGGGCGGCCTTTTTTCCCCTGGCCGGGCTGCGGCATCACAGGCATAAGGAGAGCGCCATGGAAGAACGAAACATCGCTTTGAAGCTGATGTATAACGGCACCGCCTACCACGGCTGGCAGGTGCAGAAAAACGCCGTGTCAGTGGCGGAGACGCTGGAAAAGGCCCTGGCCACGGTGGTGTGCCATCCGGTGAAGTGCACCGGAGCCGGGCGCACCGACGCCGGCGTCCACGCGGAGGTCTATGTGGCCAACTTCCGCACCACCTCCTCCATCCCCTGCGAGCGGATTCCCCTGGCGGTCAACACACGGCTGCCCAAGGACATTGTGGTGGTGAAGGCCACCCAGGTCCCCCCTTCGTTCAACGCCATCGGCTCCTGCCGGCGGAAGGAGTACACTTACCGCATCTACAACTCCCGTCTGGGCAACCCCTTCTATGTGGACCGGGCCTGGTTCTACCCCCGGCGGCTGGACGAGACGGTCATGCAGCGGGCGGCGGACCAGTTTGTGGGCACCCACGACTTCCGCGCTGTGCGCTCCGTGGGGACGGAGACGCGGACCACTGTGCGCACGGTCTTCTATTTCGACATCTCCCGCACGGGAGATCTGATAGAGTGCAGAGTGTGCGCGGACGGATTCCTCTACAACATGGTCCGCGCGATGACGGGAACTGTGGTCTACGCCGCGGAGGGCAAGCTTTCTCCGGAGGACATTCCGGCGATTCTGGCCTCCGGCAACCGGACGCTGGCCGGACCCACCGTCCCCCCCGGCGGCCTCTACATGACCAGGCTGTGGTACGGAGAGGACGTGCTGTGACGGCGGGGCGCCCGCCGCGGAGAAGGAATTTGCCATGAAGGAAGCGCGCAGGACAAAACTGAATATTCTCTTCCGGCTCATCGCGCTGCTGGTAACAGCGGCCCTGCTGCTGGGGGCGCTGGCGCTGGTGGTCTACCGGGACCGGCTGAATCTGGACGCGCTGAAGCGGTGGTTTGCCTACCGGGACCTGGAGACCAGCGAACACGGCGAGGCGGCGCCCTTCTCCCACGCCGGGGGCGAACAGGTCTCCCTGGCCTATCTGGAGGACGGGGTGCTGATGGCCTCGGACAGCGGGGCGCGCTACTACTCCTTCTCCGGGGAGCTGTACGCCCAGGAGGTGCGCACCTTTGAGCGGCCGGTGCTGTCCAGCTCCGGCGGCTGCGGCGTGGTCTATGAGGCCGGCGGTCAGGACCTGTTCGTCTTCCGGGGAATGGAGGAGGCCTTTCACCTGACGCTGGAGAGCGGACAGCTCCTCTCCGCCCGCGTGAACGGCGCCGGCTGGCTGGCCGTCACCTCCCAGGGCGGCGGCCACCGGGGCTCCGTCACGGTATATGACAGCTCCTACCGCCGGGAGATCATTCAGATCAACCGCTCCGTCTTTCTGGTGGACGCCGCGGTCTCCCCGGACTGCAAAACCGTGGCTCTGGCGGCCATCGGCCAGTCGGGGGGCTCCTTTGAGAGCCAGATTCTCTTCTACCCCACCGACCAGAAGGAGCCCTCCGCCGTGGTCTCCCTGGGCAACACCATGGTGCTGGAGCTGGACTATGAGGACGGCCTGCTGTGGGTTCTGGGGGAGGAGCAGGTATCCGCCGTCACCGAGGAGGGCACGGTGTCCGGTACTTATCTTCTGGGCCAGCAGCACCTGAAGGGGTGCAGCTTCGGCGGAGACGGCTTCGCCCTGCTTCTGCTGGGCCGGTACCAGGCGGGCGCGGCGGAGCGGGCGGTGATTGTCGGCCCGGACGGAACGGAGTCCGCCTCCCTGGCCATCTCCTCCAACCTGCTGGATTTTGACGCCGCCGGGCGTTACCTGTCCCTGCTCACCGGGGAGGAGCTGAACATCTACACCCAGGACTTCACCCCCTACAGCCAGCTGGAACACACCCAGAACGCCCGCCATCTCTCCCTCAGCAGCTCCGGCGCGGCCCTGCTGGCCAACGCCCAGCAGGCCTGGCTGTACCTGCCCGCCTGACCGCCTGGGTCAGGCGGAACAACTGACTTTCATACGGAAGGAGCGTCTCATGGATTTTCTGCTGTTTGATCTGGCCGTTCTGCTGGTCCTGCTGCTGACGGCGGCTCAGGGCTTTCGAAAGGGCTTTGTGCTCACTCTGTGCGGCTTTTTGGCGGTGTTTGTCGCCTTCATCGGCGCCGCCGTCCTCTCCAGCGCCCTGGCCCGGCCTGTGGCCCAGGCCATTGTCCCGGTTGTGGAGCGGAGCCTCCAGGACGCCGTGGGCAGCTACTACCAATATACCCCGCCGGCGGGCGGCGCAAGCGACTTTTTTGACCAGCTCCCCCTGGAGGATGCGCTGAACGCCCTCCAGGACTCCGCCCTGTTCCGCGGACTGTCCGAGGCCTTCGCCCAGGCGGTCCACGCCGGGGTGGAGTCGGCGGCCTCCGGCGTCATTCAGGCCCTGGCGGAATATGCCGCCCTGCAGTTCACCCGGACGGTGCTGTTCGGCGTCTGCTTCGGCGTTGTGATGGCCGGGTGGGTCGTACTCAGCCGGGTGCTGAACCTGGCCTTTCAGCTGCCGGTGCTGTCCACCCTGAACCACTGGGCCGGCGCAGCCGCCGGCCTGCTGAAGGGCGCGGTGCTGCTGTTTATCGCCTGCTGGCTGCTGGGCGGCCTCATCCCCCAGGAGGCGGTGGACCAGACCCTTCTTCTCCGCTTCTTCTGCACGGTCAATCCCCTGGTCCTGATGGCCTCTATCCTCTAAAAGATTCATCGCCAGTTCACAATTGGGGCCTGTAAAGGGTGTATGATACCAAATTGAGACGAAGTTTTCTCCTGAAAGGAGTGTTTTAGTATGCAGCCGACTATGTGCAGCCGCTGCCACAAGAATGTGGCGGTGATCTTTATTACCAAGCTGGAGGGCGGCGAGACCAAGAACGAGGGTCTCTGCCTCAAATGCGCCCGTGAACTGGGTATTAAGCCCATCGACGACATGATGAAGAAGATGGGCATCTCTGACGAGGACCTGGACAACCTCACCAACGAGATGATATCCGCCTTCGGCGGAGCCGAGGGGGTGGAGGGCCTGGTGGCCCAGCCCGACGCCGGAGACAGCGAGGAGGACGATGGGCGCACCGCCACCTTCCCCTTTCTGAACCAGCTCTTCGGCGGAAACGGCGGCCCCAACGGGCAGCCCGCCCCCGCCCAGGACGGCCGGAGTGAAAAGTCCGCTCAGAACGGAAAAAACGGGGAGCGGGCCCCCAAGCGCAAGTTTTTGGAGAACTACTGCATCTCCCTCACCAAGCGGGCCCAGGAGGGCAAGCTGGATAAGCTCATCGGCCGGGAGCGGGAGCTGGAGCGGGTCATTCAGATTCTCAACCGCCGGCAGAAAAACAACCCCTGCCTCATCGGCGAGCCCGGCGTGGGCAAGACCGCCATCGCCGAGGGCCTGGCCGCGAAGATCGCCCAGGGGGATGTGCCCTATAAGCTGGCGGACAAGGAGGTCTACCTGCTGGACCTCACCGCCCTGGTGGCCGGCACCCAGTTCCGGGGCCAGTTTGAGAGCCGGATGAAGGGCCTGATTGAAGAGATTAAAAAGCTGGGCAACATCATCCTGGTCATCGACGAGGTCCACAACATCGTGGGGGCCGGAGACGCCGAGGGCTCCATGAACGCCGCCAACATCCTCAAGCCCGCCCTCAGCCGGGGGGAGCTCCAGGTCATCGGCGCCACCACCCTCAACGAGTACCGCAAGCACATCGAGAAGGACACCGCCCTGGAGCGGC
>CALXGC010000130.1 GCA_944387755.1 uncultured Oscillospiraceae bacterium | reverse complement strand
GGACTTGGACATCTTCTCGCCGCCCTCGCCCAGGATCATGCCGTGGCTGGTGCGCTTCTGATAGGGCTCCTTGGTGGGGACCACGCCGATGTCGTACAGGAACTTATGCCAGAACCGGCTGTACAGCAGGTGGAGGGTGGTGTGCTCCATGCCGCCGTTGTACCAGTCCACCGGGGACCAGTACTCCAGGGCCTCCTTGCTGGCCAGAGCCCTGTTGTTGTGGGGGTCCATGTACCGCAGGAAGTACCAGCTGGAGCCGGCCCACTGGGGCATGGTGTCGGTCTCCCGCTTGGCGGGGCCGCCGCAGCAGGGGCAGGTGGTGTTCACCCAGCCGGTCATCTTGGACAGGGGGGACTCGCCGTCGTCGGTGGGCTCATAGCTCTCCACCTCCGGCAGCAGCAGGGGGAGCTGGTCCTCCGGCAGGGGCTGCCAGCCGCATTTCTCACAGTAGACCATGGGGATGGGCTCGCCCCAGTAGCGCTGGCGGGAGAACACCCAGTCCCGAAGCTTATAGTTCACCTTCCGCCGGCCGATGCCCTTCTCCTCCAGCCAGTTTTCCATGGCGGGGATGGCGTCCTTTACAGTCAGGCCGTTCAGGAAGTCGGAGTTGACCAGGATTCCGGTCTCGTCCTTGGCGGTGAAGGCGGCCTTCTGCACGTCCTCGCCGCCGGAGACCACCTCGATAATCTCACAGCCGAATTTTTTGGCGAACTCCCAGTCGCGGTCGTCGTGGGCGGGCACGGCCATGATGGCGCCGGTGCCGTAGGTGGCCAGCACGTAGTCGGAGATGAAGATGGGGATCTCCCTGCCGTTCACCGGGTTGACCGCCCGCACGCCGTCCAGGCACACGCCGGTCTTCTCCTTGTTGAGCTCGGTGCGCTCCAGGTCGGACTTGGAGGCGGCCTCCCGCTGGTAGGCCGTCACGGCGCCGGCGTTTTTCAGCTGCGGCATCCACTTTTTAATGAGCTCGTGCTCCGGGGAGAGGACCATGTAGGTGGCGCCGAACAGGGTGTCCGGCCGGGTGGTGTACACCACGATGTCGTCCCCGGCGGTGGATTTAAAAGTGACTTCCGCGCCGGTGGAGCGGCCGATCCAGTTCTTCTGCTGGATCTTGACCCGCTCGATGAAGTCCAGGTCGTCCAGGTCGTCGATGAGGCGCTGGGCGTAGGCGGTGATCTTCAGCATCCACTGGGACTTCTCCTTGCGGATGACAGGGGCGCCGCAGCGCTCGCACACGCCCTCCACCACCTCCTCGTTGGCCAGCACGCATTTGCAGGAGGTGCACCAGTTCACCGGCATGGTAGTCTTATAGGCCAGGCCGTGCTTCCACAGCTGGAGGAAAATCCACTGGGTCCACTTGTAGTACTCAGGGTCGGTGGTGTCCACCACCCGGTCCCAGTCGAAGGAGTAGCCCAGCATGTGCAGCTGCTTGGTGAAGTTGGCGATGTTGTCGTGGGTGACTTTGGCAGGGTGGATGTGGTTTTTGATGGCGTAGTTCTCGGTGGGCAGGCCGAAGGCGTCAAAGCCGATGGGGAACAGGACGTTATAGCCGTCCATCCGCTTCTTCCGGGCGATGACGTCCATGGCGGTGTAGGGCCGGGCGTGGCCCACGTGCAGGCCCTGTCCGGAGGGATAGGGGAACTCCACCAGGGCATAGAATTTCTTCTTGCTGGCGTCGCCGGTTTTACAGGAGAAGGTCTTCTCGTCCTTCCACTTTGTCTGCCATTTTTGTTCAATGGCGGTGAAATCGTACTTCAAAGTCCATCACGCTTTCTCATCTGAGTATTCTTGCCGCACGGGGCGGAAAGCTTCTATAATCTGTGCTATTATACCCGGATTTTTTCGGAAATGCAAGCACTTTTGCTGTGGGAGAGGGCGGCAGAGCGGGGCGGACGCGCCGCCGGGTCCAGGTCTGACCGAAGTCTAACTTGCCGCGCCGGACCTGCGGATTAGATAATGATGGAAAAAATCCGGCTTTTTTGCACGAAAAATGGGCGGCAGAAAGAAAACGCGTCCGGCGGAAGGCGGGGAAAGGAGCGCGTCATGAGCAGCGAACTGGAGGGCGTGGGCGTCATTGCCGCGGCGGTTGTCGCGGCCCCCGTGGCCGTGGCAGCGGCGGCGGCGGTCACGGCGGCGGCGGCCGCCGTGGGGACTGGGTGGCTGGTTCTGGAGACGGGAAAGGCGATGCTGGCCGCCAACGAGGCCGTTGACCGGCGCATTCAGGAGCAGAAGCGGCAGGAGGCAGCGGCGGAAAAACAGCGCCGGGCGGCGGCGCTGGCCGGATACAGAGAGCTGGAGGCCCTGTGCCGGGGCCTTATGGCGGAGCTGGACGCCGGGGACGCCGGGGCGGAGGATGTGAAGCGGGAGCTGGAGGCGCTGTGCCGGGAGGACCTGTCCGGCAGCGCCGCGGACATCCAGCGGCGCTGCGCCGCCGGTATGGCGCGCCTGGAGGACATCCTCAGCCGGCAGCGGCGGCTGAAGGACGTCAGGATCACCGGCTCCGGCGCCTATGACGGACTGGCGGCGGCGGAGCTGCTGTCCAGCCTCCGCCTGGCGTTCCGCGCGGCGGAGCTGTCAGCCGGCGGGGCGGACGTGCGGGCGGCCGACCCCCAGGCGCTGGAGCGGGCCGGCCTGAACCGGCGGCTGGCGGAGACCACCGGCCGGGTGGAGGAGGCGCTGGAGTTTATTGTGGAGATGGAACAAAACTACGGCCTCTCCCAGGCCAATCAGGCCTGGTTCCAGAGCTGCTTTTACGAGGTGGACAGGCGGATTGACCGCCTGTGCGACCCATGCGCCTCCAACCGGGCGCTGAAGGAGGGCCTTCGGGAGCTGGAGCAGGCGCTGGAACAGTTTGAGGCCCTCCGCCCGAACCTGGAGCGGGAGGCGCGGCAGATCTCCGCGGCCTATCCCGCCTATGCGGACGCGGCCAGAGCGCTGGGAGAGCAGGTGCGCAGTATGCGCAGCTTCCAGAGCGCCGCGGCGCTGAAAAGCGAGGTGGAGCGCCTGGACCGGCGGATGAAGCGGGCGGAGACGTGCGCCGCAATCTATCGGAAGCTGGGGCGGGCGGCGTATCTGTGCTATGCGTGGGACGAGGAGCTGCGGGCGCTGGGGTACTCTGTGCAGGCGCGGAAAAATATCCGGGAGATGGCCCGCCGCCAGCCGGAGCGGGCGTCGCTCCATGGACAGGAGATGCCCTTTTACCAGTGGGGGAGGGACGCCATGACCCAGATTTACCACATCGACGCCCAGTGCGACCTCCAGCTGGTGGTCAAC
>CALXGC010000129.1 GCA_944387755.1 uncultured Oscillospiraceae bacterium | reverse complement strand
CCTTGCGGTTCTCAGCGGTGGGAGAAGAACTGCGCTTGCAGAACATCATTATAGCAACCGGACCGGACCATTTCAACTGTTTTTCCCGGAATTTAAAAGAAAGATGCGGATAAGGGGCAAAAAGTGTTTCACGTGAAACAAAAGAAAAAAGGCCGCCGCGCGGAGCGGCAGCCAAACGGAAGAGAAAGGGAGAGATCAGGAGCCCGCCCTGCGGGGAATGTGAATGGTGAGAAGAATTTCGTCGTCGGTGTCCTCGCGGCGGCACTGGGCGTCCACACCGGCAGAGCGCATCAAATCCAGGCTTCGGGTAATGGTATTCAGAAAAAGGCGCACATCCTTTACAATAAAGGTGGGGCGCTTGTGCTGCCTGGAAGGGGACTGGGCCAGCATGCGCTCTACCAGGGCCTCGGTCTGTGCCACAGTCAGGCTCTGGCCCACCGCCTGTCGAGCCGCGTCAGCCTGCTGCTCCGGAGAATTCAGCCGCAGGAGGGCGCGGGCGTGACGCTCTGAGCAGCCGCCGTCCCGCAGGGTGGACAGAACCTCCGGCGGAAGCTTCAGCAGCCGCAGCTTGTTGGCCACGGCGGACTGGCTTTTGCCGATCCGGCGGGCCACCTCCTCCTGGGACAGGTGAAATATGTCAAGGAGCCGCTGAAGAGCCAGGGCCTCCTCCCAAAAGTCCAGGTCGCGCCGCTGGAGATTTTCCACCAGAGCCAGCAGGGAGGTGGACTGACTGTCCGCCTGGATGGACAGGCAGGGCACTTCATCCAAACCGGCCAGCTTGGCGGCCCGCAGCCGCCGCTCACCGGCCACCAGCTCCCAAGAGCCCTCTCTGCGGCGCACCGTCAAAGGCTGAAGCAGCCCCAAAGCGCGGATGGAGCTGGCCAGCTCCTCCAGCTCAGCCTCGGAAAAGTGCCTTCTGGGCTGGTTGGGGTTGGGTAAAATGGACGAAACAGGAAGGAACAAAACCCGGGTGCTGTCCAGGATTCCCTTTTTGCGCAGCAGCTGCATAGCGGCAACCTCCTTTTCCCAGAGCGGGACAAGCTGTTCTAAGCTTAGTTTACCATATTTTGGAAAACAAAAGGACGAATCCCGTCGGCGGGGAAAACTTTTCCTATTTCAGGGAAACGGGTTCCTGACGGAACTGGCCGCGGACTGAAAAAGGGAGCGCGCCCGCGGATGAATCGGTCCGGATGAACGGGTATGCCGGCCTTTTCCCGGGAAAGGAGGGGAAAGCGACCGGGGGAAGGAGGGAGGCGCAATAAAAAATTGTGGAAAAGGCGCAGAAAATTTTTGAAAAAAGGATTGCAGGGCGGGGAAATTTTTTGTAGAATGAGAGAGTATTTCAAAAGCGCATGGCCCGTGTTTCCCGGGCCATTGTCATTTTCAAGGAAAGGCGGAACGACACCATGGAGCTTCTCAAGCAGCGCATCCGTCAGGACGGCGTGGTGAAAGGGACCGACGTGCTCAAGGTGGACAGCTTTCTGAACCACCAGATGGACGTCGCGCTATTTGAGGAAATCGGCCGGGAGTTCCAGCGCCGGTTCGCCGACTGCGGCGTGAACAAGATTCTGACCATCGAGGCCTCCGGCATCGGGATCGCTTGTGTCACGGCGCAGTTTTTTCACTGCCCGGTGATTTTTGCGAAGAAGAGCCAGACCAAGAACATCGCCGGCGAGGTCTATACCACCAAGGTGGAATCCTTTACCCACGGACGGATCTATGACGTCATTGTGGCCAAGCAGTTTCTGGGCCCGGAGGACCGGGTGCTGATTATTGATGACTTTCTGGCCAACGGGGCCGCCCTGGAGGGACTGATTGACCTGGTGGAGCAGGCCGGGGCCGCTCTGGTCGGAGCGGGCATCGTCATTGAAAAGGCTTTTCAGCCGGGCGGCGCCCGCATCCGCGCCAGGGGAGTGCGGGTGGAGTCCCTGGCAAAAATCAAATCCATGAGCGAGGAACGCGGTGTGGAGTTCGCAGACTGAGAGAGAAAGAAGCGGCCCTCTGGCCAGGGATTCCACGGGGCCCCATCGCAGATGGGGCGGCCGCAGGCCGTGAATTCGCAGGCCCGCAGGGCCGGAGAATTCCCGCAGGCGGGATTCAGTTCCGCCAAGGATAAAAAATCAGAGGGTCCCCGCAAAATGGCACATTTTGCGGGAGATCCCTGGCAAAAATCAAATCCATGAGCGAGGAACACGGCGTGGAGTTTGAGGAATAAACGCCCTGCTGATTTCGGTTAAAGCCGGAGCAATCCGGTTTTAATATACGCATCCAAGGAATGAAACGATCGACTGTAAAAGGAGGACAAGCAACAACATGAAAAAGATCCTTGCACTGGCCCTGGCTCTGGCCATGAGCCTGTCCCTGGCCGCCTGCGGCAGCAGCGGCGGCACCAGCGGCTCCGACGCGGGCAGCGGCTCTGTCTCCGGGTCAGGCTCCGGCGATAGCAGTACGGCGGACAACAGCGACTTCAAGGTGGGCGCCATCTATATCAACAGCCGCAGCGACACCGCCGGCTACACCTATGCCCACCACAACGGCATCACCACCGCCATGGAGGAGCTGGGGCTGGACCCCGAGACGCAGCTGTCCATTGTGGACAATGTGCCGGAGGATTATGACCAGGTGTCCGCCGCTGTGGATACCCTGGTGGGTGAGAACTGCAACATCATTTTCGGCATCTCCTTTGGTTATATGCAGGCGCTGGCCGACAAGGCGGAGGAGTACCCCGACGTGATTTTCTCCCACGCCACCGGCTATATGTCCAACGACACCAACTTCAACAACTACTTCGGCCGCGCCTATCAGGCCCGCTATCTGGCCGGCATCGCCGCCGGACTGAAGACCCTGGAGACCGGCAACAACAACATCGGCTATGTGGCCGCCTACGGCCGCCAGTACGCCGAGACTGCCTCCGGCATCAACGGCTTCGCCCTGGGCGTCCAGGCCGTCAATCCCGACGCCACCGTCTATGTGAAGGAGCTGGGCGCCTGGGTCGACGAGGTCAACGAGGCCGCCTTTGCCCGTGAACTCATCGAGTCCTACAACTGCGGCGTCATCTCCCAGCACTGCGACTCCGCCCAGCCCCAGATCGCCGCGCAGGACGCCGGCGTGTTCGGCTGCGGCTACAACTCCGACATGACCGCCGACGCCCCCAACGCCCACCTGACCGCCGCCATCTGGCACTGGAATGTGTACTACCACACCGCCATCGAGGCCGCCATGTCCTGTGAGAGCGCCGACCAGTTCGTGGAAAAGATGGGCGGCCCCGCCTACTACGGCGGCCTGGCCGAGGACTTTGTGGGTGTCTCCCCCCTGAACGAGACCACCGTGGCCGCCGGGACCCAGGATGCCATCGACCAGGTCAGCGAGCTGATCATCTCCGGCCAGTGGGACGTGTTCTCCGGCGTGAAGCTGAACATCTCCGTGGCCGAGGACGGCACCGTCACTGTGGAGCAGGAGGACGCCGACCTGCGCTGCGACGGCTATGAGTATGACGCTGCCTCCGGCACCCTGGTGGAGCGTGATCCCGTTATCGTGGCCGCCGGCGGCGCCTCTGTGGAGGACGGCGTGATCACCGGCACCATGAACTACTTTGTGGAGGGTGTGGAGGACGCCTGAGC
>CALXGC010000128.1 GCA_944387755.1 uncultured Oscillospiraceae bacterium | reverse complement strand
CGGCGATGGCCTGCCCCTGCCCCTCCGCCTCGGCCTCCAGGCCGGGGTAGGCGCCGGGGGTGTCCACAAAGGTGATGATGGGCCGCTTGAACTTCTCCGCCTGGCGCATGAGGCGCTGGGCCTTCCGATAGCCCTCCGGGCTGGGCATGCCGAAGTTGTACTTCATTTTCTCTTCAAAGGTCCGGCCCTTCCGGGTGCCGATGACGGTCACAGGCTTGCCGTGGAACCGGGCGATGGCCCCGAAAATGCTGGGGTCCTCCCGGTGTAAATGGTCGCCCCGGCACTCGAACAGGTCGGTGAACAGGGCGTGAATAAAGTCCATGGCACCGGGCCGGGCCACGGCCCGTGCCAGCTTGACTCGCTGGGCGGGCGTCAATTCGCTCATCGGTGGAGTACCCCCTTTCGGTGGAGGGCCAGCAGCTGGGCCAGCGTCTCCCGCAGCTGGGTGCGGGGGACGATCTGATCCACAAAGCCGTGCTCCTCCAAATATTCCGCCGTCTGGAACCCCTCGGGCAGCTCCTGACCGATGGTCTGACGGATGACCCGGGGACCGGCAAAGCCGATGAGGGCCCCCGGCTCTGCCAGCGTGATGTCTCCCAGGGAGGCAAAGCTGGCGGTGACGCCGCCGGTGGTGGGGTGGGTAAACACCGAGATGTACAGACCCCCTGCCGCGGAGAACCGCTCTACCGCCGCGCTGGTCTTGGCCATCTGCATCAGGGAGAGGATCCCCTCCTGCATCCGGGCCCCGCCGCTGGCGGAAAAGATGATCAGGGGCAGCTTGTGCTTCTGGGCATACTCCACGCCCCGGGTGATCTTCTCACCCACAGCCACGCCCATGCTGCCCATAAAGAAGCGGCTGTCCAGCACGGCAAACACCGCCTGATAGCCGTCCAGCCGTCCCACCGCGGCCACCGCCGCATCGGACAGGGCGGTCTTCTCCCGCTGGGCGGCCAGCTTTCCCTCATACCCTGGAAACTCCAGGGCGTTGGGGGCGGTCATCTCCGGCCACAGCTCCCGAAAGGTAAAGGGGTCCAGAATCAGAGACAGGCGCAGATAGGCCCCGATGGGCAGGTGATAGCCGCAGTGGGGACAGACATATTCCGTCTTTACCAGCTCCTGATTGGCGCACTCCGCGCCGCAGCCGGGACAGGTCTGCGTGCCGCTCTGCGGCATGGCCGACCGGCGGGCGGCCTCCTCGACGGCCTCCTCCCGCTGGCGGCGCAGACGGTCCAGCCGGTCCCGGCGGGAGCGAAACAGTGGCTGCATATTAGTCCTCCTTGTCCCAGTTCAAAAGCTCGTCCATGTGGGCGGGCAAAAAGCCAGTGTTGTATTGTCCCTTGATAAAGTCCGGATGGTGCATAATCAAGTGACAGAAATCGGCGGTGGTGGGATAGCCGTCAATGATCAGCTCCTCCAGCGCCCGCCGCATCCGGCGGATGGCCTCCAGCCGGGTGGGGGCGTGGACGATGACCTTGGCCACCAGGGAGTCATAGTAGGGGGAGACCGCATAGCCGTTGTACAGCAGAGAGTCCACCCGCACCCCCGGTCCTCCGGGGAAATGGAGGAACTTTGTGACGCCGGGGCAGGGCCGGAAGCCGGCCTTGGGGTCCTCGGCGTTGATGCGGCACTCGATGGCGTGGCCCTGCTGGACCACATCCTCTTGCTTCACAGACAGGGGCAGGCCGGCGGCGATGCGCAGCTGCTCCCGCACCAGGTCCAGTCCCGTCACCATCTCCGTCACCGGGTGCTCCACCTGGATTCGGGTGTTCATCTCAATGAAGTAGAAATGCCCCTCTTCGTCCACCACAAACTCGATGGTCCCCGCGTTCTCATAGCCGGCGGCGCGGGCGGCGGCCACCGCGGCGGCCCCCATCTGCTCCCGCAGCTCCGGGGTGAGAATCTTCGAGGGGGACTCCTCCACCAGCTTCTGGTTCTTCCGCTGGATGGAGCAGTCCCGCTCCCCCAGGTGAACCACGTTGCCCCGGCGGTCGGCCAAAATTTGAAATTCAATATGCTTGGGATTCAGGATCAGCTTCTCCAGATAGAGCTGCCCATCTCCAAAGCAGGCCAGGGCCTCAGCCCTGGCCTCCTCGAATTTGGCAGCGAGCTCCTCCGGCTGATCCACCCTGCGCATTCCCCGGCCGCCTCCGCCGGCGCTGGCCTTCACCAGCACCGGATAGCCGATCTCCTCCGCTATCCTCACCGCGTCCTCCGCGGTCTCCACCGGCCCGTCCGAGCCGGGCACCACGGGCACGCCGTGCTTCATCATCAGCTCTCTGGCCGCGGCCTTGTTGCCCATGGCCTGAATCACCGCGCCGGAGGGACCGATGAAGGTCAGCCCCAGATCCGCGCACCGCTGGGCGAACTCCGCGTTTTCAGACAGAAAGCCGTAGCCGGGGTGGATGGCGTCGCACCCGGTCTCCTTGGCCACCGTCAGCAGCGCGTCCACATTCAGGTAGCTGCCGGCGGACTTGGCCGGACCGATGCACACGGCGTGGGGGGAGAGCTGCACGTGAATGGAGTCTGCGTCTGCAGCGGAGTACACCGTCACCGCGTCCACGCCGATTTCCCGGCAGGCGCGGAGAATACGCACCGCGATCTCGCCGCGGTTGGCGATCAACACACGCTGAAACATTACGCCCTCCGAACCCGGAACAGGGGGACGTCATATCCCGCCAGACTTCCGTTTTCCAGAAGGATCTCCTCAATCACGCAGTCCATGGGGGCGGGAAGCTCGGTCATCGTCTTCATTGCCTCCAGGATACACAGCGTCTGGCCCTCCTTCACCTGGTCGCCCACCTTGACGAAGGGTGCCGCGTCGGGGCTGGCGGCCGTGTAGAATGTACCTACCACAGGGGCCTTGATATACTCGCCCTCGTCCTTGGGCTGCTGGGCCTCCGCCGGAGCCGCGGCGGGAGCCGCCTGGGCCTGGACAGCGGAAACCGCGGCCACAGACGCCGCAGGAGCGGCGGCCACGGCCACGGTCTTGTCCAGCTTCAGGCGGGTCCCATTTTGCTCCAGCTCCAATCCGGTGAGGGAAGAGCGCTCAAAGCGCTCCATCAGCGCGTAAATGGATTCCAGATCCATGGAACAGTCACCTCAATTTAATGAAAATTAGTCGTTCTTGCCGCCCTCCAGGGCCTCCAGGTAGCGCACGATGTCGCCCACGGTCTTCATGTTGGGGCGGTCCTCGTCGGCGATGGACAGGCCCAGCTGCTCCTCCAGGGCGATGTTCAGCTCCACGGCGTCCAGGGAGTCGGCGCCCAGGTCCTCGGCCAGATCGGCCTCCATGGTGACGTCCTCCATCTCACAGCTCAGGGTATCCACAATGATATCACGTACTTTTTCAAACATAGGAATTCTCCTCTCA
>CALXGC010000127.1 GCA_944387755.1 uncultured Oscillospiraceae bacterium | reverse complement strand
ACGGTGGCGCCGGTCTTGTCGATGGCGCCCCACTGGCCGGCGGCGTTCTCCACCATGGCCAGGCCGGTGACGCCGAAGACCTCATAGTCCCCGTAGAGGTCGGCGACCCGGAAGTCGGCGTAGGCGGGCTGGATGACGAACCGGCCGGACTTGTCCACAAAGCCCCACTGACGGGTGGCTTCCCAGGTCTGATAGTCCGTGCGGACGACGCACACGGGGGCCAGGCCCTGGTTAAAGGGACGCAGGTCGGGGTAGTAGTATGCCTCCTCGGTGTCCTCGGGGAGCTGGAGGTACAGGAGCTGGCCGGTCTGCAGGTCCATGTAGTTCAGGCTGCCGCCCTCCATGGCGGGCTCGCCGATGATGACCGTGCCCTCGGTGATCTGCCAGCCCCAGGGGGTGAGCCAGGTGTCCCCCGGCACCTCCACGATGGCGCCGGTGGTGTCATAGATACAGCTGGCGGGCTCGTCGGGGCGCCACAGGGTGATATAGCCGTTGTGGAAAATCATGCCGTTTTCCAGCATGGGCTCGGTGGTGGAATAGCGGATGGCGCCGGTGTAGGTGGTGTCGGTCTCCCAGTCATACATGTCCGGGCAGGTCAGCTCGGTGTAGTTGCCCTGGGTGTCCACAAAGCCCAGCCCGTAGGTGGACAGGGTCTTTCCGGTCTCCACATAGTTGCCGGTCTCCGGGTCGTAGGCGGTCTCCGGCTCGGTGGAGACCAGGGTGCCCACGATGGCGTACCCCTCGTTGAACAGCCCGGCGATGTCATACTCGAAGGGGATGACCACCTGGTTGTCGGTGTTGATGTAGCCCCACTTGCCGTTCTGCTTCACCGGGGCCAGGCCATCAACGAACAGACCGGCATCCTCATACTTGGGGGCAATACACTCACTGTAGGTCAGCACGCCCCGCTCCGGAGCGTCCTCCCCGGCGGCCAGGGCGCCGGGTGCCAGGGAAAGGGTCAGGCACAGGGCCAGCCCCGCCGCGGCGATGCGCTTGGTCAAATGTTTCATGGTGCAGCTTCCTTTCTTTTCTCTTTTTTGGGATATGTTTTGGCGGCTGAATTTTCAAAAACCGAAACAACTGATGAGTTTAGTATAGACCCCTGTATAGAGAAAGTCAAGGCAGACACGGAAATTGCTGTCAATTTGATATAAAAGCAACCGCCCCGGCAGAACCATTGGCGCTGCCGGGGCGGCGGGGTTCGAACGGGTGGATGGCGCCGCTTACTCCTCCTCGGTCTCGGTGACGGCGATGTGGAGTTCGTCCAGCTGGGCCTGGGTCACCACGCCGGGGGCGCCCATCATCAGGTCCTGGGCGTTCTTGTTCATGAGGAAGGGGATGATCTCCCGGATGGAGTCCTCCCCGGCCAGCAGCATCACCATCCGGTCCACGCCGGGGGCGATGCCCGCGTGGGGCGGCGCGCCGTAGGTGAAGGCGTTGTACATGGCGGGGAACTTGGCCTTCACGTCCTCCTCGCCCAGGCGCACCAGCTCAAAGGCCTTGATCATGATCTCCGGGTCGTGGTTGCGCACCGCGCCGGAGGAGAGCTCCACGCCGTTGCACACCAGGTCGTACTGGTCGGCGGTGATGGAGAGGGGGTCGATCTCCCCCCGCTCCGCCTTCAGCAGCACGTCCAGGCCGCCGGCGGGCATGGAGAAGGGGTTGTGGCAGAACTCCAGCTCCCCGCTCTCCTCGCCGATTTCGTACATGGGGAAGTCCACGATCCAGCAGAAGGCGTACTGCTCCTTGTCCATATGGCCGGGGACGGCGGCGCCCAGGATCTTCACCAGAGTGCCGGCGGTCTTCTGGGCGGCGCCCAGCTTGCCAGCGGACAGGGCCACGAAGTCATTGGGCTTCAGGCCCAGGGCGGAGACCACGGACTCCTTGATGGGCTGGACGAACTTGGCGATGCCGCCCACGAGCTCGCCGTTCTCATCCAGACGGAACCAGTAGGGCTTGCCGCCGGAGACCACTTCCACGTCCGCCAGGGTCTTGTCGATGAATTTCCGGGTCTCGTGGAAGTCGCTGACCACCACGGCCTTGACCACGTTGCCCTCGAATGGGCCGAAGCCGCAGCCCGCCAGCACAGAGGTCACGTCCTGCACCGTCAGGTCGATGCGCAGGTCCGGCTTGTCGGAGCCGTACTTCTCCATGGCCTCAGTGTAGGGGATGCGCACAAAGGGCGCGGCGCTGGCCCGGTCATACTTGCCGTACTTGGCGAAGATGGGAGGCAGCACGTCCTCCAGCACGGCGAACACGTCGTCCTGGGAGGCAAAGGCCATCTCCATGTCCAGCTGATAGAACTCGCCGGGGGAGCGGTCCGCCCGGGCGTCCTCGTCCCGGAAGCAGGGGGCGATCTGGAAGTACCGGTCAAAGCCGGAGGTCATCAGCAGCTGCTTGAACTGCTGGGGGGCCTGGGGCAGAGCGTAGAACTTGCCGGGGTGGTTCCGGGCGGGCACCAGGTAGTCCCGGGCACCCTCGGGGGAGGAGGCGGTCAGGATGGGAGTGGTGATCTCCAGGAAGCCGTGCTCCGTCATGGCCTGCCGCAGGGCGGCCACCACGCTGCAGCGGAGGATGATGTTGTTCTTCACCTCCGGATTCCGCAGGTCCAGATAGCGGTATTTCAGGCGGG
>CALXGC010000126.1 GCA_944387755.1 uncultured Oscillospiraceae bacterium | reverse complement strand
GGAGGCCAGCAGCTTGATGGAGTCGGCGTTGGAGATGATCTGGTCCACCACGTTCTCCAGCTGGTCCCCAAGGAAGATGGAGATGATGGCGGGAGGGGCCTCCTGGCCGCCCAGGCGCTGGTCGTTGCCCACACAGGCGGCGGACTGGCGCAGCAGGTCGGCATGGTTGTCCACCGCCTTCATAATGCAGGACAGGACCAGCAGGAACTGGAGGTTCTCATTGGGGGTGTCGCCGGGGTCCAGCAGATTCTCCCCGGTGTCGGTGCCGATGGACCAGTTGTTGTGCTTTCCGGAGCCGTTGACCCCGGCGTAGGGCTTTTCGTGAAGGAGGCACACCAGGCCGTGGCGGGTGGCCACCCGCTTCATGGTCTCCATGGTCAGCTGGTTCTGATCCACTGCCAGGTTGCACATGGTATAGATAGGGGCCATCTCATGCTGGGCGGGGGCCACCTCGTTGTGCTGAGTGGTGGCGGGAATGCCCAGCTTCCACAGCTCCTGGTTCAGGTCGGACATAAACGCCCCCACCCGGTCCCGGATGACGCCGAAGTACTGGTCCTCCAGCTCCTGCCCCTTGGGGGCGGGGGCGCCGAAGAGGGTGCGGCCGGTGTAGATGAGGTCCCGGCGCTTTAAGTACTTCTCCCGGTCCACCAGGAAGTACTCCTGCTCCGGGCCCACGGAGGGGATGACCTTCTGGGCCTCGGTGTTGCCGAACAGGCGGAGAATCCGCAGGCCCTGGGTGTTGATGGCCTCCATGGAGCGCAGCAGGGGGGTCTTTTTGTCCAGGGCCTCCCCGGTGTAGGAGACGAAGATGGTGGGAATGCACAGGATGGTTCCGGCGGTCATCTCCTTCACAAAGGCGGGGGAGGTCATGTCCCAGGCGGTGTACCCCCTGGCGTAGTGGGTGGAGCGCAGGCCGCCGGAGGGGAAGGAGGAGGCGTCCGACTCGCCCATAATGAGCTGCTTGCCGGTGAGCTGGAGGATGGTCTTGCCGTCCTCCGGCCGGGTGATGAAGGAGTCGTGCTTCTCGGCGGTGATGCCGGTAAGGGGCTGGAACCAGTGGGTGTAGTGGGTGGCGCCCTTCTCCACCGCCCAGTCCTTCATGGCGTTGGCCACAATGTCGGCGGTGGCCATGCTGATATTGCCGCCGTGCTTCATCACGTCCATGACCTCCTGGAACACCCGCTTGGGCAGGCGCTCCCGCATGACGGAGATGCTGAACACATTGGACCCGAAAATTTCTGTGACGTTGACGCTCATGTGCTTCCTCAAACCCTTTCCTAAAGAAGATACGAAAAAGGAGACGGCCCCTCCCGTCTCCCGGCGGAGTACAATTTACAATTAAGAATACCGTATCAGACCAGTTTTTGCAAGTCCTGAAAGAGACAAAGTTCGGAAAGCGCAAAAGAACGGATGTAGGATTTTTGACAAAGAGGGGGAAAAACAGCGGGGAGGAGCGGCAGCCGCTCCTCCCTTTTACTCCAGATACGCCGTCAGGGCGCGGACCCGGTCCCGGGTGAGCTCCGCCGCCCGCTGGGACTGGGCCATCAGGGTCAGGGAGCCGCCGTACTCCTCTCCGGCTTTGGCGATCTCCTCCTCCTTCCAGGCAATCCAGTCCATCTCCTCCTGGATGAGGCCGGCGGCCTCCTCCTGGGGCAGAATCCGCATCAGCACGTTCCACGCCTGGTTGAGCACGGAGTCCCAGATGTGGTACATCTCGTCATAGGCGCTGTTGATCTCCCCCTGGGCCAGGCCGTCTCCGGCGATGGCCTGCTCCAGCTCCGCGGTGCGGGTTTTGGCCCAGTCCAGGGAGGTCCAGACCCCCGCCGCCGCGTCGTAGCTGGAGAAGCCCAGGCCCTGTTCCTCGTTATAGAGGCCGTAGCAGGGCAGCTGCGTCATCTGGGAGAGGTCGGAGACGCCCTCCATGGCCAGAAGGGCGCTTGTCACCCAGTTCACAAATTCCTCCGGCAGCCCGGACAGGGGCGCGCCGGGGAGGTAGATCAGAATGCGCTCCGCCCCATCCAGGCCGTAGGGCTCGCTGTAGATGTAGTGAACGCCGTCCCGGTCCTCCTCCGTGCCCGCCGGGTGCTGGTACTGAATCTGAGCGATCTCCACGGCGTAAACGTACTCGTCTACCTGCACGGGCTGGGTGAACTGCCCGGTGAAGTCGCAGCGGTACTGGACGTCCAGGTCGCTGTCGGAATATTCCCCCGAAAAGCTCCCGTCCCCGTGGACGCACAGGGTCGTGCCCCAGGCCCCCGCGCCGCTGGAGAAGGCGAACTCCCAGTTTTTCATCTCCGCAAAGGAGAAGGCGTCCTCCGGCGCTGCGGTCTCCGGCGCGGCGGTCTCCGTCCCGCCGGAGGCGTCCGCGGGGGCAAAGTCCGCCGGAGCGGACGCCGCGGCGTCCGTCTCCGCCGGCGCGGGGGCGCAGCCGGCCAGGGCGCTGAGGGCCGCGGCCAGCACAAGCGCCGTCCAGGTTTTTCGTCTCATCAAAAATTACCTCCTGTCTCGGTCTCCGGGGCATACCCCGCCCCGCTCCCGCATAGGCTCACCGGGAGAGGAGGGGTGACATGCACATCACAAAAATGCAGGGCCTGGGCAACGACTACCTCTATCTGAACTGCCTGGACGCCGTTCCGGAGGACCTGCCTGGACTGGCGGTTCGCCTGTCCGACCGGCACTTCGGGGTGGGAGCGGACGGCCTCATCGCCGTCCGTCCGGGCATTTCGGGGGATTTTTGGATGGATATGTACAACGCCGACGGCTCCCAGGGCCGCATGTGCGGCAACGGAATCCGCTGTGTGGGCAAATATGTGTACGACAAGGGGCTGACCCGAAAGCGCTGCCTCACCATCGACACCGGGGCTGGCCCCCGGCCCCTGGAGCTCCGCCTGCGCCGGGGGGAGGTGGAGTCCGTCTCGGTGGACATGGGCGCGCCGAAGCTCTCCCCCGCCCTGACCCTGGAGGCGGCGGGGGCCTCCTATACCCTCTGGCCGGTGGACATGGGCAACCCCCACGGGGTCGTCTTCTGCCCGGACCCGGCCCAAATCCCGCTGGAGCAGGCGGGGCCGGCGCTGGAGCGGGCCCCCCAGTTCCCGGCGCGCATCAACGTGGAGTTCGCCGCCGTCCGGGCCTGGGACCGGCTGGAGGCGCGGGTGTGGGAACGGGGCAGCGGCGTCACCCTGGCCTGCGGCACCGGGGCCTGCGCCGTGCTGGCGGCGGGGGTGAGAACCGGCCGGTGCGGCCGGCGGGCCTCCGTGGTTCTCCCCGGCGGCGTATTGGAGCTGGACTGGCGGCGGACGGACGGGCACATTCTGATGACCGGACCGGCCGTCACCGTGTTTGAGGCGGAGATTCCATAGCCTCCCGCTCCAGCGCCGCCTGGTACAGGGCGTTCCGGGGCAGGTCCAGCTCCCTGGCCGCCCGCTTCACCGCGTCCCGGAGGGAGAGCCGCTCCCCCTCCTGGAGGGCCAGCACCAATTCCAGGCCGTCCTCCAGGGTGCGCTCCGGCGCCTCCTGGGGCTCCGCCCCCCGGACCACCAGGACGAACTCCCCCTTGGGCTGCTGGAGGCGGAAGCGCGCCGCGGCCTCCCCCAGGGTTGTGCGGATAATCTCCTCGTGGAGCTTGGTCAGCTCCCGGCACAGGGAGACCGGCCGGTCCGGCCCGAAGGCCGCCGACAGGTCCTCCAGGGTGGCGGAGAGCTTGTGGGGGGCCTCATAGAAGATCATGGTCCGCTCCTCCCCCTGCAAAGACTCCAGGTGGCGGCGGCGGTTCTTTTTGTTCATGGCCAGAAAGCCCTCGAAGGTGAAGCGGCCGGTGGGCTGGCCGGAGGCGGCCAGGGCGGCGATGAGGGCGCAGGGGCCGGGGATGGACACCACCGGTATGCCCTCCTGGGCGCACCGGGCCACCAGCTCCTCGCCGGGGTCGGACACCGCCGGGGTCCCCGCGTCCGTCACCAGGGCGCAGCTCTCCCCCGCCAGCAGGCGGGCGGCAATCACCGGCCCGCTGGTCTGGCCGTTGTGGCGGTGATAGGACACCATGGGCTTCTTCAGGCCCAGGTGGTTGAGCAGCTTTACGGTGACGCGGGTGTCCTCGGCGGCAATGAAGTCCGCCTGGGCCAGGGTCTCCGCCATTCTTTGGGAGATGTCCCCCAGGTTTCCGATGGGGGTGGGGACCAGATAGAGGGTTCCGGGCATAAAAACGCCTCCCTTGCGTGGATTTCCGGAAACAGGTATAATCGGAGCAGCGCCGGGGCCGGCCGTCCCGCCGCATAAGATACAAAAGGAGATGAGCCCCTTGTCCCATACAGACAACGAACTCCGGCCCGTCCGGCCGGAGGAGGCGAAGGATGTGTTCGCCCTGATTCAGGCGCGGATCGCCTGGATGGACCGGAAGGGCATCCGGCAGTGGAACGCCTGCGGCTATGACAAGCTCTACCCCCTGTCCTACTACCGCGCCCAGGCGGAGGCGGGACGGCTGTACGCCCTCTGGGACGCCGGGCGGCTGGCCGCCGCCGCGGTGCTCCTGGAGGAGGACCCCAGGTGGCCGGACCGGCCTCCGGCCCTCTACGTCCACAACTTTGTCTCCAGCCCGGCCCTTCCGGGGGCGGGGAGGGCGCTGCTCAGCCGGGTGACGGTTCGGGCCCGCGCCCTGGAGAAGCGCTTTGTCCGCCTGGACTGTATGCAGGAAAATCCCGCGCTGAACCAGTTTTACCGGCGGCTGGGCTTCACCTATGTCTCCGCGTTTCAGGAGGGGGACTACCGGGGCAACCGCTGGCAGCTCTCCCTGTGAGGGGCAGGACCTCCAGCCCCGGCCTCCCCTGGCGCACCGCCTCCACCAGGGCGAGATAGGGCGGGCGCGCCGGGCTGTGGGCGGCGAACTGAAGGCGCTTGGGCTCCAGCCCCCTCCCCTGGAGGGCGGCAAACACGCCGGCCAGCCGCTCCGGGCGGCAGCACAGAGCGAACCGCCCCCCGTTCCGGAGCAGCCGGGCCGCCGCGGCGCACAGGGCCGTCAGGCTCCCCGCCTCCCGCTCCATGCGGGCAGGGCCGCCGTCTCCGCCGCTTTCGGCGGAAAAATAGGGCGGATTGGCCGTTACAAGGTGGAACCGGCCGGGGGGAAAGGGCGTCTGGCCCCAGTCCCCGGTCCAGATCTCCCCGGTCAGGCCGTTTCGGGCCAGGTTCTCCCGGGCCGCCTGGGCGGCGGCGGGGTCCCGCTCCGCCCCAAAGAGGGACAGGCCGTCCGCCCGCCCCGCCAGCAGCAGAAGCAGGCAGCCCCCGCCGGTCCCCAGGTCGCACACCTGCCAGCCCCGGCGCACGGTGGCGAAGGCCCCCAGCAGCAGGGCGTCCTCCCCCAGGGGAAACACCCCCTCCGGCTGAAGGAGGGTATAGGGCCCCAGCTGCTCCGGCCCGCTCACGGCAGGTCCCCCAGCGTCTGGAGAAGGCCCGTCAGGTGCCGGGTAATCCGCCCGGTCAGCCCCCAGACGGCGCGGTTTTCCCAGAGGTAGACGGGCACGTTTTCGCTGCCGGGCTGCCAGCGGTAGTTTTGCGGAATGCCGATGAGGTCATAGGGGAAGCCCTCGGTGTGGGGGGTGAGGGTATAGCTGTACTCCAGAGGCGGGTGGGACAGCAGGTGCTCCACGGGAATCCGGAACACCTCCTCCACCTCGTCGGGGTTGAGGGCCAGCTTGTCCAGCGCCTCCCGGTCCACTCTGGCCAGGATGGGGTACATGATGAAGTTGGCCCGGTGGGCGATGAAGTCCAGCCGCCCCAGAATATGAATATTTTTTGGGGGAATGCCCAGCTCCTCCCAGGTCTCCCGCAGGGCGCACTGCTCCGGGGACTCGTCCCCCTCGATTTTCCCGCCGGGGAAGCACACCTCCCCCGGCTGGCGGCGCAGCCGGCGGGAGCGCACCTCATACAGCAGGGAGAGGGCCTCCCCCTCCACCAGGGGGACCAGGACGGCGTACCGCCCCGACGCGTCCATCAGGCCGGGGACGCGGGCCTGTAAGTCCTGCCGCAGCTTCGGCCAGTCCATCTCAGGACTCCGCCTCTTCCTCCGGGGCGCCGTGGGCCTTCCGGCGGCGCTGTTCCCGCTCCGCCTTCTGACGGGCGGCGGCCTGCGCCGTCTCCCGGTCGATCTCCCCCGCCTCCACCTTGGACTGGTAGAGGAAGCCGCCGCCGGCCATGGTCTCCGGCGCGGACACCCCCAGCAGGTTCAGGCCGTTGGCCAGCACGGAGCGCACCGTGTCCGCCAGCTTCAGCCGGGCGGACAGCAGGGCGGGCTCCTCCCCCCGGATGCGGCAGCTCCGGTAGAAGCGGTGGAAATCTCCCGCCAGGTCCACCAGATAGCGGTTGATGCGGCTGGGGTCGTAATCCCGTGCCGCCAGGTGGATCTCCTCCGGGTACTGGGCCAGGGTCTTCATCAGCGCCAGCTCCTCCGGGGCGGAGAGCAGCGCCATGTCCAGGGACTGGGCCTGGGGAACCTGATGGCCCTCCGCCGCCAGCAGGGCGGCGAGGGAGCAGATGCGGGCGTGGGCGTACTGGACGTAGTACACCGGGTTCTCGCTGTCCTCCCGGACGGCCAGGTCCAGGTCGAAGTCCAGGGCGGTGGTGGGGACGCGGGAGTTGAAGAAGTACCGGGCGGCGTCCACGCTGATCTCGTCCAGCAGGTCGTGGAGGGCGATGGCCTTGCCGGAGCGCTTGGACATGCGCACCGGCTTGCCGTCCTGCATCAGGTTGACCAGCTGCATGAGCACCACCACCAGCCGGTGGGAGCCGTCCAGCCCCAGCCCGTCCAGGGCGGCCTGAAGCCGGGCCACATGACCGTGGTGGTCGGCCCCCCAGATGTTCACCGCCTTGTCAAAGCCCCGCACCTCCAGCTTGTTCCGGTGGTAGGCGATGTCGGCGGCGAAGTAGGTGTAGAAGCCGTTGGCCCGGCGGAGCACGTCGTCCTTCAGGTCCAGCTTGTCCACCTGCTCCTGACTTCTGCCCTCCCGCAGGTATTTTTCCTTCAGCAGAGCCGTGGTGTTCAGCCACAGGGCCCCGTCCTTCTCATAGGTCCAGCCCTTCTCCGTCAGCAGGGCCACCGTCTCGCCGATATAGCCGCTCTCGTGGAGGGCGGACTCAAAGAACCACTGGTCGTACACAATGCGGTACTTCAGCAGGTCCTCCTTCATCCTGGGCACGTTGACGGACAGGCCGTACCGGGCCATTTTGTCCAGCCGCTCCTCCTCCGGCAGGTCCTTCCAGCTGTCCCCGTGGGCCTGATAGATGGCCTGGGCCAGCTCCTTGATGTCCTCCCCGTGGTAGCCCTCCTCCGGGAAGGGCACGCTGTCCTCCCCAAAGAGGATCTGGCGGTACCGGGCGTCAATGGACACGGCAAACTTGTGAATCTGGTTGCCCGCGTCGTTGACGTAGAACTCCTTCCAGGTGTCGCAGCCGTCCCGCTGGAGCACGTTGGCCAGAGTGTCCCCCAGCACGCCCCCTCTGGCGTTGCCCATGTGCATGGGCCCGGTGGGGTTGGCGGAGACAAACTCCACCATGACCTTCTCGCCGTTCCCCTCGGTGTTGGAGCCGTACCGCGCCCCCTCCTGCTCCACGCCGGCCAGCACCTCGCCGTACCAGCGGGGACCCAGGGTGAAGTTCAGAAAACCGGGACCGGCAATTTCCGCCTTCTGGAAGTAGCTCCCCTCCAGGTCCAGGTGCTCCGCGATGATCTGGGCGATCTGCCGGGGCGCCATGTGCAGGGCCCTGGCCCCCGCCATCGCAAAGGAGGACGCATAGTCCCCGTGGGCCGTGTCCTTGGGAATCTCAACAGAGGCCTTCACCTCCGCGCCGGCGGGGAGCTTGCCCGCCGCCGCCGCCGCTTCATAGGCCGCCTGGGTCAGCCGGGCCGCCTGGGCCCTGGCCGCCTGAATCATGTTTGCCATATCTTCTCTTCAACCTTTCTTTGGTTTGTTCTTTTTCTTGGAAGAAAAAGAACCAAAAAGAACGTTTATGCTTCTGGGGCGCAGCGTTTTCCGGACTCTCTCACGCTGATTTGAAAGCTGTTCCGCCCGGCCACGGAGTGGTCGATTTCGATGGCGTAGTCGATTTCAATGTCCCCGCCCTGGTCGGTGAGGGCGGCCATCAGCCGCCGGGTGTTCACCCCGATGGCCATGGCGCCGTAGGGCGTGCTGTACATGGACATATGCCGCCGCCCCTCCTGGAACACCATCTGGGAGTTGTACTCCCCCACCCGCATCAGGGTGACGCGCTCCGGCTCTACCTGGAGGGTGGTCAGCGTCCCCTCCAGGCCGGTGAGTTCGCTCTCCTGGTAGGAGAGGGTATAGCTGTTCCCCTCCCGCTCCAGCCGGCCCGCCGTCACCAGCTCCAGCGTATCCGGGTCCTCGTTCTCATACCGCTGGACCCCTTTAATGGAAATGATTACGTCCTTCTCCATAAAACTCCCCCAGGTTCTGCTGTTTTCCGCCTCCGTCCCGGCGGGACGGAACAGGCTGTGGTATTATACAATGGAATCCCGGCCTGTGTAAAGAGGCGGCCTGTTGATTATACCGGACCCGGCCCCCGGCGGCAAGGGAAATTTTCCATGAAAACAGCCGTTTCTCCATTTGACAACCCCAACGCATAGATTATAATATAGATGGAAAACCACCCGGCCGCACCGGCCGGCCCGCTTCGATTCCGGGAAAGGAGGTCATGGAGATGAACCTGGAATTGAGTCAAAAGCAATTTCGCCGCCTGCTTGATATGGTCTACATCGGCAACTGGATTCTGAACTCCACACGGGGGGACCAGCGGTTCGCCGACTATGACGAGGTGGAGAGCCTGCTCTTCGGCAAAGCCGCCGCGGAGGGAATGCCCTCCCTGGCGGAGCTGTACCAGGGCGAGATTGTCCCCTCCCGCGCCTTTGTGGAGGGCGGCATTCATGAGGCCATCATGGAATATGAAAACAACGTGTTCTTCGACATTCTGGCGGAGGACCTGGCCCGCCGGGATATGGACGACGCCCCCATCGACGAGAGCAACTATGACGAACTCACCAGCCGCATCGACGCCTATATCGCCGAGTTTGAACAGCACGGCACCGACAACATCCTGGTGGATTTGGACACCTGAACCCCCTTTGCAACAGGCAAAAACGGGCCTCCGGCTTGACCGGAAGCCCGTTTTTTGTCCTGTGCGGCTTACATCTGCACCCGGTGGAAGACCTTCTTGCCCTTTTTGAGCATCAGGCCGTCCCCCTGGAAGTCGGCGGCGGTGTAGGAGACGGCCGCGCCGGCCACCTTCTCCCCGTTGACCTCCACGCCGCCCTGCTCCACCAGGCGGCGGGCCTCCTTCTTGGAGGGGGCCAGCCTGCACTTCATCATCAGGTCCAAAATCCCGATGGAGCCGCCGGTGAGGTCCCCCTCGGTGAGGGTGGTGGTGGGCACGTTGCTCATGTCGCCGCCCCCCACAAACAGGGCCTTGGCGGCGTCCTGGGCCTTCTGGGCCTCCTCCTCGCCGTGGACCAGCTTGGTCAGCTCAAAGGCCAGGATCTCCTTGGCGGTGTTCAGCTGGCTGCCCTCCCACTTGTCCATCTCGTCGATCTGCTCCAGGGGCAGGAAGGTGAGCATG
>CALXGC010000125.1 GCA_944387755.1 uncultured Oscillospiraceae bacterium | reverse complement strand
TTGCCTCACTCATGGATAATTACCAACCTTTCTTTCATTACTTTGCATTACTTTGCATTACATTGCAATAGCTTGCTTTGGATTTGCATTTCTGCATTTTTTGATTCAGCGTTGGAATTCCTGGATTTTGGCAGTTCCCCTGTACAGATCCTCCTTCCCTCTCCAAAATTAACAACCGACACAGGACAGGTGCAAGTCTGGGACGCCCGGGGCACAGTGTGCGCCTCGGGCGTTCAGATCTCACCCCGCATAGACGTGTTTGGTGTCTGAGTGCGGGGGTTGCTCTTAATAACCCAGCTCGGTCATGGCCTCGTCAATGGCCTTTACCACAATATCAACTTCCTCCTCCGTCACGATCAGGGGCGGAATGAAGCGCAGCACGTTGCCGGCGGTGCAGTTGATGAGGACCTTCTTGTCAAAGCACTTGTTCACGATCTTGGGCCCCACCTCGTTGTCACACAGCTCGGCGCCGTTGATCATGCCCAAGCCCCGGACCTCGGTGATGCACTTGGGGTGCTTCTCCTGGAGCTTGCGCAGCTGGGCGCGGAAGTACTCGCCCACCTTAACCGCGTGATCCATCACACCGCCGTTGATCATGGTGTCCAGGGTGGCCTCCGCCAGACCGCAGGCCAGAGGGCCGCCGGCGAAGGTGGAGCCGTGGGTGCCGGGGGTCAGGGTGTAGGCCGCGTCGCCCCGGGCGCACACCGCGCCGATGGGCACGCCGGAGCCCAGCTCCTTGGCCATGGAGCAGGTGTCGGGCTCCACGCCGTAGTTCTGGTGGGCAAACAGCTTGCCGGTGCGGCCGGAGCCCACCTGCACTTCGTCAAACATGAGCAGGATGCCGCGCTCATCGCACAGGTCCCGCAGGCCCTGGAGGAACTCCTGGGTGGCGGGACGGACGCCGCCCTCGCCCTGGACGGGCTCGGTGAGGATGGCGCACACGTCGGCGCCCATCTGCTCTTTCACGGACTCCAGGTTGTTGAACTCCGCGTAGCGGAAGCCCTCCGGCAGGGGTGAGAACCACTTGGGATTGTGGACGATCTCCTGGCCGGTGGCGGTGGCGGTGGCCAGGGTGCGGCCGTGGAAGGACTGGAGCATGGAGATGACCACATAGCGCTCCGGGTGGCCGTGGTCCACGGCGTATTTGCGGGCCAGCTTGATCTGGCCCTCGTTGGCCTCCGCGCCGGAGTTGGCGAAGAGCACCTTCTCAAAGCAGCTGTTCTCGCAGATGAGCTTACAGGTCTGAATGGCGGGCTCGTTGTAGTAGTAGTTGGAGCAGTGCAGCATGGTACGGGCCCGCTCCTCCAGGGCCTTCACAATGGCGGGGTGGCAGTGGCCCAGGCCGTTGACGGCGATGCCGCCCACAAAATCCAGGAACTTATTGCCGTCCAGGTCCCAGACCCAGCAGCCCTCGCCCCGGTCCATGACGATGGGTACCCGGACGTGATTGCCGTACAGATACTGGCCGGCCGCCGCAATGGCCTCGGCGTTGCTCTTGAATTTCTCAATCACAGGAATCCGCCTCCTTTTCATATTTTCCCCCGGCGTCCCCGCCTCTGGGGGCGGGGACGCACATGGGAGTCATGTTTTAATGCCCGGCCGGCTGTCCGGCGTCCTTCCACTTGACGCCCACGCTGGGACGCTCCCGCCCCACGGTGGTGCCGGCGTTCTCTTCTCCAAAGACCTGGTACAGAATGCTGTGGGGCTTCCGGCCGTCGATGATATGGACGCTGGAGACGCCCTCCTCCACAGCCTGGACGCAGCAGTCCACCTTGGGAATCATGCCGCCGGCAATGGTCCCCTGGGCCTTCAGCCGGGGCACGTCGGCGATGTTCAGATAGGAGATGACGTCTCTGGCCTTGATGTCGTTGCACAGTCCCTCGATGTCGGTGAGGAGAATCAGCTTCTCCGCCCCCAGGGCGCTGGCCAGCTTTCCGGCGGCGGTGTCGCCGTTGATGTTATAGCTCTGTCCCTGCCCGTCGGTGCCCACCGGGGCCACCACGGGGATGTATCCGGCGTCCAGCAGGGCCTGGACCGGCGCGGCGTTGGTCTTCACAATGTTCCCCACATAGCCCAGCTCCTGGCTGCGCTGGACGCACTGGTAGAGGTTGGCGCTGATGCCGGACAGGCCCGCCGCCTCGCCGCCGATGGCGTTGATGCGGCCCACCAGCTCGCTGTTCACCTGGCCGATGAGCACCATCTCCACCACCTGAATAATCTCTCTGGAGGTGTAGCGCAGGCCATTGATAAACTGCACCGGGATGTCCAGCTTCTCCAGCATCTGGTTGATGCCGGGTCCGCCTCCGTGGCTGAGCACCGGCCTGAGCCCCAGGAGCTTGAGCATCACCACGTCCTGGAGGACGGCGGTCTTCAGCTCCTCGTTGATCATGGCGTTGCCGCCGTACTTGATGACCACCACCTTGCCGGCGTATTTCTTCAGATAGGGCATGGCCTCCAGCAGCGCGGCCACCTTCCCCGCGGTATCGTTCACAGCACGCCCTCCTTTGAATTTTTAAGAGCGGTAATCGCCGTTGATCTTCACATAGTCATAGGTCAGGTCGCAGCCGAAGGCGGTGGCCTGTCCGCCGCCGCTGTGGAAGTCCACCACCACGGTGACGTCGTGCTCTGTGAGCACCTTCTTGGCCAGGTCCTCGTCAAAGGCCACGCCGAAGCCGTCCTTCATCACGGTCACTTCCCCGGCGGCGCTCCTGAGCACGCAGTCGGCCTTAGTGGGGTCCACATCCGCCCCGGAGTAGCCGGCCGCACACATAATCCGGCCCCAGTTGGCGTCACGGCCGAAGACGGCGGCCTTAAACAGGGTGGAACCGGCGATGGAGCGGGCCACCAGCTTGGCGTCCTTCTCCGTGGGCAGGCCGCCGGCCTGCACGATAATCAGGTGGGTGGCGCCCTCGCCGTCGGCGGCGATGCGCCGGGCCATATCAATACACACGCTGTCCAGCGCGGCGGCAAACGCGGCCTTGTCCGCCTCCGTCTCCACGGCCACGCCGGATGCGCCGTTGGCCAGCAGGAACAGGGAGTCGTTGGTGCTGGTGTCCCCGTCCACCGTCATCATGTTGAAGCTCTTGTCCGCGCTGTCCTTCAGCATGGTCTGAAGCACCGGGGCCTCCACTTTTGCGTCGGTGGTGATGAAGACCAGCATGGTGGCCATATTGGGGTGAATCATGCCGGAGCCCTTGCCCATGGCGCCGATGCGCACAGTACCGCCGGACAGCTCCAGCTCCAGGGCGATCTCCTTCCGGGCCAAATCGGTGGTCATAATGGCCCAGGCGGCCTGGGTGCCCTGCTCCGCGCTCATGTTGGGGGCCGTCTGCCGCACGCCCTCCAGCACCTTCTCCACGGGGAGCTTCTGGCCGATAACGCCGGTGGAGGCCACAAAGACCTCATCCGGCCCCAGGCCCAGCAGCTTCTCCGCCTCCGCCGCCACGCGCCTGGCGTCCTCGATGCCCTGCTGCCCGGTGGCCGCGTTGGCGTTGCCGCTGTTGGCCACAATGCAGCGGGCCTTCCCCTGCTTCAAAACCTCCCGGTCCACAATCACAGGGGCGGCGCAGAACTTATTGGTGGTAAACACCGCCGCGCAGGCGGCGGGCTGCTGGGAGCAGAGCATCGCCACGTCCGGCTTCTCGCTCTTGCGGCTCTTCACGCCCACATAGCAGGCGCCCGCCACAAACCCCTTGGGGCTGGTCGCCCCGCCGCCCTCAATCATTTTATATGCCATGCTGCATCTTCCTTTCTATTCTTATGTCGCAGACATCAGAGGAATTTACGGATACATGGGGGGGATCTTCAGACCGGTGGTCTCCTCCAGGCCGAAGATCAGATTCATGTTCTGAATGGCCTGACCGGCGGCGCCCTTGCCGATGTTGTCAATCACGGAGCTCACCAGCAGGCGTTTGGTGCGGGCGTCGTAGGTGGGCGTGATGCAGCACAGGTTGGTACCGGCGGTCCACTTGGTCTGCACCGGCTTGCTGGCCGGATAGACATGGACAAAGTACTCGTCCTGATAGTACTTCTGGTAGAGGGCATACAGCTCGTCGTTGGTGACGTCCCTGTTCAGGCTGGCATAGATGGTCACTTCAATGCCGCGGATCTGGGGGGTCAGGTGGGGCTGGAAGTTGATGACCTGCCAGGTCTCCGGCTTCATCAGGTCCCGGCCGGTGATGTAGGCGATGTTCTGTTCAATCTCCGGGGTATGGCGGTGGGTTCCGCCCAGGGCATAGGCGCAGAAGTTGTTGCTGGCCTCTGAGAGAAGCTTGTTGGGGGCGGGCCGGCGGCCGGCGCCGGTGAAGCCGCTCTTGGCGTCCACGACGATGGTGTTCTCCACCACCAGGCCCTCCTTCAGGGCCGGATACAGGCCCAGGGTCGTGGCGGTGGGGTAGCAGCCGGGGTTGGAGATGAGACTCTTGCCCCGGGCCAGGTCCCGCTGAATCTCCGGAATGCAGTAGACCGCCTCCTGGGCCATCTTGTGGTTGGGATGCTCCTGGTGGTACCACGCCTCCCACACCTTCGCGTCACGGAAGCGGATGTCGGCGCCGAAGTCAATGAACTTCTTGCCGCCCGCCAGCACCTTCTCGGCAATGCCGCACACGGCGCCCGCGTCCACCGCGGTGAAGACCACGTCGCTGTCCCGTACAATCTTGTCCAGCGTCTCCCCGTCCATGGGCAGAATTTGCTGGTCATAGAAGCCGGCCAGGGCGGGGTGCTCGTCCTGGATGCTGCGGCCGGCGGCAAAGCTGTCGGCCAGGTATACCGCCTGGGTCTCCGGGTGATTTACCATGAGACGGAGCAGCTCCCCGCAGGCGTAGCTTGCGGCGCCGCAGATGGAAAAACGGATCATGACACGATTCCTCCTTCTGTTTTTGAATGTTCTTCTTGTTTTCCAAAACTTTTTTGAATAATCACTGGAAATTCTGTTGAACTTTCTTGTCTTATATTATATAATTACTGGGCAGTATACACAAGAAAGACTTTTTTGTGCTGTGTATTCTCTTTTGGAATGTTTTGGTTATTTATACAGATTAAACAAGTCGAGCAAGGAGCGCTGAGCCAGTATGAGTATTCGTAAGTACATCGCCTATTTAAAGACCATCGAGACGGGCAGCATCACCCACGCCGCCGCTCAACTGGGCTACACCCAGTCGGCCATCAGCCGGATGATCGCCGACCTGGAGGATGACTGGGGCGTAAAGCTTTTGACCAGAAACCGCTCCGGCATTGAGATCAGCTCCGAAGGGCTCACGCTTCTGCCCAAGCTGCAGGCCATCTGCAAGGACTATGAGGACCTCAATTACGCCATCTCAGAGCTCCACGGCCTCAGCTCCGGCTCCATCCGGGTGGGGGCGTTCTCCAGCATCTCCAGCGCCCGCCTGCCCCAGATGATCAAATCCTTTCACGCCCTCTACCCCCACATCGACTTTCAGCTTGTCAACGGGGAGTACAACCAGATTACCACCTGGCTGCGCAAGGGGCTGATTGACTGCGGGTTTGTGGGCTTCCCGGCGGCCAACGACCTGGAGTGCACCTTTCTGCTTCAGGACAACCTGGTGGCCGTCCTGCCGGAGAACCATCCCCTGGCCGGCGCCGACGTCTATCCGGTGGAGCGCCTGTCCAGCGAGGACTTCATCAACCTGAAGGAGGAACAGGACTATGAAATCACCAAATTTCTGGACCACCTTCAGCAAAAGCCAAACATCCGCTATGAGGTCAGCAACGACTATGCCATCCTCACCATGGTGGAGTGCGGGCTGGGCATCAGCGTGGTGCATGAGCTGATGCTCCACCCCAACCGCTACCGCGTCTGTCCCAAATACTTTGACATTCCACAGGTCCGGGACATCGGCATTGCAGTCAAAAAAGACGTCGCCCCGTCTACCATCACCAAGCTGTTTGTCTCCCACGTGCAGCAGTGGTGCCAGGAGCACCTGTCCGCGCCGGAGAAGGAGGGCTGACGGGCCGCTTTCCATTTTGGAATGTTTTGATTTATAATACCACATTCCTACATAAAATGAAAGGGCATAGTGCATAAATTTTTATGAATAAATATTTATATTTTTGAATATTTATTCTATCAGTCGATATTTTTTCGCCTCATTCACCTTCCATTCGCCCCCTGCGCCTCCCGTCAGAAAAAAAGCACGCCGTCAAACCCTTGCCGTCTCTGCCTTTTTCAGTTTTCAGCCCGGTCCGGGCGCGCCCGCCGTCTGGCGGCAGTATGCATAAAATTTGTATTTTTCTTGCTGCGAATACGGGCGCGGACCTGCTCTGTGTGCAGGTTCCGCGCCCGTTGGCTGCAATTTTCTGTTGTATCAGTAGTTCATCTGCTTGCGGCGGGACAGATTCATGGTGCCGTCCTGCATCTGATCCAGGCTGTCCAGGCTCTTTCCGGTGCCCTCGGCCACGCAGGAGATGGCGTCCTCGGCCACATGGGTCTCAATTCCGGTGTGGGCTTCAATCAGCTTATCAAAGCCCCACAGCAGGGACCCGCCGCCGGTCATCACAATGCCGTTGGTGGAGATGTCCGCCACCAGCTCCGGGGGCGTGCGCTCCAGAACGCCGTGGATGGCCTCCAGAATGCGGCTGGAGACCTCCTCGAAGGCCTCGATCATCTCACTGGAGGAGACGGAGAACACACGGGGCAGGCCGGTCATCAGACAGCGGCCCTTAATCTCCATGGTCACTTCCTCCGGGCGGGGGAAGACGCAGCCGATAGACATCTTCAGCTCCTCCGCCGTGCGGTCGCCGATGAGCACATTGTGCTTGCGGCGGATATACTTCACCACCGCCTCGTCGAACTTGTCGCCGGCAATTTTAATGGAGGCGGACTCCACCACGCCGCCCAGGGAGATCACGGCAATGTCGGCGGTGCCGCCGCCGATGTCCACCACCATGTGTCCGTCGGGCTTGGTGATGTCAATGCCCGCGCCGATGGCGGCGGCCACCGGCTCCTCAATCAGATAGGCCCGCCGGGCGCCGGCCTGAATACCAGCGTCCACCACGGCGCGCTCCTCCACCTCGGTGATGCCGGAGGGCACGCAGATGAGCAGGCGGGGCTTGAACAGGGAGAAGGTCGTCACCTTCTTGATGAACTCCTTGAGCATCCGCTCCGTCATATCGTAGTCGGAGATGACGCCCTCCCGCAGGGGCCGCATGGCCACGATGTTGCCGGGGGTACGGCCCAGCATGGCCTGCGCGTCAGTACCCACCTTCAGCAGCTTGCCGGTGTTCTTATCCATGGCCACCACAGAGGGCTCCCGCAGAACGACGCCCTTTCCCTTGATATATACCAAAACAGAGGCGGTGCCCAGGTCAATGCCAATATCCTTGCTGAACAGATTAAACATAGTGTTCCACCTTATTATCATTTTTGTTTATCATTTCCGGTCTTCAGTATCTCCATGCCGGTTTCGGTTATTTCAAAGCCGGTTTTCATTATAACGGCTTGCGTGCCGGTTTTCAACCATCATTTCGCTGTATTTCCCTATTTTACCCGAAAGCCTGTTAATTTAATTTTTTCCCAATTCTAATTTGTGTTTCTCAGTGCAAGGTTTTCCCTGGTGTTCCCGCCCCCTGCGCGGGCGGGAACATACAAAAGAATCGGGACTTAATTTTTCCGCGCCTGAGCCAGAGTGACGCCCCACACCTCCACCGCCCCCGCGGCGCGCAGCAGTTCCGCGCACGCCTCCAGGGTAGCGCCGGTGGTGACAACGTCGTCCGCCAGCAGAATCCGCAGCCCGGTCAGGTTCTGCTCCCGCAGACGGTACACCCCCTGGACGTTGGCCCGGCGGGCGGCGTCGTCCTCCAGATGGGACTGCGGACCGTTGTCCCGCCCCTTCTCCAGCAGCCCGCGCACGGGCAGGCCCAGCGCTCCCGCCATCGGCCGGGCCAACAGCTCCGCCTGGTCGAATCCCCGCCTTCTGCGGCGCTTCCGGCTCAGCGGAACCCATGTGACCAAATCTGCGGGCGTCTCCAAATTTTCCCGGACGCACTCCGCCGCCAGCAGCCCAAAGGGCCTTCCATAGGCGGGATTTCCAGGAAATTTATAGCGGTGCACCGCCTCGGGCACAGCGCCCCGATAGGCCAGCGGCGAGAGGCAGCCTCCGGCGCCCTTCAGAGCCCGCCAGGCCTCCTCCCCTGTCAGCCAGGGCAGCCCGGCCCGGCACGCTGGACACACCGGCGCTCTCTGGTCCTCCAAAATTTTCTGGCAGAAGGGACATTTGCGGGGAAACAGCAGATCCAGCGCGCCCTCCCACAGCTTCACGGGCGGCTCCCTTCGCTGTGCCCCTGCAAAGACTTCAGCAGCCCCCTGCACCCGGCCAGCACGTCCTGCCAGGTGGCCTCGAAGTCGCCGGTGTACCAGGGGTCGGCCACTTCCCGGTCCGGTTTTCCGGCGTACTCCATCAGGAGGTGTGTTTTCCCGTCCCCGCCGCAGATGCGGCGCATATTGCGCAGATTGGCCCGGTCCATTCCAATGAGCAGGTCGTACCGCTCACCGTCGCCCCGCTGAAGCTGGCGGGCCGTCTTGCCGGAACAGTCAATCCCGTGCTCCGCCAGCTTCCGCCGGGCCGGCGGGTATACCGGATTTCCAATCTCCTCCGTGCTGGTGGCGGCTGACTCGATAAGAAATTCTTTCTCCAACCCCGCCTTTTTTACCAGATCTTTCATGACAAACTCCGCCATAGGGCTTCTGCAAATATTGCCGTGGCAGATGAACAGAATTTTTACCATTTCTTTCCCCCTCTGTTTCTTGAAACTATGCGTCTGAATACGCTCCAACGGAGATTTTAGTAAAAAGAGAAGCTACACTTCAGCCTCGTCTATAAGGCTAAACTGTAGCTTCCAGCTTGGCACGCCCGGAGGGACTCGAACCCCCAACATTCAGAACCGGAATCTGACGCTCTATCCATTGAACTACGGGCGCATATCATGAACTTGACTTGATTAGTATAGCAGGATTTCCGCCGCTTGTAAAGAGCTAATTTTGCCGGAAGAGAAATTTCTTTTTGACCGGTCTTTACGCCGGCAAACCATCATGATATGATAATAAGCACCGACATAGGGGGATGGTTTTCATGGCAGAATGGAAGAAAAACGCGGTGCAGGCGGCAGAAATCTCCGGATATACGGCGGAAGGCATGGGAATTGCCCGCTGGGACGGCCGCGTGGTCTTTGTGCCTGGGACCATCCGGGGGGAGATCTGGGAGATTCAGCTGCTGAAAGTGAAGGCCAACGTGGCCTGGGGCAGGGGTGTGAAGCTTTTGTCTCCCTCGCCGGAGCGGGTGGAGCCGGATTGTCCGCTGGCCGGCCGGTGCGGCGGCTGTCAGTACCGCCACATGACCTATGCGGAGGAACTGCGCGCCAAACGGCAGCGTGTACTGGATGCGCTGGCCAGAGTGGGGGGCGTCTCTCTGGACCTGCCCCCGGTGCTGGGCGCGGAAAATCCCCTTCGCTACCGGAATAAAGTGCAGTTTCCCGTGGCGCAGGAGCGGCGGGGCCTGGCAGTTGGATACTACCGGGGCCGCAGCCACGACGTACTGGATGTGGAGGACTGCCTGCTCCAGCCGGAAAAAGTTTCCGATGTGCGGAAGGCCTTCAAGGGGTGGATGGCGCGCTTCCGCGTGCCGGCCTATGAGGAGGAGAGCGGAACCGGCCTGATTCGCCATCTGTACGTCCGGACCAACCGCGCCGGAGAAATTCTTTGCTGCATAGCGGCCAATGGGAAGCGTATTCCCCATGCGCCGGAGCTTGTGGAGGCGCTCCGTCAGGCGGCGCCCGCCCTGGCAGGGGTGGTGCTGAATGTCAACACCCGCGATACCAACGTCATCCTTGGCCCGGAATACCGGACCATCTGGGGGCGGGATTACCTGGAGGAGACCTTGTGCGGTTTGACGTTTCGCCTCTCTGTCCCGTCGTTTTTCCAGATTAACCGGGCGCAGACAGAACGGCTCTATGAAAAAGCGCTGGAGTACGCCGCTCTGACAGGAAAGGAGACGGTGCTGGACCTGTACTGCGGAATCGGAACCATTTCCCTGGCGCTGGCCCAGAGAGCGGGGCAGGTGGTCGGCGCGGAAATCGTTCCGGAGGCCATTGGCGACGCCCAGGCCAATGCTCAGCGCAACGGCGTGACAAACGTTCGCTTCCTGTGCGGAGACGCGGGACAGGCGGCGTTTCAGCTGGCCGCAGAGGGGATCAGACCGGAGGTAATCTGTGTAGACCCGCCCCGGAAGGGCTTGGCCCCAGAGGTGCCGGAAGTTCTGGCCTCCATGTCCCCGGACCGCATCGTCTATGTCTCCTGCGATCCGGCTACCCTGGCGCGGGATGTGAAGCGCTTCAGCGCCCTTGGCTACCAGGTCCGGAGCGCACAGGCGGTGGATTTGTTCCCACGGACACAGCATGTGGAGACGGTAGTTCTCTTAGGTAGGAAATTTGAGAAAAGCCGCGAACATGTCTACTTGGACTATGAGCCTTCAGCAGAAATTGATCTACCTGGCGGTGCGACCTATTCCGAGATAAAACAATGGA
>CALXGC010000124.1 GCA_944387755.1 uncultured Oscillospiraceae bacterium | reverse complement strand
TGAATACCTCCACCCTTGCAGTTGTCAAGCGTCAGCGTGGAGTTATTGGATATATTTATTTTGCTGTTGGCAGAGGCATATATTGCGTTTGTATTGGCCTCTTTATTGCCTCCCACAATTTTCATTTTCGCGCCATTATCCAGCTCCAAGGTTGTGTCCCTACTCAGGATAATTGCGCCCCAGTTTAACTGACCGTCTCCATTGTGGGAATACGAAACATCTTGAAGTACGACCTTACATTCGTCAAATCGGAGCGTCTTTCCCGCTGCAAGGCCGAAACCATAGGTATCCATTGTAATCGTGTAATTTCCAGTGAACGTGAGGCTTTTGTTAATCTGCTTAGCCTGCGTCCACTGTACTCCGCAGTCTTGCAGCAGTTCAATGGTCGCGCCCTCTTCTGCGGCCTCAACCGCCGCGTCCAGGGTCGTGTACCCAGTGTCCCCAATCTTCGCCACATCGCCCTCAGCGGCGAAGGCGGCGGCGGGGAGCAGGCTGAACACCATCATCAGGGCGACGAAGGTACTCAGGATACGTTTGGTAAATTTCTTCATAAGTTTCCCTCTCTCGCTTCTTATTGTGGGAATGCGTTCGGTTTTTCCTGAAACAGGAGAAGCAGAGGGCCGCTGTTTTGACAGCGGTCCTCTTAACAGCGGGTTCGCTGTCTTACTCTTCTGTGTCGTTGCGGTTCCGGCGAATCAGGCCCGCCAGAACGAAGCCGCCGCCGCACACCGCCAGGGCCAGAACCGGCCACCAGAGCTGACCCGTCTGGGGGAGCTTGGGGCCGCCGTCCTCTTCGGACTGGCCGGGGTCGTCCCCTCCGCCCTGTCCGCCGGGGGTATCGCCGCCGCCGGGGGTGTCTCCGCCGGGCTGGTCGGGGTCTCCTCCGCCGGGCTTATCGCTGTCGCCGCCGCCGGGCTTGTCCGGGTCGTCGTCGTCATCGCCGCCGCCCTGACCGTCGTCATAGGCGTTGGTGATGGTGAAGGAATTGCCGTTCCGGTCCACCGTGACGTCGAAGCCGTCGGGCACGTCCACCTCCACCACGTTCCAGTCGTGGCGGGTGTTCTCGCTCCAGCTGTAGCGCCAGTTGGGGTCGCTGAGGGTGACGGTGGTGTACAGCTCGCCGTCGCGGTAGATCTCCACGGTGACGGAATCGGTACGCTCCTCCGCGCCGCCCTTCCAGCGCTTGGTCACGGAGTAGTTGTACTTGTCGTCTCCGCCGGGGCCGGGCTCGTCGTCGCTGTCCTCCTTGACGGTGACGGAGACGGAGCCCGTCCCCACCTCCACCAGGACAGGGTTGGGGGTGTAGTGGGTGTCCCCCACGGTGACGGACGCGCCAATCACCAGGTACAGCCCGGTCTCCAGGCTGGAGAAGGTGACGCTTCCGCCGGAGGTCCGGCCGGAGGCGTCAGGCTCCAGGTCCTTGTCCGCCTCCACATAGCCCGCCAGGGTGGAGGCGGCGGACAGCCATGTGCCGTTGCTGTCCCCCTGCTCCGGGAGCTCCACGTGGGCATAGTCCCCCTGGTCGAAGGGGGCCGCCGCCGTATAGGTCCCGTCGCCGTTGGCCTCTGCCACCCGGTAGAGGTCAAAGTCCGTTCTGCGGTCATATTGCAGGGTCAGGGACCCGCCTCCGGCCGCGAAGGACTGGGTGGCCAGCGTCAGCACGCACACCAGCAGGCACAGAAGGCGGAACACGCCCCGCCTGCTCTTTTTTGCAAACATGCTATGGATCACCTCGCTTGGAAGTTGGCCTGCTTTTGGGGGCCTCCCGCTTGCCATGGGCGCTCCGGGAGGAGCGCGTCCAGGCCAGCGTCCCCAGGCCAGCCGCAGCTACCGCCGCCGCCGCCAGGATAGGCACAACCGGCAGGTCTGCCGTCTCCGCAGGAGGCTCCGGGGGAGTCTCAATGCGGTGTCCCCGCACCAGGAGGCGGTGGGTATTTACCCCATAGGGGGTGCAGGTGTAGAGGGTGACATAGTCCTCCCCCTCCACGATTTTCAAGGGGTCGCGCTCTTCGGGCTCCGTCACCAGGATCTGGTCCACCTGATAGGTCAGGGTCCGGTCCAGGATATACAGGGTGAAGACGTCGCCCTCCTCCATCTGGTCCAGGTCGGTGAACATCTTGGCCTTCACCAAGCCCGTGTGGGCGGTGAGGATACAGTGGGTACCCGCGCCGCCGGTGGGCAGGCTGCTGCCAATCCACCACCCGGCTCCGGCCTGGAGGGCGTTCTCCTCCGTGCCCTGATAGACGGGCAGGCGCACGTGGATTTTGGGAATCTCAATGTATCCCATCATCCCGTTGCCCAGGGGATTCAGAAGGGTGGAGACGTACTGTTCCTCCTCCTTGGGGACCCGGAACTGGTTCTCTTTCTGGGCCAGCTCCTGGTTATAGGCCTGTGCCTGTGCAAAGAGGGCGTCGCAGTCCACGTCCTTGAACTGGTCGTACTCCCTGATCTCCTCCTCGAAGAGCAGGTTGTAGTAGAGATCGGAAGCCGCGGGGAAAAGCATCAGCCCCAGCCCCGCCAGCATCAGCAGGGCGATAAGCAGGGTACTGAGCCGGGGACCTCTCCGTTTCCCGCCGTCTCCCCGCGTCCGCCGGGTCCGCGGCGGGAGGGCGCGTTTTCCTCCCGCCGCGGCGCTTTCATTTGCCATTCAGAAAATTAGTTGCCGTTTCTGCGGCGGTTCACCACGAACAGCACGCCGGCGGCGGCCAGCAGAGTCACGCCGCCCACGGTGAACATGGCGGTGCCCATGCCGCCGGTGATGGGAGTGTCGTCGTCGGTGACTTCACCCTCGGTGATGTCCACGTTGCTGTCGTTGACCCAGGCGCTGTTCTCCACCTCGTCGCCGTCCAGGGCGTCCTCGGACACCTGGGCGCGGTAAGTCACCACCACGGCGGCGGCGTCGCTCAGGTCGTCGGGGGTAATCACGCCCGCCTCAATCAGAGCGGCCAGGTCGATGGTCACCTCGAAGGTGCAGCCGTCGGCGGTGTTCTCGGACACGTCATACCACTCGGCGTCCAGCTCGGCGCCGGCGATGGTGACGGCCAGGGACTCGGCCTTGAAGGTCAGGTTATCGCTCATCACGTCGTGGAAGACCATCCAGTGGTTTTCCTTGTCGGCCACGGAGTAGGTGCCGTCGCCGTTGTCGGTGACGTCGTAAATCATGGACTGGGGCAGGTTGGAGTTCAGCTCAAAGTACACGCTCTGGCCGGGCTCCACCTCGCCGATGGCGTCCTCGCCGTTGGAGGTCTTGTCCATGCTGGGCTCGCTGGACTTGTCGTCGTCGGGCTCGACCTCGACATAGATCCAGCCGTCGTTGATCTGATAGTCGCCGATGTAGCCGGTGAGCTTATAGCCCTCAGGGATGTCGTTCAGCTCGGACATATTGACGTTGTTGGCGTCCTCGTCCACGACGACCTCGCCCTCAGCGGCCTGCTTGTTGTTCACCACGTCCCAGTAGTTGACGCCGATGACCTTGGTGCCCTCGACGGGCTTGACCTCCACATAGATCCAGCCGTCGTTAATCTGGTAGTCGCCGATGTAGCCGGTGAGCTCATAGCCCTTGGGGATGTCGGTCAGCTCGGACATGTGGACGTTGTTGGCGTCCTCGTCCACGACGACCTCGCCCTCAGCGGCCTGGCGGTTGGTCTCCACGTCCCAGTAGTTGACGCCGATGACCTTGGTGCCCTCGACGGGCTTGACCTCCACATAGATCCAGCCGTCGTTGATCTGGTAGTCGCCCACATACCCGGTGAGCTCATAGCCCTTGGGGATGTCGGTCAGCTCGGTCATGTTGACGTTGTTGGCGTCGATGGCCACGACGACCTCGCCCTCAGCGGCCTGACGGTTGCTCTCCACGTCCCAGTAGTTGACGCCGATGGTCTTGGTGGTGGCGGGCTTGACCTCGACATAGATCCAGCCGTCGTTGATCTGATAGTCGCCGGTGTAGCCGGTGATCTCATAGCCGGCGGGGATATCGGTGAGCTGGCTCACGTTGACGTTGTTGGCGCCGGCGGCCACGGTGACTTCGCCCTCGGCAACCTGCACGTTGTTCACAGCGTCCCAGTAGTTGACGCCGATGACCTTGGTGTCCACGGGCTTGACCTCGACATAGATCCAGCCGTCGTTGATCTGATAGTCGCCGGTGTAGCCGGTGATCTCATAGCCGGCGGGGATATCGGTCAGCTCGGACACGTTGACGTTGTTGGCGCCGGCGGCCACGGTGACTTCGCCCTCGGCAACCTGCACGTTGTTCACAGCGTCCCAATAGTTCACGCCGATGACCTTGGTGTCCACGGGCTTGACCTCCACATAGATCCAGCCGTCGTTAATCTTATAGTCGCCGATGTATCCGGTGAGCTCATAGCCCTTGGGGATGTCGGTCAGCTCGGTCATGTTGACGTTGTCGGCGCCGGCGTCCACAACGACCTCGCCCTCAGCGGCCTGCTTGTTGTTCACCACGTCCCAGTAGTTGACGCCGATGGTCACGGTGGTGATAATTTCATCCACGCGGACTTCCATCGATTTGTCAGCCTCGGCATAGAAGTCGCCGCTCACGGCAAGCTCATAGCCCTCGGGTACGTACTTTTCCAGAACGGAGTAGTTCTGCACACCGGCGGGCACAAAGTAGTCGCCGGCGCTGACAACCTCATCGTCGCACACGAACTGGATTTTCATGATGACGTCGCCGGTAGCAAACGCCGCCATGGGCAGCATGGCCAGCACCATGCACAGCGCCACGAGCACGGACATAAGCTTTTTCTTCATTTGTGTTTTCCTCCTTTAACGTTTGGTTTTCTCACTTGGAATCCCAGCCGCTTCCCCCCAGGAAGTCCGGTCCGCGCACCGGAATGCGGGACCGCTGACAGGCTGCATCGTCCTCGCCTCCCTCCCACATGGACAGAATGTGTGTTTTGTCGGTTTCATGCAGGAATATACAAAACTCTTCCAGAGAATCATGCACATTGTAGCACAAATTTTCTGTAACTTCAAGTCAATTGATAAAATTTTGGCAGGAAAAAAACTACAAATCCAAGAAATTTTTTGCAGCATTCCGGTTTTTCCGTTATTTTTTGTCGAATCGCGTTAAACCCGTCAAAATGGCAGGATTTTGGAGGTAAAAATTTTCCCCGCTCCGGCGGCGGGGCGGGGGGCGGCGGAAAAAATTTTTCCGGTCCGGCGGCGGAGAATATTGACACAGCGTCAGGAGAATGCTATGATAAATATTGCGTATACTGACATTGCGTCAGCGTTATTCCCCACCGGCCCAGTCCGGAGAAAGTGAGGAGCTGCATATGAAGGCGAAGGTCTATTTTACCCGTGAAATCACCCCGGAGGCGGTGGTGAAGCTGTACCGCGCCCTGGGCGCGGCGCTGCCCGGCAAAGTGGCGGTGAAGGTCCACACCGGCGAGAAGGGCAACCAGAACTATCTGCTCCCGGAGTTCTGGCGGCCTATGGTGGAGGAGGTCCGCGGGACTGTCGTGGAGTGCAACACCGCCTACGGCGACGCCACGGTGGGCGTGCGGGACCACACCGAGTCCCACCGGAAGCTGCTGGAGGAGCACGGCTGGACCAAATATTTTGACGTGGACCTGATGGACGCCGTGGAGCCGGACGTTGTGTGGCCCATCCCCAAGGGCAAAATTTTGAAGGAGAACCACCTGGGCCGGGGCATTGAGGCCTACGACTCCATGCTGGTGCTGGCCCACTTCAAGGGCCATCCCATGGGGGGCTACGGCGGCGAGCTGAAGCAGCTCTCCATCGGCTGCGCCTCCAGCCGGGGCAAGGCGCTGATCCACTCCGCCGGCAAGACCGCCGACCGCTTTGAGGTCTGGAAGCAGCACGCCAGCAGCACGGCCTTCCCGGAGGCGATGGCCGACGCCGCCATGAGCGTGGCGGAGCACTTTCAGGGCAGAATCGCCTATATCAACGTGATGAAGAACCTGTCGGTGGACTGCGACTGCTGCGCCGTGGCCGAGGACCCGTGCATGGAGGACATCGGCATTCTCTCCTCCCTGGACCCGGTGGCCATCGACCAGGCCTGCATTGACCTGGTGGTCCGCTCCGGCGACCCCGGCACGGAGCACTTCATGGAGCGGGTGAACAGCCGCAACGGCATCCACACCATCGAGGCCGCCGCGGAGCTGGGCTTCGGCTCCAGAGCGTACGAGCTGATCGAGCTTTAAGGGCAAAAAAAGCCTCCCCGGCGGGGAGGCGCACAACAGAGGGCGGGACGGCTGGCCGTCCCGCCCTTTTTTATCTTGCCGGTCTGCTGCTCACCGCACCAGAAGCTTCTTCATGCCCTCCTCCAGGCCCTCCACGGTGAGGGGGAACATGGGGAAGGTGTCCGCGATGATGTCATAGGTCTGGGTCCAGTACTCCCCCCAGGTGGGGCGGTCGCTGGGGTTGAGCCAGATGATATGGGGGTACTTGTCCCGGAAGCGCAGCAGCCAGGCCAGGCCGGTCTGGGGGACGTTGGGGTCCTGGTTCCGGTACCAGCCGCTGGTGAGCTCGTGGGGGGCCATCTGGGCGTCCCCCACGAAGATGACCTTGTACTCCGAGGAGAGGTTGGACAGCAGCCAGTCCGTGGCCACCGCGTTGACCGAGCGGAGGGTTGGCTCTGTATACACCCGGCCGAAGACGCAGTTGTGGAAGTAATAGACCTTCAGGTCCTTGAAATGGCCCACCTTGCTCACCGCCTGGAACAGGGCGGAGCACAGCTGGGTGTAGTAGTCCATGGAGCCGCCGGAGTCCATCATCAGCAGCACCTTCACCGTGTTCTGCCGGGGGCGCTTATAGCGCACGGTAAGCATACCGCCGTTCTCCGCCGTGTCCTGGATGGTGTTGTCCACGTCGAACTCCGTGGGGGGCAGGTCCACCAGGCCGGAGAACTGCCGCAGGCGCTTCAGGGCCACCTGGAACTGACGGGTGTCCAGGGTGTTGTCCCGCCGGAAGTCCCGGAACTTCCGCTCCCCCGCCACCCGGAGGGCCCGGCGGTGCATACCCTGGCCTCCCACCCGGATTCCCTTGGGGGACAGTCCGGCGTTGCCGAAGGGGGACATGCCGTGGGTGCCCACCCAATAGGTGCCGCCGTTGTGCTCCTCCTTCTGCTCCTGGAGGCGCTCCCGGAGCATCTCCTCGATGTCCTCGCCGGACAGCTCCGCGTTGAGCAGGGCCTGGTCCTCGTCCCAGCGGGAGAAGCTGTCCTGAAGCTCCGGCCGGTTGAGCCAGTCCATCAGCTCCTGAGGAATTTCCCCCTCGAAGGGAACATCCTTAAAATACTGGAGGAAGCAGCGGTCAAAGCGGTCGAAGTCCGCCTCGCTCTTCACCAGCAGGCACCGGCACAGGTGGTAAAAGCCGGTGAAGCTGGAGTGGTGCAGCCCCTTGTCCAGGGCCTCCATCAGGGTCATCCACTCCGTCAGCGTCACCTTCAGCCCGCCCCGGCGGAGGGTGTAGAGAAAATCCTCAAACATGGGCGCACCTCTTATTTCCAGGCCCGGCGCAGGGCGTCCATATCCTCGTTCTTTTTCAGCAGCACCCCCAGATAGGGCAGCTCCTTCACCACCCGGTCCGGGTCCACCCCCTCGTGGACCAGGGCCCGGAGCCAGTCGATGATCTCGCTGGTGGAGGGCTTCTTCTTAATCTGGGGCAGCTTCCGGATGCGGTAGAAGGCCTCCAGGGCCTGGTCCAGCAGCCGCTGGTCCAGCTCCGGGAAGTGGACCTGGACGATCTCCGCCATCAGCTCCCGGTCGGGGAACTCGATGTAGTGGAACACGCACCGGCGCAGGAAGGCGTCGGGCAGCTCCTTCTCCGCGTTGGAGGTGATGATGACCACCGGGCGGTGTTTGGCGGTGACGGTCTCTCCGGTCTCCGGGATGTGGAACTCCATGCGGTCCAGCTCCCACAGCAGGTCGTTGGGGAACTCCAGGTCCGCCTTGTCAATCTCGTCGATGAGGAGAATCACCTGCTCCTCCGCGGTAAACGCCTCTCCCAGCTTGCCCAGGCGGATATATTTGGCGATGTCGTCCACGCCCTCGCCGCCGAACTGGCTGTCGTACAGGCGCTGAACCACGTCGTACACATACAGGCCGTCCTGGGCCTTGGTGGTGGACTTGATGTTCCAGATAATCAGCTGCCGGTCCAGCGCCTCCGCTATGGCCTCGGCCAGCATGGTCTTGCCGGTGCCCGGCTCGCCCTTAATCAGCAGAGGCTTTTGCAGCACCATGGCGATATTTACCGCCCGCATCAGCTCCTCCGACGCCACATAGTTCTGACTTCCGCGAAATTCGCTCATATTCCATTCCTTTCCGGGCGCCGCTCCGCCCACCTTTGTGAGGATACCTGCATTTTACTGTCTTTTCCCCCAAATTGCAAGACCCGGCGCGGCGGTTTTCTGTCGGAAACGCGCCATCCCCGCCGGGCAGGACGGACCGTTTCCTGTCAGAGCAAATTTTGCCCCAATTCCAAGGCATAAAAGCCAGCAGGGATACGGAAATTCCGTGTCCCTGCTGTTTGCTGTGGGGCGGTGGAGAGAATCAGAACTTGGCTTCCAGGGCGGCCTTCTGGGCCTCATAGCCGGGCTTGCCCAGGAGGGCGTACATGTTGTTTTTATAGGCCTCCACGCCGGGCTGGTTGAAGGGGTTGACCTTCAGCAGGTAGCCGGACAGGCCGCACACATACTCGAAGAAGTAGATGAGGTAGCCGGTGACGGTCTCGCTGAGGGCGGGCATCTGGATGCGCACGTTGGGCACGCCGCCGTCCACGTGGGCCAGGATGACGGCCCGCATGGCCTGCTCCGCCACGAAGGAGAGGGGCTTGCCGGACAGGAAGTTGAGGCCGTCCACATTCTCCGGGTCGTTGGGGATGCTGAACTCCCCCTTGGGGGCGAACTGGACCACAGTCTCGGTCATCAGGCGCTCGCCCTCCTGGATGTACTGGCCCATGGAGTGCAGGTCGGCGGTGTACTCCACGCTGGCGGGGAAGAGGCCCTTGCCGTCCTTGCCCTCGCTCTCGCCGTAGAGCTGCTTCCACCACTCGGCGAAGAACCGGAAGCAGGGCTCATAGCAGGCCAGCAGCTCCACCTTCTTGCCCCCCTCGTACAGGGCGTGGCGGGCGGCGGCATACTGCCAGGCGGGGTTGTCCAGGCCGGGGGCGGACAGGGCCTCCATGGCCTGGGCGGCGCCGTCCATCAGGGCCTGGATGTCGATTCCGGCCACAGCGATGGGCAGCAGGCCCACAGCGGTGAGGACGGAGTAGCGGCCGCCCACGTCGTCGGGCACCACGAACTCCTCATAGCCCTCCTTGTCGGCCAGGCCCTTCAGCGCGCCGCGGGCCTTGTCGGTGGTGGCATAGATGCGGTTTTTGGCCTCCTCCTTGCCGTACTTTGCCTCCAGCATCTGCTTAAAGATGCGGAAGGCCACGGCGGGTTCGGTGGTGGTGCCGGACTTGGCGTTCACGTTCACGGAGAAGTCCCGGTCGCCGATGAGGGCGATGGTCTCCAGCAGGGCGTCGGTGGACAGGCCGTTGCCGGCGAAGAGGATGTCGGGGGTATCCTTCTTCTTCAGGTTGTAGTTGGGGGAGCCCAGCAGTTCAATCACCGCGCGGGCGCCCAGATAGGAGCCGCCGATGCCGATGACCACCAGCACCTGGGACTGCTGCTGGATGCGCTTGGCAGCCGCCTGAATGCGGGCAAACTCCTCCTTGTCATAGTCCCTGGGCAGCGTCACCCACCCGGTGAAGTCGCTGCCGGGGCCGTTGTGCTCCGCCAGCATCTTCGCCGCCTGCTCCAGCCCCGCCTGACGGCTGGACAGGTAATCCTGGGGCAGGAATCCATTCAATTTTGACAGATCAAGGGTCAGCATGATGAAGTCCTCCTTGCGTATAAAATAAGCAGCTCCAGTATATCACAAAGCCGTGGATTTGTCAGAGAAAAAACAAAATTTCCCTGAAATTTTTTCCCGCCCCTCTGTAAAAAAATAAGAAAAAGGGCTTGACTTTTTAAGAGAGCCCCGTTATAATAATCCATGCTGTTCGGACGATTAGCTCAGCTGGTAGAGCATCCGCTTGACGTGCGGGAGGTCACAGGTTCAAGTCCTGTATCGTCCACCATAAGAAAACCCTAGAGCCGCAACGGTTCTAGGGTTTTGACATTTTGCGCAACTGCGGCGCGGAAATTTCCCCTGCGAAGGGTCCGTTCAGGAGATCAGGGCCTCCCGCAGTTCATAAATCGCCTGAGACATGGCGGACAGATCCGGATGGGTATAGCGGCTTGTGGTCTTGATATCCGTTTGGGGGAAATACCTGCTTGATAATGGGATTTGTGACTGTTTTGAGAGGAAACTGACACCAATTCTTAAAGTGTTTTTAAAAAATAGGCGGTACAATGGAACCAGAATCCGAAAGGAGGGCGTTTTTATGCTCCGGAACGTCAAATTTCTGCCGGCACTGCTGGTGCTGGCGCTGGTTCTGCTGGCCGCCTGCGGTCCCAAGGAGGGCGGCGAGGTTCCGGCGCCGGATACAGAGACAGAATTTGTCTTTACGCGGGACAGCTTCCCCAAGCTGGACGGGTCCACCTCCACCGCCCCTCTGGCGCGGGCTATGTGCGCCGTGCTGCTGGGGGAGAAGCTGGAACAGGTGGACAATTTGGTGGACTTCTCCCGCACCACCCAGTCTTACCGGAATTTAATGGCCGGGGAGGCCGCCCTGGTGATGGCGGCGGAGCCCGCCCCGGAGGTTTTATCCCAGCTGGAGGAGGGGGACGGGTGGCTGCTCACCCCCTTCGCCACCGACGCCCTGGTGTTTGTGGTCAATGAAAACAACCCGGTGGACAGCCTCACCACAGAGGAGATTCAAAAAATCTATACCGGAGAGATCACCAACTGGAGCCAGGTGGGAGGCGATGACCTGGACATTGTGGCCTTCCAGCGCAATAAGGAGGCGGGGAGCCAGACCATGTTTGAAAAGCTGGTGATGGACGGCCAGCCCCTGATGGACCCGCCCGCCTCCTGGCTGTCCGACTCCATGCTTGGCCTGCTGGAGGGCGTGCGGGAGTACGACAACTCCCCGGCGGCAATTGGCTACACCGTCTATTACTACGCCAACGATATGGCGATGGCCCAGGGGCTGAAAGTACTGGCGGTGGACGGGGTGGAGCCCTCCCCTGAGAGCATTCAGAAGGAGGCCTATCCCTTCCGGAACCCCTACTTCGCAGCTATTGCCAGGGACGAGCCGGAGAACAGCCCTGCCCGCGTGCTCTATAACTGGCTGCTGGGTCCCGGCGGCCAAAAACTGGCGGAGAGCCAGGGCTATGTGCCTGCGGCGGAGCCCCAGGAGAGCGGTCCCGCCGTGATAGAGCACTGGGAGGTACTGGAAGAGTCGGAGCGCCTCCCCGCTGTGGGGACCCGCCTGAAGGGCGGTCCCATGGAGGAGCTGATTCCCAGCGCGGACTACGGCGCGCTGGCGCCCTTCGCCGGAGCGGCCTACTACCTGAGCGGATATGACGGGGCGCTGGCGGACGACTTCCCCAACTACCTGTACGGCCTGATGACCCTGGACGGGTGCGCGGTGTTGGACCCGGTGTGCGACTCCATCTCCCAGCTCTCCTGGATCGACGGGGACGGACAGGACCAGTGGCTGCCTGTCTGGAAGCTCGCCCGGAGCGGCCCGGATAGGGACCCGATGGAAGGCACGCTGTCGGCCCTGGCGGCTCTGGACGGGAGCTGGAGCACCCCCTTCCAATACTGGGGGGCGGCGGGAAGTCCTGTGGGCATTTTCGCCGGGGACGGAGAGAATCTGTACCTGCTGGACAGCGGAAACGGAACGGAGAAGACCCGCTGGAGCTGGGAGAAGCTAGGGATTACTCAACCGGAAAACTTCCCCTGGTTCACCGGGGACGCCTATTTCACCGCCCAGTGGCGGGACGGCCTGTTCTACCTGGGCTCCTGGGGGGAGGACTATGACGCCCGCCTGCTGGACCCGGAGACCGGGGAGGTGACTGTCATCACCGACCAGGCTTGGGTAGAGCGGCTGGACGCCGCCCTCCAGAACCGGGATGCGGACTGGTGGGAGGTGACACCCGGAGAGGATGGCTCCGTCACCGTGTCCAAGGGGGCGGAAGTTTACACCTTCCAAAGCCCTCTGCCGGGGGAGAGTTATCCCTATGAGATGGATGGGCGGGTGCTCTTTCGGGACTATGGGAGCGGCAGCTTCGCCGTCACCACCCGGGAGGGGGAACTGGTTCTGCCCGCCCAAAAGGGAGAGCTGAACACCCTGGAGACGGAGGACGGGAAGTATCTGGCCGTCCAGAAGACGCCGGACGGGGACTGGCAGCTCTATGACTGGGACGGCAATCCGGGGGTCCTCCTCCCCGGAGGAACGGAGAGCTGGTGCCGGACGGCCGGCCCTCTGGTGGAGGTGCACAGCCGGGATAACGCCGCCTATTACTGGCCGGACACCGGGGCGTGCGTCTTCCGGGCCTGGTTTTCTCTGGAGGAGCGGCCCGGCGCCCTCCTCCAGTAGGCGCGGCAAAGGGGCGCGTTGCGCAACCCTGTCTGACAGATGCCGTAACCGTAATTCTTTCCAATCACGTTTTTATGAGCGCCTGTCCGGGGGCGTGGCTTTGTTCAGTCCTCTGCCGTCTCTCTTGGGTCGGGCAGGTCCACATAGACGGGCTCGTGTCCCACGGCCCGGACATAGCGGAGAAGGTCCTCCCGTTTCAGCCGGAGGGTGGAGGTGGAGATGCCGGGGTGGCCGCAGAAGTCCGGCTCCTCCAGCAGGGGCCGGTCGATAACCAGCTGGATCTTGCCCTGGACGTCGAAGAGCAGCTCCAGGGCGGAGACGGAGCCGGGGGTGGTGTTCAGATACTCCCCCATGTGTTCCGCATCGGCGAAGGACAGCCGGGAACAGCCCAGCTGGGCGGACAGATACTTGGTCTTAAAGGGCTTGTCCCCCGGCATCAGCAGCAGGTAGAACTCCGTCTGCTGCCGGTTGCACAGAAACAGGTTTTTGCAGATTTTACTCCCCAAAACGGACTCAATCTGAAGGCAGTCCTCCATGGTGTCCGCGTGGTCGTGGTCCGCCCGGAGGAAGGAGATGTCCAGCTCCTCCAGTTTGTCATAGACGGCCTCCTCCTGAGGAATGCGGCCGCCGGCGGGGCGGCCGGAGTAGACGGTGGGATCAATTCGCATGGGCGCTTTTACCTCGCTTTTCCGCCAAAGGGCGTTTTGTTCAGCATACCACAGTTTTTCGGAAAAGTACACCTTTGCGCCGCCGCCTCCCTGTGCTACAATAACAAGAACAGGAACCCCCGCAGTCCCGCTGTTTTGTAAAGGAGGACCCCGAACATGTACTGGTATGCCATCGGTCAGAACCTATCGCCTTCAGAACACCCTCTGCCCCCGGAGACGCCGGGAGCGGTTCTGCTCACCTCGGAGGAACTCTCCCTGCATCCGGACCTGCCCGGTCTGGCGGGCTTTCTCCTCCACACGCCCGCCGCGCGGGATGCGCGGGTCTGCAAAACGGAGGTCCATCCCGGCTTTCTCTCCGGCACCTGGGTTTTCCCCAAAAACTCCCGTGCCGGCGCCCGCCTGGCCTTCGGATGGCTGATTGCGCCGGGGCGGGTGGTGTTGGTAGACGACGGAGATCTGCTTCTCCCCCGTCTGAGACGGATGGTCAAAGAGAAGTACCCTCTCTCCAGCGGGACGGGCCGTTTCTTTTACAGCCTCCTCTCCCTGCTCACCAGCCGTGATCTCCACCGCCTGGAAGAGCTGGAGGACCAGGCGGAACAGTTGGAGGACCGGGTGCTCTCCGACCAGTTAGAGAATTTCAGCCCCTCCATGACCGCCCTGCGCAAGTCCGCTATGGCCTGCTTCCGGTACTACTCCCAGCTGGATGACGCGGCCGGCCGCCTGCGCGAGAATGAAAACGGCCTCTTCACCCCGGAGGAGGAGGGCCTCTTCCGCCTCTTTGAGGCGCGCGTGGTCCGCCTGCGGGAGGAATCTCAGCTGCTGCGGGAATATTGCCTCCAGATTCAGGCGCTCTTTCAGGCGGAGATTGACCTGCGGCAGAACCGGATTATGAAAACGCTCACTGTCGTCACCACCATCTTCCTGCCCCTGTCCCTGCTGGCCGGGTGGTACGGCATGAACTTTGTCCATATGCCGGAACTGACGTGGGCGTACGGCTATCCGGCCGTCATTGCCGCCGGGGCTTTCATTGTTGGACTGACCCTTTGGATCTGCAAAAAGAAAAAATTTTGGTAAAAAAATCCGGGCGGTCCCGCGGGACCGCCCGGTTATTGCGCTCCGGAAGCTTACAGCTCCACCTTGCCGCTGGCGCTGGGCACGCCGTTGACCACGTAGTACACAGCCTTGTCCTCCGGCTTGACGTACAGGTCCAGGGACTGGATCTCCTCGCCCTGCCACTGGTTCTTCACCGCGGCCACCATGTCCGCCTGGGAGACCTCCTTGCCCAGATACTGGACAAACAGAGAGACCTTCATCTCTTTCATCTCACCGGCCTCCTGCTTGGCAGCCGGAGTCTTCGCCGCGGTCTTCTTGGCGGCGGGAGCCTTCCGGACAGGGGACTTCCGGGCCGTCTTGGCCGCGGGCTTCTCCGCCGGCTGGGCGGCCTCCGCCGTTTTTTTGGAAAACGCCATTACACACACATTCCTTTCCTTGACAGCCGGAGCCGTCGGGTTCATTGGTACAGTCTCTATTGTACCAGGATTTATTGGAAGGAAAAGGGCAAAAATGACGATTCTTTTTCCTGATTTTCCGGTTTCTCCCGCCAGATTATATAGATTTTCCGATTTCCGGCCCTCTCACCGGCCGCCGGGCTCCTCTCCGTACAGCTCCCGCGCCTGACGGAGAAACGCCGCGTCCTTGTCGTCCAGGGCGTGGAGGCCGGCGGTGTCCTCCATGTGGTGGGTGAACTCGTGGGCCACGGTGGCGAAGATCTCGTCCTTCCAGGTCTCCTCGTCCTCCTCTGAGAGCAGGGCGGCAAAGGAGCCGTAGTAGAGGACGATATACCGCCCCAGCACGTCGTGGCAGTACTCCCCCATGATATACATCTCTCCGGGCGGGAATTCCGGGTCGGGGAGGGCCTCCTCCTCCAATTGAATGCCCCCGTCCAGGTCCTCGAAAAAGGCGTCGGGGAAGGCCTGGGAGATCTCCTCCAGCCAGTCCCCCATGGTCTCATAGCTGGGCGTCATGCCGCCGCCTCCTCTTGCGCGTTTTGCCCCATTTTACACCGGACTGAAACCCAGGTCAAGGGTCCTCAACAGGCAGCGCCTGGGCATAGCCCCCTCCGGCCAGCTGCACATAGAGGGTACCGTCGGGTCCCTCCCACAGCAGGCACCCGGCGTACTCCCGGCGGCCGGTGAAGAGCATGCTTTCGCTCTCCTCCCCCTCCAGGAAGAGGACGCCCAGCTGGACGCTGTCCTCCGGCAGGGTGGAACACACCTCCCCGGTGAGGCGGTACGCCCCCTCCGGGGTGTGCAGCAGGCCGTCTCCGGCGTCCAGCGCGTTCTGAGGCCCGGCCTCCTGCGCGCCGGCCGCCTCTCCCGCCGCCGGCGCTCCGGCGGAAGCAGAGGCCCCGCCCCCGGTGGAGACGGACGCGCTGTCCCCGTCTCCGGGGGGATGGAGGACCACCGCGGCCGCCAGGCAGGCGGCGGCCAGCCCTCCCGCCAGGGCGCGCCAGGGCACGGCCCTCCGGGAGGCGGGGCGGTAGTCCTCCGCCGCCTGAATCAGGTCGTCGTCCACCTGTCCAATGAGATACAGCAGCTCTTCCGCCGTCATACCGTCACCCCCTCCCGCAGCAAGGCCTCCTTCAGCCGCAGGCGGGTGCGGTGAAGACGGGATTTTACCTGACTCTCGCTCATGTGGAACCGCTCTCTCAGGGCGGAGATGGAATCCAGATACCAGTACCGGCGGAGAAACAAATTCCGGTCCAGCTCCGGCTGGGCCCGGAGGAAGCGGGAGATGAGGGCGGCGGTCTCCCGCTCCTCCAGGCGCTCCTCCGGCCGGCCTGGGCTGGGGAGGCAGCCCTCCAGCTCCTCCAGGGCGACCTCCGTCTGGGGTCCGCCCCGCTTGGCCGCCCGGTTGTACCGCAGCCGGTCCAGGGACAGGTTCCGGGTGATTTTCCCGAAGAAGGCGGACAGAATGCCGGGCCGCTGGGGCGGCATGGCGTTCCAGGCCCGCAGCCAGGTGTCGTTGACGCACTCCTCCGCGTCCTCCTCCTGGGCCAGGATGTTGCGGGCGATGGCCATACAGAAGGCGCCGTATTTGTACTGGCTCTCCTGAATGGCCTGCTCTGAGCGCGCCCAGTACAGGCCGATGATTCCCTCGTCGTCCATGGCGGTTTCTCCTCTCCAGCCGCCGGAGCCGGCGGCGCTTTTCTCTCTTATTATAGAAGACGGCGTCCTTCGGGAAAAGTTGCCTGGGGAGAGAAAATTTTTAAATTTTCTTTAAAATTGTGCAACTCCCGCCTGTCCTTTTCGTCTAAGTTTGTAATAGGATACCAGCGGACCAAGCATTTTTTACCAAATCAAAGAAACGGAGGGAGCTGCATGAAACGCACGGTATCTCTGCTTCTGGCCGCGGCCCTGGCCGGGAGCCTGGCTCTGCCCGCCTCGGCGGCGGAGCCCACCCAGGACCAGCGCCTGGCCCAAGTGACCCAGGCGGTCAAAGACGTCTTAGACCTGGACACCTCTGCCTACGACAGCTTTTCCGGGGAGTGCTACGACCAGCGTCTGGTCAGCCAGTGGTCCCTGGTCTGGAACGGCCCGGCGGGCAGCCTGTCCATTGACGCCCTGGAGGACGGCACGGTGATCTGGTACAGCCTGTCGGAGGAGACGGGGCCGGAGTACGGCCTGCCCGGCTATCCCAGCGGAGACCCGGCCCAGGCCCAGGCGGCGGCCCAGGCCTTTGTGGACAAGGTGCTGGAGCCCGGACTGGAGAGCGCCGCCCTGGAGCTCTCCGGCAGCGCCGGACGGCTGGGCCAGAACACGTTCCGCTTTACCGGAGATATTCTGTTCCACGGCCTGCCCTCCCCCCTGAGCTGCTCCGTCACTGTGGACGGGGAGAGCGGGCAGGTGACGCGCTTCAGCCGGGACACCTCCTACGGCCTCTATATGGGAGGCGTGCCCAGCCCCACCCCGGCGGTGAACTCCGGGACGGCGGCGGAGCGCCTGAAAACCTCCCTGTCCCTGAAGCTGGAGTACGTCCTGTCTGAGGAGGACGGGAACCGGGCGGTGCTGCGCTACCTCCGGGACGGCCGGGATGAATACTATGTGGACGCCCAGACCGGGGAACTGGTCAACCTGACGGAGCTGGAGGGGCAGCTGCTGGACGGCGGCATGGGCGGCGCCGCCGACGAGGACTCCACCGCCGGGAGCGCCCCCAGTCTGGACAACGGCCTGTCTCAGGCGGAGCAGGAGGGGATTCAGAAGCTGGATGGGGTGCTGTCCAGCCAGACGCTGGACAAACAGCTTCGGGAGGTCCCGGCCTACGGCCTGACAGGCTATACCCTGGATTCCGCCGCCTACCGGCTGGTGGAGGCCAGTGAGAACCAGAAGGAACAGGTGCTTTGCACCCTGCGCTATACCAGAGCCGGCGGCGGAGAGCAGGCCGCCCGCACCTTCACGGTGGACGCCCGCACCGGCGCGGTGGAGGACCTGTGGTCCTATCTCCCCTGGGAGGAGGGACAGACGCCCAGCCTGACTCAGGCGGAGGCCCAGGCCAGGGCGGAGGAATTTTTGGCGGACTTCTGTCCGGACCGGGCCGCCGGGCTGGCCCTGTACCGCGGCCCCAATCCGGACCGCGAGGCCGGCGCCCAGTACATCTTCACCTTTGCCCGGCAGGAGAACGGGTATTTCTTCCCGGAACACGCCTATGAGGTGGCCGTCTCCGCGGAGGACGGCTCCGTGTGCAGGCTGTCCTACTTCTATGAGGAGGACGTGACCTTTGACAGCCCGGAGGGCATTGTCACCCAGCAGCAGGCCCTGGACGCCTGGATGGACACCTACGCCGTCGTCCTGGGCTATCTCCAGGTGCCGGAGGCCCTCCGTGAGAACGACCCGGAGGCCGCCCCCTATCTCCAGCTCGGCCTGAAGGCCTTCTATGTCCTGAAGCTGGGCTACGGTCTGGAGCGGGACGGAGCCTGCGCCGGCATCGACGCCAGGACCGGCCAGCCGGTCTGGCTGGAGACCGGCGGGAACGCCGGCCCGGCCTACTCCGATGTGACAGGCCACTGGGCGGAGGACTTCATCCAGCGTCTGGCCCAGTACGGCGTGGGCTATGACGGCGGCGTCTTCGCCCCCGGCCAGGCCATGACCCAGTGGGACATGACCGCCCTGCTGTTCAGCGTGGAGAACTATCCCCTGGACCCCGCTGCCGCCACAGCGGAGGAGCGGGACGAGGCCTACTCCGCCGCCTACCGCGCGGGGGTCCTCACCCCGGCGGAGCGCAGCGACAGCGCCCCCCTCACCCGCAGCGGAGCGGTGAAGCTGCTCCTCAACGCCGAGGGGCTGGGCCGCGCGGCCCAGATGACGGACATCTTCGCCTGCAATTACGCCGACGCGGAGCAGATTGCCCCGGAGGACTGGGGCTATGCCTGTCTGGCCCAGGGTATCGGCATGGTGGGCAGCCGCTGGGACGGCTCCCGCCCCGTCACCCGCGCCGAGGCCGCCGTTATGCTCCACAACCTGCTCTCCTGGTGACAAGAAAGCCGGGCGGTTCTCAACCGTCCGGCTTTCTTTGCGCAAAAATCAGGGAACCAGCATTCCGCCCTGGGCGGCGGACACCGCCAGCCGCTGGTAGAGCCGCAGATAGCCCCGGCAGGGGGCGGGCTCCGGGGGCGTCCAGTCCCGGAGGCGCGCCTGAAGCTCCTCCTCCGGAATCAGCAGGTCCAGCCGGCCGTTCCGGACGTCAATCCGGATGCGGTCCCCGTCCCGCACCACGGCGATGGGGCCGCCCTCCGCCGCCTCCGGGGAGACGTGTCCCACAAAACAGCCGTTGTTGGTGCCGGAGAAGCGCCCGTCCGTCACCACGGCGGCGGTCCGCCCCTGGCCATAAAGATATTTCATGGACTTGTACATCTCCCGCATTCCCGGCCCTCCTTTGGGGCCCTCATAGCGGATGACCACCACGTCTCCGTCCTGAATCTGTCCGTCCAGAATGGCGCGGTTGGCGGCCTCCTCCCCGTCAAACACTCTGGCCGGCCCCTCAAAGCGGTGGAGGCGCTCCGGATAGGCTCCCGGCTTTGTCACCCCTGTGGCGGGGGCCAGGCTGCCCTCCAGAATGGCCAGGGAGCCGCTGGACTGGAAGGGGCTGGAGAGGGGGCGGATCACCTCCGGGTTATCCGGGTAGAAATAACGGCAGTCCGCCAGGCTCTCCGCCAGCGTGCGGCCGGTGCAGGTGAGAGCGCTTCCGTCCAGAAGGGGCAGCAGATGGGTCATGACCCTGGGGACGCCCCCGGCCTTGTAGAAGTCCTCCATGTCCCACTTTCCGGCGGGGTTGACCCGCGCAAGCTGGGGGACGCAGGCATAGGTCTCCCGGAACATCTGGGGGACGGAAAGGGAGAGCTGGGCCTCGAAGGCCAGGGCGCTCAGGTGGAGCACCGCGTTGGTGGACCCGCAGATGGCCTGACACACCGCCGCCGCGTTCCGGAGGGCGGCGGGGGTTATCACCCGGCGGGCGGAGATCCCCTCCCGCGCCAGACGGCACACGGCGCGGCCTGCGTCAAAGGCCGCCCGCTGCCGCTGGGCGTACACCGCCGGAATCAGGGCGCTGCCGGGGAGGCTCATGCCCATGGCCTCCGCCAGACAGGCCATGGTGTTGGCCGTGCCCAGGAAGGAGCAGGAGCCCACGGTGGGACAGCAGACCTGCTCCAGATTGCGCACCTGCGCCTCCGTCGCCGCCCCCACGGAGCACATGCCCAGGGCCTCGTCCGCGGAGGTCTGGTCGGACTTCCGTCCGTCGAACTCCGCGCCCCCCAGCATGGGGCCGCCGTTGACCAGAATGGCCGGGAGGTCCAGCCGGGCGGCCGCCATCAGCATACCGGGGATAATCTTGTCGCAGGAGCCCAGAAGCACCAGGGCGTCCAGCTTGGAGGTGCGGGCCTGAATCTCAATGGCGTCGCAGATGGCGTTCCGGGAGGGCAGTACATAGGCCCCGTCCGGGTCGCCGTCCGTCAGCCCGTCGCAGGAGCCGGTAACGCCGAATTCCACCGCCGTGCCCCCGGCGCTGTAGATGCCGTTTTTGACGTACCCGGCCAGCTCCCGCAGGTTTTTGTGGCCGGGACAGACGGTGCTCCAGGCGTTGGCAATGCCCACAATGGGGCGGTCCTGAAGCTCGAAGTCTGTGTACCCCATGGACTTGAACAGACTGCGCCGGGCGGTGTTCTCCGGATTGTTCCCGTCGAGAATGGCCCGGCTGGGAGAATCTGCGCGCATATACATGCCTCCTGTCGTAAAAATTCGCCCCCGCCCGCCAATCAACCGCCCTTTGCCCCCTTTTGAAAGGGGGTGCCGCCCGCCCCACTGCGGGCGCACATTGTGCGCCCCTACAGGGATGAACGCGCCGGAGCGCAGCTCCATTATAGAAGGCCGCTCCGACCCCTGTCAAGAAGCGGCGGGGCACTGCCGCCCGGTGTGGTCGATGGTATAATCCACGTTGTACTCCCCCTTCAAAATCAGCTGGGAGATGGGCACAAAGGTATACCCCTCCTGAATCAGCGTCTCCAGAATATCCGGCAGGGCCTCCGGGGTGTGGAGGGCGGCGTTGTGGAAGAGGACAATGGACCCCGGCTCCACCCGTCCGGTGACGCGGCGGGCAATCTCCTCCGCGGAGATCTCCTTCCAGTCCAGGCTGTCCACGTCCCACTGGATGGGCTCCATGTCCAGGGCCCGCACGGCCCGGACGGCGTTGTCGTCATAGTCCCCATAGGGCAGGCGGACCAGGGTGGGCCGCACCCCGGTGATGGCCTCAATTTTGTCGTTGCAGGCGGTCAGGTCGGCGGTAATCTCCTCCACGGAGAGCTGGGGATAGTGGGCATGGGTGTTGGAGTGGTTCATTACCTCGTGTCCCGCGTCGTGGAGGGCCTTTACCGACTCCGGGTATTTGTCCGCCCACGCCCCCACCACAAAGAAGGTGGCCTTCACCCCATAGCGGTCCAGTATGTCGATGAGCTCCTGGGTGTCCTCGTTGCCCCAGGCGGCGTCAAAGCTGATGGAGAGCAGCTTCTGGTCCCGCTGGACGCAGTAGATGGGCAGCTGCCGGGCCGACGCGGAGGCGTCCACCGCCGCCGGGTAGTTCACCACATAGAACAACAGACACGCCAGTACGCCGCATACCGCCAGAGACAGGCTCCTGCGGCGGATGAGAATGGTCTTCATGCTTCCGCCCCCTTGCAGATTGCTGAGGCCAGTCTATGCGCGGCGGCGGCGGAACATGCCCGCAAAACAAAGACCGGCCGCCCGTCCGGGCAGCCGGTCTGATTTTGTTATGCCTTACAGTTCAAGGGCGCGGACCACTTTGGCGCACCGGGGGCACAGAGTGGGGTGGCCGGTGTCGGAGCCCACCTTGATGTGGTGCTTCCAGCAGCGCTCGCACTTCTCGCCGGCGGCTTCGGCCACGGAGACGGACAGCGCTTCGCCCACAGCCGTCTGAACCTGGGAGACGATGAACAGGTCGGCCAGAAAGTCCGGGTCCATCCCGGTCAGGAGGCGTCCTCCGCCGGGACGGTGAGGGACACCTTGGCCTCCAGGCTCTTGCCGATTTTCTTCTCGTTCCGGGCGGCCTCCAGGGCGCCGTTGACGGCGGCGCGAACGGAGATAATCCGGTCCCATTTGGCCATCTCCTCCGGGGACAGGGCGCAGTCCGCGAAGGGCTGGTTCATCTCGTTGAGGACCACGTTGCGGCCGTCCTCGCCCTCCCGGTGGGGCATATCCTGCCAGATCTCGTCGCAGGTGAAGGCCAGGATGGGGGCGAACAGCTTGGTGAGGGTGTCCAGAATGAGCCACAGGGCGGTCTGGGCGCTGCGGCGCTCCAGGCTGTCCTTCCCCTCGCAGTACAGGCGGTCCTTGATGATGTCCAGATAGAAGGAGGACAGCTCCACCACGCAGAAGTCGTTGACGGCGTGGCTCACCACATGGAACTCATAGTTGTCATAGGCGGCGAAGCATTTTTCAATCAGCTCGTTGAGCTTGGTGACGGCCCAGCGGTCCAGCTCCAGCATGTCCGCCGGGGCCACCAGGGCGTTGGGGTCAAAGCCGTCCAGGTTGCCCAGGCAGTACCGGGCGGTGTTGCGGAACTTCAGATAGTTCTGGGAGAGCTGCTTGAAGATGTTGTCGGAGCAGCGCACGTCCACATGGTAGTCGGCGGAGCCGGCCCACAGGCGCAGCAGGTCCGCGCCGTACTTCTTAAAGATGTCGGCGGGGTCCACGCCGTTGCCCAGGGACTTGTGCATGGCCTTGCCCTCGCCGTCCACGGTCCAGCCGTGGGTGACGCACTCCTTGAAGGGCGCGCCCTTCCCCAGAGCGCCCACAGCGGTGAGCAGGGAGGACTGGAACCAGCCGCGGTACTGGTCCAGGCCCTCCAGGTACATGTCGGCCGGCCAGAAGCCCTGGTCCTTCTGCATGGAGGCGAAGTGGGTGGAGCCGGAGTCGAACCAGCCGTCCAGGGTGTCCTCCTCCTTGGTGAAGCCGCTGTTTTTGCCGCAGTGGGGGCAGGCGAAATCCTTGGGAAGGATGTCCGCGGCCTCCAGCTCATACCAGGCGTTGGAGCCCTTCTGGGCGAAGAGCTTGCTGACGGCCTCGATGGTCTCCGGGGTGCAGACGGGCTTGCCGCAGTCCTTGCAGTAGAACACGGGGATGGGCAGACCCCAGCGGCGCTGGCGGCTGATGCACCAGTCGGCCCGCTCCCGAATCATGGACTTCATCCGGTCAATGCCCCAGGCGGGCACCCAGCGCACGCTGTCGCAGGCGGCGCAGGCCTCGTCCTTGAAGGCGTCCACGGAGCAGAACCACTGGGGAGTGGCCCGGAAGATGATGGGCTTCTTGCACCGCCAGCAGTGGGGGTAGGAGTGGACGATATCCTCGCTGGCAAAGAGCATACCGCTCTCCTTCATGTCGGCCAGGATGACGGGGTTGGACGCCTCGGTCTTCATGCCGGCGTACTTGCCGGCGTAGTCGGTGTGACGGCCCTGGTCGTCCACGGGGACCACCATCTCCATGCCGTACCGGCGGCAGGTCTGATAGTCGTCGGCGCCGAAGCCGGGGGCGGTGTGGACGCAGCCGGTACCGGAGTCCATGGTGACATAGTCGGCCAGGAGCAGGCGGCTGGTCTTGGGCAGGAAGGGGTGGTCGGCCAGCATATTCTCAAAGAAGGAGCCGGGGTGGCGCTCCAGCACCTCATAGGAGTCGAAGCCGCCAAGCTTCATCACCTTGTCCGCCAGGGCCTCGGCCATGATATAGACCTCCCCGTTGGGGGCCTTTGCCAGCACATAGCTCTCGTCCGGGTGGAGGGCGATGGCCAGGTTGCCGGGCAGGGTCCAGATGGTAGTGGTCCAGATGACGAAGAACAGCTTGCTGTGGTCCACATTGGGCAGCTTGCCCAGGTCGTCGTGGATGGGGAACTTCACATACACGGTGGTGCAGGGGTCGTCCTGGTACTCGATCTCCGCCTCGGCCAGGGCGGTCTCGTCGTTGGGGCACCAGTACACCGGCTTAAGGCCCTTGTAGATGTAGCCCTTCTGATACATGGACCCAAAGACCTTGACCTCCTCGGCCTCAAAGCCGGGGTCCATGGTCTTATAGGGGTGCTCCCAGTCCCCCAGCACGCCCATGCGCTTGAAGCCCTCCATCTGGATGTCGATGTACTTCTGGGCGTAGTCGCGGCAGGCGGAGCGGAATTCCGCCACGCTCATGTTCTTGCGGTTGAGCTTCTGCTCCTTGATGATGGCGCTCTCGATGGGCATGCCGTGGTTGTCCCAGCCGGGGATATAGGGGGTGTAGCAGCCCCGCATGGCGTACATGCGGGTGATGAAGTCCTTCAGGGACTTGTTCAGGGCGTGGCCCATGTGCAGCCCGCCGTTGGAGAAGGGAGGGCCGTCGTGGAGGGAGAAGCGGGGCTTGCCCTCGTTCTTTTTGAGCAGCTCGTTGTACAGGTCCATGTCGTTCCAGCGCTGGAGCATGTCGGGCTCCCGCTTGGGCAGGCCGGCCCGCATGGGGAAGTCGGTCTTTGGCAGGTTGATAGTCTTGTTGTAATCCATGGGTTTTAACTCCTCCATTTTCATGAGATCGCAGGGGCGCGCTGTGCGCGTCCGCAAGCAGCCGCAGGCCGCCTCCTACAGCAGGCAATCGTTGCGTAGGGGCGCGCTGTGCGCGCCCGCGGGCGGCCAAAGGCCGCCCCTACACCCGAAGGGCAGCCTTCCGCAAAAACAAAAACGCCCTTGTCTCTGCAAAGAGACAAAGGCGCAAACCTCTGCGGTACCACTCTTCTTGCCGGACGGCGCAGTCCGGCCCCTCAGGTCTGCCCGGTAACGGGGGCGTCCGGAGGGGCTTACTGGCGTTTCAGCCCTCTGCTCCAAGGGGATTTTTTCCGCTTCCTCCCGTCCGCCTTGCACCAAACGGCGGCTCTCTGAGCGTCTTGGAGGCGGATACTCTTCCTTTTCCGCGCAGTTTTCCTATATGCCCCAATATCTTATCCGTTTTTCCCGACCTTGTCAAGGATTTTCTCACTTTCCGGCCCGTGAGCGGCGCCGGGGGGCGACGAAGGCGGGGGGCTCCTCCGGCTCCGGGGCGGCCCGGCGGCGGGCAAAGGTCTTGGCGCACTCGCAGATGGGCACCGGGGCGGCGGCCAGCAGCAGCACGGCGAGCCACTGGCCGGGGTCCATGGGGCTCACGGAGAACACCCCCTGGAGGGGCGGCAGCAGCAGCACGGCCAGCTGAAGGGCCAGGCCGGCCAAAAAGGCCCGGTTCATGGCCGGGTTGGACAGCGCCCCCTGGTCAAAGAGGGAGCGGTCCTCGCTGCGCACGTTGAAGGCGTGGAAAAGCTGGCACAGGGTCAGGGTGGAGAAGGCCATGGTATTGGCGGCGGCCCCCTCCAGGCCGGGCGCCCCCATGCCCAGGCCCAGAAAATAGGCCGTCAGGGTCAGCCCGCCCACCATCAGGCCCTGCCAGGCCAGGCGGAGGGAAAACTGCCGGTCGAAGAGGCCCTTATTTGCCCGGCGGGGCGGCTGGTCCATCACCCCCTCCTCCACCGGCTCCACCCCCAGGGCCAGGGCGGGGAGGGAGTCCGTCACCAGGTTGAGCCACAGAAGCTGCACCGGCGTCAGGGGCATCTGGCCGAAGTTCAGGGCTGTGGCGGTAAAAATCGTAAAAATCTCCCCCAGATTGCAGGAGAGCAGGTAGTGGATGGCCTTGCGGATGTTGGCGTAAATCCCCCGCCCCTCCTCGATGGCGTCCACAATGGTGGCGAAGTTGTCGTCGGTGAGAATCATATGGGCGGCCCCCTTGGCCGCGTCCGTGCCGGAGCGGCCCATGGCGCAGTCGATGTCGGCGGCCTTCAGGGCCGGGGCGTCGTTCACCCCGTCGCCCGTCATGGCCACCACCTCCCCCCGGCTCTGCCAGGCCCGCACGATGCGCATTTTGTGCTCCGGGGTGACGCGGGCAAAGACGGAGAACTGCCGGATGTCCTCCTCCAGCACCTCCTGGGGCAGAAAGTCCAGCTCCGCCCCGGTGAGCACCCGGTCCCCCGGCCGGAGGATGTCCAGCTCCCGCGCCACGGCGGCGGCGGTGGCCCTGTGGTCCCCGGTGATCATCACCGGCCGCACCCCCGCCCGGTGGCAGAGGGCCACCGCGGCCTTCGCCTCCGGCCGGGGCGGGTCCATCAGGCCGAACAGGCCCAGAAAGGTCAGGCCGCTCTCCAGCGTCCGGCTGTCCGGCTCCGGGGGCAGGAAGGACAGGTCCCGCTCCGCCGCCGCCAGCACCCGCAGGGCCTGTCCGGCCATCTCCTCGTTGGCCTGCAGAATCCGGCTCCTCTGCGCCGGGGTGAGGGGCCCCCTGGGACCGGCGGTACACCGCTCCAGCAGCACGTCGGGCGCGCCCTTTACGTACACCCGGAACCCCCCGTCCACCCTGGGATGGACGGTGGACATCAGCTTTCGGGCGGAGTCAAAGGGGAGCTCCTCCCGCCGGGGCTGGGCCTCCTCCAGCTTGTTTTTGGCCAGGCCCTCCCGGGCGGCCTCCTCCACCGGCGCCGCCTCGGTGGGGCCCCCCTGGGCGGCGGGAGCCCCCGCCCGCCACTCCAGCCGGGCGTCGCTGCACAGGGCGGCGGCCAGCAGCGCCTCCCTCCGGCGGCCGCCGGGGGGCGTCCACACCGCCTGGACGGCCATCCGGTTCTGGGTCAGCGTCCCCGTCTTGTCGGAGCAGATTACCCCGGCGCACCCCAGGGTCTCCACCGCCGGGAGCTTCTTCACAATGGCCCCCCGCCGGGCCATCCGCCCCACCCCCAGGGCCAGCACAATGGTGACGATGGCGGGCAGGCCCTCCGGAATGGCGGCCACCGCCAGAGAGACGGCGGTGAGCAGCATGTCCAGCAGGTCCCGCCCCTGAATCAGTCCCACCCCGAACATGACGGCGCACACGCACAGGCACAGGAAGGACAGGCTCTTGGAGATCTCCCCCATCCGCCGCTGGAGGGGGGTATCCGGCCGCTCCCCCTCCAGAAGCAGGCCGGCAATGCGGCCCATCTGGGTGTCCATCCCCGTGGCGCATACCAGAGCGGTCCCCCGCCCGGCGGTAATCACCGTGCCGGAGATGACCATGTTGCTCCAGTCCCCCAGCGGGGCGTCCGGGGGGAGGGCGTCCGCCGGGGCCTTCTCCACCGGGGCGGACTCCCCGGTCATGGCCGACTCGTCCGCCTGAAGGCGGCTGCACGACACAATCCGGGCGTCCGCGGGCACCAGGTCCCCCGCCTCCAGCGCGATAATATCCCCCGGCGTCAGCCGGGCAGCGGGAATTTTTTGCAGCCTTCCGTCCCGGAGGACCGCCGCCTGGGGGGAGGACAGCTTCCGCAGCTCCTCCAGGGCCTGCTGGGCCCGGTCCTCCTGGGAGATGGACAGCGCCCCGTTTACCGCCACAATCACCAGAATAATGGCCGCGTCCAGCCAGTCCCGCCCCTGGCTGGCCGCCAGCGACAGTCCCGCCGCCCCCAGCAGCACCAAAATCATGGGGTCCCTGACCTGCTCCCAGATCCGCCGCCCCAGGCCGGCCCGCCGGGGCGGCTCCAGCTCGTTGGGGCCGAAGCGGCGCAGCCGCTCCTCCGCCTGACGGGAGGACAGGCCGCCGGGCCGGGCCTCCAGCCGCTGAAATAGCTGGTGCAGGCTCTCGCTGTGCCAGCTGCTCATACCATCACGCTCCTTCCGGTTTTTTGCTATTCTATCAGACAGCCCGTCCGTTTTCTGGGGAAACTGGGCCCGCGTCAAAAATTATTCCGGGAAAATTCAAAAAAGCCCCCATATTTCTTCATGCTTTTTTCATAATTTTCCGGTATACTTTGACCTGTCAAAAGGGAAAACGAAATTCCCGTTTGGAGGAGCGATTGATATGACAGACAATGAATTTCACTTTTATAATAGCGAGAACGACGGATACCGGGGCGGCTTCGGCGGCTACACCGACCCCGCGCCCGGCGCGGCCCCCGGTCCGGAGGCCCCCAAAAAGAAGCCCGGCCGCTTCGCCAGGCGGGCCATCGCCCTGGTGCTGGCCTGCGCGGTGGTGGGCGCGGGCGCCGGCGTAGGGGGCGCGGCCATCTACCAGAACGTCACACAGCCGGACACGGTGATGTATCAGGGCGAGCGGCCCACGGTCAATGTGGACACGGTGGCCAACGGCAACAACGGCCAGCCCATGACGCCGGAGCAGCTCTATGCGGCCAACCTGGCCTCCTGCGTGGGCATTACCGTCTCCACCACCTCGGTGAACATCTTCGGACAGACCACCACCTCGGCGGCCAGCGGCTCCGGCTTCGTCATCACCCAGGACGGCTATATCGTCACCAACTACCACGTCATTGAGGACGCGGTGAACGATTCCTCGGTGTCCATCGCCGTCTCCTTTGCCGACGGCGGCAAGTACACGGCCACCCTGGTGGGCGGCGAGAAGGACAACGACGTGGCCGTCATCAAAATTGACGCCAGCGGCCTTCAGCCTGCCGCTCTGGGGGACAGCGACCAGCTTGTGGTGGGCGAGAGCGTGTACACCATCGGCAACCCCCTGGGCGAGCTGACCTACTCCCTCACCGACGGCCTGGTGTCCGCTCTGGACCGGCTTATCACCACCACCAGCACCAACCCCACCACCAACCAGCAGGAGACCACCACCCTGAACGTGCTCCAGACCAACTGCGACATCAACCCCGGCAACTCCGGCGGCCCGCTGTTTGACAGCTATGGCAACGTGGTGGGCATCGTCACCGCCAAGTACACCCAGAGCAGCGCCGGCGTCTCCGCCGAGGGCCTGGGCTTCGCCCTTCCCATCAACGACGTGAAGGACATCATTCAGGACCTCATTGAGCACGGCTATGTCACCGGCAAGCCCTATATGGGCATTATGGCCACCTCCGTGCCGGACTACGCCCAGCACTACGGCGTGTCCGCCGGCGCCTATGTGGAGAGCGTGGCGGAGGGCTCCTGCGCCCAGAAGGCCGGCCTTCAGGTCAACGACATCATCGTGTCCATTGACGGCACCGCCATCGACTCCAGCACTGCCCTCACCGCCGCCCTGTCCGCCAACTACAAGGCGGGGGACACCGCCACCCTGACGGTGCTCCGGGGCAGCGACCGGCTGGAGCTCTCCATCACCTTCGACGAGAAGAACGAGCAGACCGAGGCGGCCAACCAGTTCCCCCAGGACCAGTCCAGTCAGAGCCAGGGCGGCAATTACAGCGGCTGGCCCTTCGGCGGATTCTTCTGGTAAACCCTTGCTTTTTTCCCAAACCTCATTGGTTTTCCCCTCTCCCCCTTTTTGCGCCCATGCCCGGCGAGAGCCGGGCGTGGGCCTATTTTTTTGCCGGAACAGTCACAGAACCGGCCGCTGATTCGTATTCCTGATGAAAGGAGGACGAGGCCATGACGGAATGGACACAGCCGGACCAGGCGGAGCGCTTTGTCACACAGTACGCCGACCCCATCCTGCGGGTGTGCGCCGCCTGGTCCCTGGGCCGGGCCGACGCCCAGGACATCTGCCAGGACGTCTTTCTCACGCTTCTGATGGAAAAACGCAGCTTTGACACCCCGGAGCACGAGCGGGCCTTCATCCTGCGCTGCGCCATCAACGCCTGCAAGGACATCCTGAAGAGCAGCCGCTTCCGGCGCACCGTGCCTCTGGAGGAGGCGGAGCGGACGCCCGCCCCCGCCCTCCGGGAGGAGCACCCGGTGTGGCAGGCGGTGGAGGGGCTCCCGCCCCAGGAGCGGATTCTCATCTATCTGTTCTATGTGGAGGGCTACTCCCTGGAGGAGGCGGCAAAGCTGTGCGGCTGCTCCTACGCCGCCGCCCGGCAGCGGCTCAGCCGGGCCAGAAAACGCCTGCGGACGGAATTGGAGGTGTTTGACCATGGGTGATCTGAGACATGCCTTCGACCCCATCTCCTTTACCGAAGAAGAAAAGGAACAGCTGACAGCCCGCCTGAGACAGGCGGCAGAACAGGAGGACGCCATGAAGGATTCCACCAAACGCGCCATCCGGCACACCAGCCACCGCCTCATCATCGGGGTGGCCGTGGCAGCCGCCCTCACCACCTGCGCCCTGGCCGCCGCCATGGGCGGAGGGCTTTTGGGCTACTTCGAGACCCGCACCACCGAGGACCAGAGCGCCCTGGCGGAGGGCATCTATCAGCTCAACCGCAGCGAGACCTACAACGGCTGGACGGTGTCCCTCACCGGCTGCATCGGGGACGACACCAACGGCTATGTGTGGGTGGATGTCACCGCCCCGGAGGGGACTGTGCTCCAGGCGCCGGGCGGGGGGGAGTTCTGCTCCATGTACCACCTGGAGTCCCCGGAGGACCGCTTCGGGAGCAGCATCTCCGCCCTTCCGGACAGCGACCCCCAGGACAACCGCATCTCCTTCTGTCTGGAGCTGACCTCCCTGAACGGAGACCTGCGGGGACAGGTGGTGGATCTCACTCTGGATCCCATTGTGGATGTGTGGTTGACAGATCCCGGCACCAGCCGGGCGGTTCTGCACCGGGGAAGCGAACTTACCCAGGCCATTCGGGACCACGTCTGGGTCTTTGAGGAGGTGGCGCTGGACTTTCCCGACCAGGCCGTCCGGCTGACCCCCAACGTCCAGGTGCCCTATCTGGACGGAACCGCCACCCTCACTAAGGTGGAAATCACCCCGCTGACCACCACGGTCCGCATTGAAGGGGGCTCCTGCTACGACCACCACGGCCGGGCGGCGGCAGAGGCGGCGGACGTCTCCGGCGAGCTGGTGATTGACGCCGGCTCCGCCGGGTCCATTACCCTGACCGAGGAGGACGCGAGCACCTGGTTTGAGTGCTGGGACGCATTGGAAACGACCCTGGTGATGAAGGACGGCACAACTCTGGAGCCGCCCCAGATCAGCGGCGGGGCAAGCTGCCAGGACGGCGTGAGCAACGAGTTCTATCAGGGCGTTCCCTATGTGGAAGAGAAATCCCGGTACGCTGAAAACCATTTCCTCATTGATCCCAGGGTCATCGACCCCAGTCAGGTGGACCATATCCTGGTGTGCGGCGTGCGGGTGGACCTGCCGTAGCCGCCCTTTCCAAGGTCCCGCACAGAGAAAGCCGCCTCTCCCCGTTTTGGGAAGAGGCGGCTTCTTATTTGCCGCTTCAGGGCTGGGCCGCTCCGGCTTCCAGCTGTTTTTTGTGCCTGCGGCCCTTCCTGGTGCCGTCCAGGTTCTCCCGCCGGATGAGCAGGTAGAAGGCGGGCATCAGGAACATAGCCAGGATGGTGGAGGCGAACAGGCCGCCCACCATGACATAGGCCATATCCGCCATCATGCTCATGCTGCTGTCGGTGGAGAACATCATGGGGACCATGGAGATAATGGTGGTGAGGGTGGTCATCAGGATGGGGCGCAGGCGGGTGGTGCCCGCCTCCACCAGGGCCTCTCCCAGGGGCATGGTCTGGCGGAGCTGGTTGGTGCCGTCCACCAGATAGATGCCGTTGTTCACCGCCACGCCCAGTAGCATCAGGAAGCCCATCAGGCCCACAATGCTCATGGGCCGGCCGGTAAGGAACACCAGGCCGATGGAGCCGATGAGGCTCAGGGGGATGCACATCATGACCATGATGGACAGGCGGGGGGAGTCAAACTGGATGGCCATCACCAGGAACACCAGGAACGCGCCGGCCAGAATGGCGGTGGTCATGCTCTCCAGGCCCTCGCTGGTGCTCTCGTCCATCATGCCGATGCCCTGGGTCACGCCCTCCGGCATGTCCAGCTGGCTCACCAGGGCGTCAATCTCCGCCGGGGCGGCGTACTTGGCCGTCTCGGTGGTGGTGGCGGTGAGGGTGACGGAGTACTGGCCGTCCTGCCGGGTGATGGTGGGCAGGGTGGTGATATACTCCACCGTGGAGATGTCCCGCAGGGCCACCTGCTGCCCCGTCTGGGTGGTGATGGGATAGTTCATCAGGGAGGAGATGTCGTCGTACTTGCCCTCCGGATACTCCAGCACCACGTCGTACTCCGTGTCGCCGTAGTCCACCGTGGCGGCGGTGAGACCGTCCAGCAGGTAGTAGATCTGCATGGCCACCTGGGACTCCGACGTACCCATCGCCAGGGCCTTCTGGGAGTCGATGACGATGCGGCCCTTGGACTGGCTGGAGTTGAAGGGGTTCTCAATGCGGATGACGCCGGGGACCTGGTACATGGCCTCCTCCACCTGGGCGGCGGCGGTGCGCAGGTCGTCCAGGCTGTTGGACAAAAGCACCACGTCCTTGCTGCTGCTGCTCATAAAGGCGTTCATATCCATGGCGCCGGTGGGGGAGATGGACACATCCATGTCGGGCACGCTGCCGAAGCGGCTGGTGTACTCCTCCACCGCCTCCTCGCTGGAGCGCTGGCAATCGTCCGCCGAATAGGCGGTAAAGGACGCCGAGGAGCCGGAGATGCTCAGGGTGACGCGCTCAAAATTTTCATCGGCCAGCAGGGCGTCCTCCAGGGACTGAATGCGCTGGTTCATCACCTCCACCTTCGTGCCGGAGCGGAAGGTGACGCCGATGGAGACGCTGCCGTCGAAGTTGCTGCCCATAAGGACAAACTCCATCTGGGTCATCAGGAGAATGGCCGCCAGGAAGCAGGCCGCGCCCACGGACACCACCCGTCCGGGATGGCGGAGCAGCCGGGGCAGGGTCCGGCGGTAGAAGTTTTTGAAGCGGCCCAAAATCCGGTTGACCAGAATCTCATCCCTGGAGCGGGGCTTGAGCCACACAAAGGCCAGGGGGACCACCACCACGGCGGACAGAAAGGAGCACAGCATGGTCAGCAGGACCGTCCAGGCCAGGGGGGCGGTCATCATGCCCACCAGGCCGCCGGCCAGGGCCATGGGGAAGTACACCACGATGGTGGTGAGGGTGCCGGCCAGGATGGACATGAGCATGGTGGAGGTACCCACGGCGGCGGCCTCTTTGGGCTCCAGATCGGCCTCCCGCGCCCGCATACAGCTCTCCAGAATGACGATGGAGTTGTCCACAATCATGCCGATGGCGATAATCAGGGCGGAACCGGTCATCAGGTCGAGGTTGAAGCCCACAAAGTTCAGCAGAATCACCGCCAGCAGGATGGACAACGGCATACTCACGCCCACAATCAGGCTGGCCCGCCAGTCGCCGAAGAAGATGAACAGGACGAGCATGGTGAGGACAACGCCGGTAATCAGGGTGTTGAGCACCTCGCCCATGGTCTCCAGAATGCTCTCGCCCTCGCTGTAGATGGTCTCAAAGCTCACGCCGTTGACGCTGTACTGATCCAGCACCCGCTGAACCGCGCGGCACACCTCCATGGTGGCGGCGGAGTCCTGCTTGGTGACGGTGAGCATCACGCTGTCATTGCCGTTATAGCGGCTGACGGTGGTGGCCTCCTCCTCATAGAGGTTGAAGAAGGTGCACACGTCCCCCAGCATCACCGTCTGGCCGGAGGGAGTCTGAATGGGCAGGTCCCGGAAGCTGGGGTTGACCTCCACGTTGCCGTACACCCCCAGGGAGATGTCCTGGGACCCCAGGGAGACGGCGCCCACGGGCATGTCGAAGTCCGCCGCCGCGATGGCGGCCCCCACGGTGGAGATGGACAGGCCGTACTGCTGGAGGGCGGCCTCGTCCAGCACAATGCGCAGGTACTCGTCCTGCGCGCCGGTGAGCTCCACACGGGCCACGCCGCCGATGTTCTCCAGAGAGGGCACCACCTCGCTGTCCAGGTAGTCAGCCACGTCGATGCCCGCCGGAGCGGTGGCGGAGATCATCATGGTGCCCAGGGCGTCGGCGCTCAGCTCCATAATCATGGGGTCCTGACAGTCCTCCGGGAGGGAGGGCATCAGATTGTCAATGGCGCTCTTCAGGTCGGAGTAGGCGTCGTTCATGTCCGTGCCGTAGTCGTAGGTGAGCTGCAGCATGGTGTAATTTTCAGAGGAGTAGGAGTTCAGGCTGTCCAGATTGGACAGGGACTCGCACTCCTCCTCCAGGGGCTGGGTGAGCAGACGGTCCACGCTGTCCGCGTCCGCCCCCGGCCAGGTAATCATGACCAGCTCCATGGGCATCTCCATGTCCGGCATGTACTCCAGGGGCATTTTGCTCAGGGAGAAGGAGCCGAACACCACCACGCCGAAGATCAGCATGATGACGGACATGGGGCGGCGCAGAACCAATTGAATAAATTTCATGGGTCAGCCCTCCGCCTCCTGCTCCTCCTGGGGGGCGCTCTCCTGAGGCGCGGCGCTCTCCTCCGCCGTCCGGACGGCCGCGCCGTCCCGCAGGCTGGCGGACCAGGTGGTGATCACCTCGTCCCCCGGCGTCAGACCGCCGGTGACAGCAATCTCATCTGTGGTATATAGGCCGATGGTCACGTCGGCGCGCACGGCGGCGCCGTCCTGCACCAGGTAGACATAGGCCTGGCCGTTTTCAAAGAACATGGCGTCGCTGGGGATGATCACGGCCCCGGTCTCCCGGTAGGCCACGGTGGTCAGCTCCACGGACAGGCCGTCGGGCAGGTCCTGAGCTCCGTCGATGACGGCCTTTACCTGGAACTGCCCCACTCTGGAGTCCACCACGCCGCTGATCTCGGTGACGGCCCCCTCATAGGTCCGGCCGCCGTAGCTCACCGTCACAGCCTGGCCGGGGGTCAGGGTCTGCCGGACGGTGTCGGTGACATAGAAGGTGACGGTCTTGTTGGCCCCGTTGGAGATGACAAAGGCGGCGGTGCCGGAGGCGGCAAAATTGTTCTCCGTCACGTTCACCGCCTCCACCACGCCGGAGATGGGGGCGGTGAGGTTATACAGGGAGAGCTGGTACTCCGCGGAGGCCACCCCCACCTGGGCGGAGGCCACGCCGGCCTGGGCGGAGCTCAGCGCAGCCCGCGCGGCCTCCACGCCGGCCTGGGCGGACAGGAGGGTCTGGTGGGCCTGGTCCACCTCCGTCTGAGAGGCCGCGCCAATCTCCAGCAGGGCCAGGGTGTTGTCGTAATTCTCCTGGGCCAGGCGGAGCTGCTCCTGGAGGAGGGACAGGTCGGTCCCGCCGTAGTTGGCCACGGCGCTGTTATAGCTCTCCTGGGCGCTGTTCACCGCCGCCTGGGCGTTCTGGAGGGTGAGGCGGGCGCTCTCGTCGTCAAAGCGGCACAGCAGGTCCCCGGCGGCGACGGCGTCTCCCACAGAGACGGCCACCTGCTCTACGTTGCCGGACACCATGGCCACCACGCTGGCGGTGCCCTCGGCGGAGATGGTGCCGATGTATGTGCTCTCGGTGCTCAAATCGCCGGTCTGGGCGGCGGCGGTCTCCACCGTCACCGTGGGGTCCAGCAGAGGCTCCTCCGCCTCCTCCTGACAGCCGGCCAGCGTCAGCGCCAGCGCGCAGCACAGCAGAGCGGATACTTTACGGTTCATGGTCGCGTATTCCATCCTTTCATTGGGGTAGGGGCGGCCCAGGGCCGCCCGTCTGTTCCGGCAGTTCTTCCGGGCGGGATTCTGCCGCTTATCCCTGGGCGCCGGACAGCAGTCCGGTCTCCACCGCCCAGCGGTAGCTGTTCCGGGCGGCGAACAGGTCCCGCCAGGCCCCGTCCGCGGCGGACTGGGCGGCGGCCGCGTCGTCCTGGGCGGTGAGCAGGTCGGAGCGGGAGATGAGGCCCAGCTCATATTTCCGCTGGGCGGTGTCCAGAAGGGTCTGCTGCCAGGCCAGGGCGGACTGGGCGCTCTCCAGCGCCTGTTCATAGCTGGCCAGGGAGTCGTAGAGGCTCTTGAAGCTGGTCTCAAAGCTCTGCACCGTGGACTGGTAGGTGAGCTGGGCGGCGTTCCAGGTGTGCTCCGCCTGCTGGAGCATATACGCCTTCCTGGGGGCGCGGTAGTCGTCCTGGGCGTCGTCCCAGGCCTCCTGGGCGTCGTCCAGGGTGTTTTTCGCATCCCGCAGGGTCCAGCTGGCCGCCTTGGCGGCCTCTAAATCAGCCGCATAGTCGGGGGCCTCCCAGCCGTCCTCCCCCGGAGCGGGCAGCGCGCCCAGCTGAATCTCTCCGGTGGGGGCCGCGCCGACGAGGTTCTCCAGCTGAAGCTTATAGGTGGAGATGGCGCTGTCCAGGGTGTTCAGCTGGCTGACGGTGCTGGCGCGGGTCTGCTCCACCTCCGCCACCGTCTGCCGGGACACCTGGCCCAGCTGCTCCCGCAGGCGCAGCTCCTCCAGGCTCCGGTCCAGGGCGTCCAGGCCCCGCCGGCCGTCGGCGGCCTGCTGCTCCAGGTCCAGGAGGGTGATGTACAGCGTCTCGCCCCCGGAGACCACCTGGTTCACAGTGTCCTCCAGCTGCCAGACCACGTCGGCGTTGTCCGCCTGAATTTCACCGTCCTTCAGGTCGTCAAACGTATCCCGCAGGGCGTCGTAGGCCTGGTCCAGGGAGCTGGCGGCCATGCTGCCCCCCACCAGAGTCAGTCCCCACTGGGCCCCGGCGATGTCGTTGAGCTGCTTGCGCAGGTCCTCGCGCATCTGTTCATAGTCGAGGTTCTCAATGCCGGCGATATTCTCCGTGAGCATCAGGGCGCTCAGGCTCCCCTCCCGGATGCGCCGGTCCAGATTGGCCCAGCTCACCGTGCCCTCCGGGTCGGGGGCGGGCGTCTCCTGCGCCGTCTCCTGCGCCGTCTCCTGAACCGCTTCGCTCTCCTCCGCCTCCGCAGCCAGGGCGGGGGCCGTCATGGTACCCACTGCGGTCAGAACGGCCAGCAGCAGGGCGATGTGTCGTCTCATGGGCAATTCCTCCATCGTTTTCGTAGGCTGTTGCAGGGTATAGAATAGCCGCTGAAGGTAAACTCACGGTAAACCATTCTCTGGGCAGGCTGCCCAAAGTTTCCCGGCAGTCCTCCCGCTCTCCCCGGCAGGAGCGCCAAACCGCCGGAATTTTTATGGGAGTTTACCTTGGGTTTACCTGGAAGCGGTATGGTTCCCCAAAATTGGCCGCCGTTTGACGGGAGAGCGCCGGACGGCTATACTGGAACCACACAACCGCCCGCGGCGCCTCTCCGCGGCCCCGCGGGCGAAAGAAAGGGAGTGGAGGGGCGTGGCAACCATTCTGCTGGTGGAGGACGAGGCCTCCATGCGCCTGCTGACCACGGCGAAGCTGAAGCACCAGTTTACGGTGATCGCCGCCCAGGACGGGCTGGAGGCCCTGGAGGTGCTGGAGCGGCGGGCGGTGGACCTGATTATCGCCGACGTGATGATGCCCCGGATGGACGGCTATACCCTGGTAAAAACCCTGCGGGAGCAGGGCAACCAGATTCCGGTGCTTCTGCTCACCGCCAAGCAGTCCTTCGAGGACAAGCGGGAGGGGTTCTCCTCCGGCATTGACGACTATATGACCAAGCCGGTAAACTATGAGGAGCTCATCTGGCGCTTAAACGCCCTGCTCCGCCGCTCCCGCATTGCCAGCGAGCGGAAGATTGTGGTGGGACCGGTGGTGCTGGACTCCAGCGCCTACACCGTCGCGCGGGAGGGCGAGGTCCTGGAGCTGCCCAAAAAAGAGTTTGAGCTGCTCTATAAGCTGCTGTCCTATCCGGGGCAGATTTTTACCCGGAACCAGCTTCTGGACGGCATCTGGGGCTATGACTCCGAAAGCGGCGAGGATACGGTGAAGACCCACATCAGCCGCCTGCGCAATAAGCTGCGCCACATCCCGGAATTCCACATCGTCACCATCAAGGGGCTGGGGTACAAGGCGGAGATCACAAAGGGGGAGAAGCCGTGAGACGCGCGCCCTGTAAAAAACGGAAGGAGCTGGCCGGGTGGCTGGCCCTGGAGTCCGTCATTGTCACGCTTACCTCCGCGCTGGTTTTCGTCCTGCTCCACGTCTGGGGGACCTTGTACTGGGTCGGGACGCCAAGGTCCTCCACCCTGGTCTTCTGGGGGCTGGTCATCATGGGGGCCATTGTGGGAATCACCTCCACCCTGTTCAGCCGGCACTTCAACCACCTGGTCTCCGGCCTCACCGGCGGCCTGAAGGCGGTGGCCGAGGGGGACTTCTCCCGCCGCCTGGACCCGAAAAAAGGCGGCCCCCTGGAGGCCGCCTACGAGGATTTCAACAAGATGTCCCAGGAGCTCCAGAGCATTCAGACCCTTCGGGACGACTTCATCAACAACTTCTCTCACGAGTTCAAGACCCCCATCACCGCCATCAAGGGCTTCGCCGAGCTGCTGCGGGAGCCGGAGACCACCCCGGAGGAGCGGGAGCAGTATTTGCAGATCATCATCGGCGAGTCCTCCCGCCTGGCCGGTCTGGCCAACAGCGCCCTGCTGCTCACCAAGCTGGAGTCCCAGCAGTTCATCGCCGAAAAGCGCCCCTACTCCCTGGACGAGCAGATTAAGCGCTGCGCCATCCTCCTCTCCCCCTCCTGGGAGAAGAAGGAGATCTCCTTCACCGCCAGCCTGGAGCCGGCGGAGTACGACGGCAACGAGGAGCTTATGCGCCACGTGTGGCTCAACCTGCTGAACAACGCGGTGAAATACACCCCGGAGGGGGGCGAGATCACCGTCACCCTGGAAAACCGCCCCGGAGAGCTGGCGGTGACGGTGGCCGACACGGGCATCGGCATGTCGGAGGAGGTGCGTGCCCACATCTTCGACAAGTACTACCAGGGGAGCGCGTCCAGGTCCGGCGGCAAGGGCCTGGGGCTGGGGCTGTCCATTGTGCGGCGCATTGTGGAGCTGTGCGGCGGGACCATCCAGGTCAGCAGCGTGGAGGACCAGGGCAGCGCCTTCACCGTGCTGCTGCCCCGGCGGGTCTGAGCTCTCACCGCATCCCCGCCGCCCGGTAGAGCAGGGCGTTGCACACGGCGGCCGCCACAGGAGATCCCCCCTTCCGGCCCATGGCCGTGATGGCGGGGATCTCTCTCTCCCTGCACACGGCCCAGATGCGCGCCTTGCTCTCCTCCACGTTGACAAAGCCCACCGGCGTCCCGATGACCAGGGCGGGGCGGAGGGCCCCCGCCTCTATCAGCTCCGCCAGGCGCAGCAGGGCGGTGGGGGCGTTGCCCACGGCGAAGACGGCCTCCGGGCACTCCCGCGCCCAGCGCTCCGCCGCCGCCGCCGCCCGCGTCACGCCCATCTCTCCGGCCAGCCGGGCCGTCTCCGGGTCGGCCATCAGGCACCGGCACTCCACCCCCAGCCGCCGGCAGGCCGTCTGATTCACCCCGGCGCGGGCCATGTTGGTGTCGGTGACAATGGCCGTCCCCGCCCTCAGGGCCGCCTCCCCCGCCGCCGCCGCCCCCGGCGTAAACCGCAGATTTTCCGCAAAATCAAAATCCGCCGTGGTGTGAATCACCCGCTTTATCACCGCGGCCCGGTCCGGCGGCAGGACAATCCCCCGCCTGTCCAGCTCCGCCTGAATGATGCGCATACTCTCCCCCTCGATGTCCAGGGGAAGCCTGTGTTCCGTCATACCTCCGCCTCCCTGCGCCCGGTGACAAGCCACACCGGATTTTGTCCCATCATCAGATGCAGCCCCCCCGCCGGGCGGCTGCGGGCGGCGGTGATCTGGGCGACCGCCGGCCCCATCTCCAGCTGGGTGAGGGCGGCCACCGCCACTCCCAGGGTCTCCACCGCGATGGCGGCGACGCACACCCGGACGGCGGGGTTGCGCCTGACCGCCTGCTCCAAAATGGGCAGCAGCTCCCCGCCGCTCCCCCCAATAAACACCGCGTCCGGGGCGGGCAGCAGCTCCAGGGCCTCCGGCGCCCGCCCCTCCACCAGCTCCAGGTTATAGGCGGCGAACCGCTCCCGGTTGGCCCGGATGAGGGCGCAGGCCTCCTCCCGGCACTCCACCGCATAGACGGCGCTGCGGGGGGCCAGCAGAGCCAGCTCCACCGAGACGGAGCCTGTGCCCGCCCCCACGTCCCAATAGGTCTCCCCGTCCCGCACCTCCAGCTTGGCCAGGGCGGCGGCCCGCACCTCCTGCTTGGTCATGGGCACGCCGCCCCGGAGAAAGCAGCCGTCGTCCATCCCCTGGGAGCGGGGCGCCGCCGCCGGGCGAAAGCCCTCCACCAGCAGCACCGAAAGGGGGGAGATCTCCCGGCCGGCCAGCTCGCCCACCGGCCCGGAGCGGACGCGCTCCTCCGGATAGGACAGGTCCTCCCCCACCGTGGCGGTGAGGTCCCCCAGGCCGGCCTGGGCCAGCCGCTGGCACAGCTCCCCCGCGCCCCCCGCGCCCCCGGTGAGGAAGAGCACCGGCCGGCCCTGTGCGGACAGCACCTCCCCCACCGGGTCGCACACCAGGCCGTGGGCGGAGACCAGCGCCCAGTCCTGCCACGGCCGCCCCAGGCGGGCGGCGAAATACTGCACGCTTGAAATTCCCGGCAGCACCCGCGCCGGGATATTTTTTTCTCTCAGCAGGGGGAGCAGCGCCCGCGCACCGGAGTAAAAGCCCACGTCCCCGCCGTAGAGCACGCAGGGGGCCCGCCAGCTCTGCTGTTCCAGCGCCTCCAGAATCTCCGCCGCCTTGACGGCGTGTATCCGGGGCGCGTCCTGGGCCAGCGGGCACTCCTCCAGCAGCCGCCGGGACCCGATGAGGCAGTCCGCCCGCGCCAGGGCGTCCGCCGCCGCCGCCGTGATTTGAGAGATGTGTCCGGGCCCCATCCCAACCAGCGTAACTTCCATGGCAATCCTCCTCTCTGACCCAGAGGCGGCCTGGGGCCGCCCGTCAGCGCAACAGCCAGTTCAAAATCTCTTCAAAGCCCTCCCCCGCCTCCTCCGGCCGGCGGATCACCACCAGAGCCGCCCCGGTCCTCCAGGCGGCGGCGGCTTTTTCCCCAAAGCCTCCCGGCGCGCCTGCGTCCTTCGTCACCAGCCAGCGGATATGATGCTGCTCCAGAAGCGCCTCGTTGAGCTTTTGGGAGAAGGGCCCGTGGAGGGCGATGATATTTTTTGTGGGAATGCCCGCCCGGCGGCAGGCGGAGAGGCTCTCCTCCACCGGCAGCACCCGGGGAAACAGCCGCTCCCGGTCCAGGGCGGCGAAGGCGGGCAGCTCCTTTGCCCCGGTGGCCAGAAGGACATTGCCCGTCCTGGCCTCCAAAAACCGGGCGGCGGCCTGGGCGCTGTCTGCAGCCACGCTGTCCGGCGGCAGAGGGCAGCCGCTCTCCCGGCGCAGCAGGCGGCGGAGAGGAACGCCCGCCGCCCCGCAGGCCGCCCGGATATTTTGGGAGACCTCCGTTGCATAGGGGTGGGTGGCGTCCACACACCGCTCCGCGTCCCGCAGCAGCGCCTCCATCTCCCCCTGGGTCTTCCGCCCCGTCAGAGGGACAATGCCGGGCAGTCCGGCCAGCTCCTCCGCCCCCAGCTCTGTGGCCACGCAGACCGCGGCGGGAATTTTCCGCTCTGAGAGGGCCTGGGCCAGCAGGCGTCCCTCTGTGGTCCCGCCGAAAATCACAATTTTCATTCTTTTCTCTCGTACCCCCTGGGCGTTACCATCCTCCCGGACCGGTTCTGGGTGGACTGGGAGCCGATGAACACGGTGGTGAACATGTCCACCTGCTCCTCCCGCAGTCCGGCCAGGGTCAGCAGCCGCTTCTCCTGCCCCGCCCGGCCGATGTTCTTCACCCAGCCGCACACGGTATCTCTTCCCCGGTGCTTTAACAGGATGTCACAGGCCCTTTGCAGGCGGTCCCGGCGCTTTTTGCTCATGGGATTATAGAGGCACACCACAAAATCCCCCGCCCCGGCGCAGTCCAGCCGCTTTGCAATCACCGGCCAGGGGGTGAGCAGGTCGGACAGGGAGATCACCGCAAAGTCGTGCATCAGGGGCGCGCCCAAAACCGCCGCCCCCGCCAGGGCCGCCGTGACGCCGGGGACCACCTCCACCTCCACCTCCGGAAAGCGCTCCGCCAGCTGGAGCACCGGTCCGGCCATACCGTACACGCCGGCGTCCCCGCTGCAAATGAGGGCGGTGGTCTGTCCCGCCGCCGCCCGCGCCAGGGCCAGCCGGCAGCGCTCCAGCTCCTGGGTCATGGGGGTGGAGAGGAGCTCCTTTCCCTCCTGAAAGGGTCCGGCCAGCTCCAGATAGCCGGCGTAGCCGCACAGGACGGCGCAGTCCTCCAGGGCCCGCCGGGCCTGGGGGGTGAGCTGGTCCCCTCCGCCGGGGCCCATTCCAATGACGTACAGGCGCTTCATCTCAAGTCCTCCAGTTCAAGTCCGGCGTCCGCCCGGCCAGCGCCGCCGTGACGCCGTTTCGGGCGGTCTTCTTCACCAGCAGCGTCCCCCCCTCCGCCAGAGCGGAGCGCTCGCACACGTTGTCCACCCCGACGGCCTTCTTTACGAAGGGGGAGGCGGTGAAGCGCCCCGGTATCCGGGCCAGCTCTCCGGCGGAATAGCCTGCGAGGGGGACGTCCAGTCCCCGGCACAGGGCCAGCAGGCCGGGCTCGTCCTTCTTCAGGCCGATGGTGCACACCGCCTCCACCGCCTGACAGGGCGCTCCCGCCCCCTTCAGCACCTCCAGCGCCAGGCCGCAGACGGCCTCCGGAGAGGCCCCCTTCTTACATCCCATCCCCAGCCGCAGGGTCCTGGGACACAGCCAGAGAGGCGGCTTTGCAGGGGCGGCTCCGTCCGTCCAGTCCACCGCAACCTCCGCCGCCTCCCGCTCCGCCCAGACAAGCCCGTCCGGCATCTCCCCGGCCACCGGCCAGCGGGACCAAAAAGAGACCCGCTTCCCCGCCAGGAGAGCGGCGGAGACGTCCACAATTTTCTCCGGATTGCGGACAAAGAGCCCCTGTGCTCTGGCCCACTGGTCCACGGCGAACACACCGTTCAGGTCGGTGGCGGTGGTAATCACCGCCTGTCCCCCCAGAAGGGCGGCAATCTCCCTGGCCAGGCCGTTGGCGCCCCCCAGATGGCCGGAGAGAATGGGGACGGCGAAGCCGCCCCTCTCGTCCACCGCCACCACCGCCGGGTCCGTGCTCTTGTGTCCCAGCAGGGGGGCGATGGAGCGCACGGCAATCCCCACAGCCCCCACAAAAATCAGCCCCTGGGCACGATGGAAGGCGCTCTGGGCCCACTCCCCCGCCCTCTGCCCCTCCCGGCGGGTACAGGCGGCGGTGTGGCCGGCCCGGTTCAGGCCCTCCGCCAGCGCTTGGGCCAGGGCGTTTCCGCGGTCTGTAAAGGCAATCAGCTCCAGCTTCATGGTTTTTTCTCCGCCGTGCCGTCTCCGGCACGGAATTCTGTGGAGAAGCCGGGGTGGTACAGCAGGCTTCTCTGATACCCGTCCGACAGGAAGTCCCCCACCAGCACCAGGGCGGTCTTGGAAATCCCGTGCTCCCGCCCCGCCTGGGCCAGAGTCCCCACAGTGCAGCGGACGGCCTTCTCCTCCGGCCAGGCAGCCTTGTACACCAGAGCCGCCGGGGTCTTTTCCGTATAGGCTCCCTTCAGAAGCTCCCCGGCCAGCTCCTCCAGCATACCGGCGGACAGGAAAATCACCATGGTGCAGCCGTGGGCCGCAAGGGCGGCGATGGACTCCCCCTCCGGTACCGGGGTGCGCCCCGCCATGCGGGTGAGGATGACGCTCTGGCTCACCCCCGGAAGGGTGTACTCCGCCCCCAGAGCGGCGGCGGCGGCGCAGAAGGAGGACACCCCCGGCGTCACGTCCCATGGAATGTTCCGCCGGTCCAGGGCGTCCATCTGCTCCCGCACAGCCCCGTACACGCTGGGGTCCCCGGTGTGCAGGCGCACGGAGTCCCCGCCGGAGGCCTCGGTTTTTTCCAAAACCTCCAGCACCTGCTCCAGGGTCATGCGGGCGCTGTTATATATGGGCGCGCCCTCCCGGACAAAGCCCAGCAGGGCGGGATTCACCAGACTGCCGGCGTATATCACGCAGTCCGCTCTTTTCAGCAGCTCCGCCCCCCGGAGGGTAATCAAATCCGGCCCTCCGGGACCGGCGCCGACAAAGTGGACCATGGGGAGACCTCCTTTTCGCACTTCAAATTTCCAGGAGAACTTCGCCGCCTCCTGCCGTTTCCCAACCAACGCTCCCGGCGCGAATCCCGGCGGAAGGCCCAAGAGCCTCCCCTGCCCAATCCTGAAACGTTTTTTGAAAACCGCAGGAGAGGGGCTTGCCCCTCCCGCCGTTCCTTACGGTAAAATAATGGTCGTAAAATAGCCGGAGGACGCCGGTTTTTCCTCCAGGGAGGGGAACACCCGCTCGCCGGGAAGGCCGCAGTTCTCCACCATGCCCGCCTGGGCCAGAAGCCCCCGGCGGTCCAGCTCCTCCAGAAGCTGGGGATAGCGCTTTCCCGCCTTCATCAAAACCTTCCCGCCGGGCAGGTCCAGGCTCTCCTCCGCCCCCTCGCCGCCGGGGAGGATATGCAGCGGAGCGCCGGCCCCGGCAAGGCTCCGGCCCAGCCGGGCGGCCACGGCGCAGAAGCTGGTGACGCCGGGGATCATCACGCAGGGAAACCCCTCCGCCTTTAAAATCTCCATGAGGTAGCAGTAGGTGGAGAAGATGGACACGTCCCCCAGGACGGCCATCGCCACATCCTGTCCCGCCTCCAGACAGGCGCGCACTTCCTCCGCGGCGGCCCGGTGGGCCTCCCGCTGTTTCGCCCTGTCATGGGACATGGTAAAAAACAGGGGAAGCAGCCGCTTACCTGTCAAATCCACCGCCTGCCGGGCGATGTCCAGGGCGGTCATGGCCCCGGAGGCAGTCTGCGGCGCGGCCAGCACCGGACATTTTTGGAGCACCCGCACCGCCTTCAGGGTGAGCAGCTCCGGGTCGCCGGGCCCCACGCTCACCCCATAAAACGTTCCTACATTTTTTTGTTCCATGCCGAAAGAATCTCCTCCGCCCTCCGGGTCATCCCCAGCAGGCCGTATTGATTGTGAAACAGCGCCGCCCCCGCCTGTGCGCTCTCCCCTGTCCGCCGGTCCAGGCGGACCTGCACGGCGTCCAGGATGGAGCCCATCACCGGCTTGAGCAGCTGGCGTTCCTGTAAAATTTCCAGGCAGCGGCCGGCGGTGGGGCTGTCCATCAGCGCCCGCGCCGTCTCCCGGTCCGCCCCCCACAGGGCAGCGTGAGCGCAGAAAATTTCTCCCCGCCCGTCCGCCTGCCGGGAGTGGGTGTTGAAAATTCCCGCCGCCAGTTTGACAAATTTCCCGATGTGCCCCACCAGCAGAATCTCCCGAAAGCCCTCCAGACCCGCGCTGTCCAGGGCCTCCCCCACGAAGTTGGCGCATTTTATGACGGGAATCCCGGCGGGAATCTCCAGCGCGCCGGAGCGCAGAAACTCCGCGCCGTAATTGCCGGGGGTCAGAATCAGGCGGCGCTCTCCGGAGACGGCGGCCTGACGCAGCTCCAGGGCCATGGCGTCCACCAGGGCCTGGACGCTCATGGGCTCCACAATGCCGGAGGTGCCCAAAATGGAAATGCCGCCCTCAATGCCCAGATGGGGGTTGAAGGTTTTTTTTGCCGCCTCCCTCCCACCGGGGACGGAGATGGTAATGCGCAGCCCTCCCGGCGCGTCCAGCGCCCGCCGGACGGCGTCCACCGCCTCCAAAATCATCCGCCGGGGGGTGGAGTTGATGGCCCACGCCCCCACCGGCTGGTCCAGGCCGGGCTTTGTGACCCGGCCCACTCCCTCGCCCCCCTGAAGGGTAAGCGACCTTCCCGGCTGCCGGGTGACGGCGGCGGCAATGGCCAGGCCGTGGGTGGCGTCCACGTCGTCTCCTCCGTCCTTGGTGACAAAGGCGGAGGCGGTCCCATTCTCCAGGCGGGGCCCCTCCAGGGGGACCTCCACCACCCACCCCTTGGGCGTGCGGAGCGATACGGTCTCCGGCGCTCTTCCGGTCAGCAGCAATTCCGCCGCCCCCTTGGCGGCCAGAGCCGCGCAGGTCCCGGTGGTATACCCGCACCGCAGGCGCTTTCCGCCGGATTGGATGTAGTGCTCAAAAGCCATAAGGCGCTCCTTTCCGGGAATTTTGCAGGGGCGGACAGTAGGGGCGCACATTGTGCGCCCGCCGTGACACAATCCCCCGCCGCCTTCGGCGGCGTCCCCCTTTCACAAGGGGGGCGGGCGGCCGCAAGGGCCGCCCCTACGGTAGCAACGGACATGTGTGTGGGGCGCGACGACCCCGGCGCGCCCGTCGTTTGGGAATCCACCCGCCGCCTTCGGCGGCGTCCCCCTTTCACGAGGGGGCGGGCGGCCGCAAGGGCCGCCCCTACAGTATTTCCTCCAGCCGCCGCACATACAGCGCCTGCACCTGGGGCAGGCGGCCCAGGCCCTCTAAAACGGGGTGGACAACAAGGCCCGCCTCCTCCAGGCGGCTTTTCCAGCTCTCCGGGCCGGAGCCGGCAATGTCCTCCCCCACGTGAGTTCCGGCGGTGAGAAGCAGCGGGACCAGCACCGCCCGCTCCGCCCCCTGGCGTTTCAAGACGGGCAGCAGGTCCTCCAGGCCGGGCCAGCCCTCCACCGTCCCCACCAGCAGATCGCCGCGGTTGTGCAGGGCGAACACCCCCTGGAGGGCGGGGTAGATCAGGTTGCCGGGGTGGGCCGTCCCGTGGCCCACAAAAATCACCGTCTGTCCCAACAGCTTATGGAACCGGTCCATAAGCACCTGGGCCAGGGCGCGGACCAGCTCCGTATCCCCCAGCAGGGGCTTTGCCAGGCGCAGGTCCCGGAATTTGGGGCGGAAGCCCTCCGCCGCCGCACGGATGGCGTCATACTCAAAGCCGGGCAGCAGGTGGGTGGGCAGGATACACAGCCGCTCTGTTCCCGCGGCCGCCTGTGCCTCCAGGGCCTCCTCCAGGCTGGGAATCTGCTCCCCCCGCCCGGTCAGGATTTTTCGGATGGTGGGGCTGGTGTAGGCGCGGGCAAAGGCCAGCTCCGGACAGCGGCGGCGGAGGGCCCCCTCCACCCCGCCGATGTCCAGGGCGCGGGCCTCCTCTGAGGCGGAGCCGAAGCTGACAATCAGCAGCGCTTTACTTCCTCCCATCGCTGTTCCAACTCCTTTCGGTTGCGGGGAAGGGGAGACATCCCCAGTTTTTTCCCAATCCAGTATACCACAGGCTGTGGAAAATTCCACCCGTCTAAAACGCCTCCCCGGTCAAAAATTTCCTCTGGTGTCCCCAAGGCGGCCAGCCGGCCCTCCAGCAGCACCGCCGCCCGGTCTGCCCACCGCCATACGAAGTCCACGTCATGGGTAGACAGCAGGACGGCGATTCCCGCCCGGCGGAGCGTCTCTAGCTGCGCATCCAGCCGGATTTGACCCGCCGGGTCCAGACCTGCCGCCGGCTCGTCCAGCAACAGGACTTTCGGCTCCATGGCCAGCACCCCCGCCAGAGCCGCCCGTTTCTTCTCTCCGCCGGAGAGCTGGTGGGGCGTCCGGCGGCGGCAGTCCTCCAGGCCGCAGGCAGCCAAAGCCTGGTCTACCCGGCGGCGGACCTCCTCCGGCGGCAGGCCTAGGTTTCGGGGAGCGAAGGCGGCCTCTCCCTCTACCGTGGGGGCCAGGAGCTGGTCGTCCGGGTTCTGGAACACCAGCCCTACGGAGGATCGGAGCCGGTCAGTCTCCCGGCGTTTTTTCAGGTCTACCCGCCGCCCCTCCAGCCATACCTCGCCCGCCTCCAGGGGGAGCAGGCCCAGGGCGGCCAGGAACAGGGTGGACTTGCCCGCCCCGTTGGGGCCCAGCAGGGCCAGCCGCTCCCCCGGCTCCAGGGCCAGGGACACATCCCGGAGGGCGGGGCGGGCCTCCAGGTCATAGGAGCAGGTGAGGTGCTTCAGTTCTAACATGGGAGCCATGGAAGGAGACCTCCTCTCCGGGCCCACAGGGACATGAAAATCAGACCGGCGGACAGGCCGGCGGAGGCCAGCACCTGCCCGGGGGCGAGGGGGGCGCGGCCCGGCCCTTCCAGGGACACGTCCCCCCTCCAGCACCGGGCTTCCATGGCCGCCAGGGACCGCCGGGCCTGTCCCAGGGAGCGGCCCAGCAGCACCGCGGCCACCGCCCCCGAGGTGCGCACCCCGGCGGAGAGATCGCGCCAGCCCAAGCGGCACCGGGCCGCCTGGGTCATGACCTCCATCAGTCCCCACAGGAGGAACAGGTACCGGTAGGTGAGAAACATCAGCTCCACCAGGGTTTTGGACAGCTTCAGGCGGCGGAACAGGTCCAAAATCTGTCCCATGGAGGTGGTGAGGACCAGGGCATACAGCCAGGACACGCCCCCGAAGGCCCTCAGAGTGGTAAGAACAGCCCGGCGCTGGCTCTCCGCCGTCACCGACAGAACACCCCCCGGCACCGGCAGAGCCAGCACCGCCCCCTGAGCCGGTCCCAGGTCCACCGCCAGGGCCAGCGCCCCCAGCAGCAGGAAGGCCCCCGGCAGGGTCAGCAGCCGCAGATACCGCCGGAGGGGGACCCCGCCCAGGAGGCGGAGGACCAGCACTGCGCTCCCCCACAGGGCCAGAAGCAGGAGGACTGACGCCCCAGAGGCGCAGCACAGCAGGCCGGCAAGGCAGGGGAGCCCCTTCAGCTCCGGGGGGACCGCCGAGAGGGGAGAGGCCTGGGCCATCCGGTCCACCAGCTCCAGGGCGTGGAAATGTTCTGCCTTCCGGCTGGCCCAGGCCAGCAGGAGGCCCAGGGACAGACTGCCTGCCAGCAGGAAAAACCGCGGCATCCTGCCCCAGCCCAGCAGGGCCAGCACCGCCGCCGTCAGGAACCCACGAACGGTCATGGCATCCGCTCCCCTGCGGCAGCGGAGAACACCCCGCTCTCCTGGTACTTCTTTCGGGCGAACAGCCAGCCGAAGCCGAAGCCCAGCACACCGGCCCCTATGGCAGCCTGGAGGCAGAACAGCAGGCTCTCCGTCTCCCCGCCGGGGGGCTCCAGAAGGGGTTCCGCAATGGGAGTGTACTCCGGGTCCAGAGTCTGGACCACCTCCTCCGCCGCTCCGTCGGCCCCGGCAAACTCCGTATCCCTCAGAAGGGCCAGGGGGAGCGCCGCGATGAGCGCGGCGGCAAGCAAAAGGGCGAAAAACAGCTTCCAGGTCCGGCTCATCTTATAGCCCTCCTCTCATTCCAGCTTTTCAGCAACCGCAGCTCCGGCTGGGCGCACTGCTCCAGAGCCAGCACCGCCGCCGCCGTCACCAGGCCCTCGATGACGGCCAGAGGGATCTGGGTCACGGCAAATATGCCCAGAAATTCTACCGCTGCGGAAATCACCCCGCCGGCGGCGCTGGGATGGGCCAGGGCCAGCTGGAGACTGGTGACACAGTAGGTAAAAAAGTCCCCCAGGGCGGCGGCCAGGAAAACGGAGACGCGCCGGTTCACCCGCAGAAGGCCGCACAGCCGCCAGATCCCCCAGCTCACCAGGGGGCCGGCGACAGCCATGCTGAAGGTATTGGCCCCCAGGGTAGTCAGTCCCCCGTGGGCCAGCAGCAGGGCCTGGAACACCAGCACGATCATCCCCAGCACCGCCATAGGGGCGGGGCCGAACAGGACGGTCCCCAGGCCGGTGCCGGTGGGGTGGCTGGATGAGGCGGAGATACTGGGAATTTTCAGGGCGCTGAGGACGAAGGCGTAGGCCCCTGCCATAGCCAGCAGTACCAGCGCGCTCCTTTGCCTCTGCGCCAGACGGCGGATTTTAATCAGCCCCCAGGCCACAAATGGGATACAGAGCGCTCCCCAGGCAACGCAGTCCCCCGCAGGTAAATACCCCTCCGCAATGTGCATGGCCGCGGCGCTTTGTGGGACTCCAAAGGCCAGGGCCAGGGCGAGGGACAGGGTCAGCAGACATTGTTCTCGCTTGGTCATATATAACTTCCTCCTTGTTCCGCCCCACAAAAACCCCTCCAGCGTTTTCGCTGGAGGGGTACAGAACACAAAGCCAATCCTGATGCGGAGCGGCCTATGGTCTCCGCCCTCCCGTTTGGTCCGTCCGGGGGCGGGTCCTGTCCCTCCAGGGACAGATGTACTCCCCAGGGCAGGTCTTCCGGCTTGGGTTCCTTGCGCCGCGTCCGCCTTCCCGCGAGTCCCCGCAGTGGCAGTGTGGACGCGGCCCTCCCCCTTACGGCGGCGGTCCCGCGCGGGCTTCTCACCCGCTTCCCTATTCTCCCGGCCAACCTCCACTGGAGGTTCCGGGCACCCTTGGGCGCTTTGTCTTTTTATTCTACCGGAGTCAAAGGAGCCTGTCAATCCCGCGGCAAAATTCCCCCAAAAGCGCCCCGCCGCCCGCCGTGCAGTCCGTCAGGTTGTCTCTTGCAAACCCACCGTCTTTCCGGTAAAATAGCGTGGGAGAAAGCAAATAATCAGGTTAGAATTGGAGGGAAAGCTGTTATGGAAGATCGTGCAGGCCGCACGCTGCGGGACCTGTCTCCCGGCGAGAGCGGCATAATTGTGTCCGTGGGCGGCCAGTCCGGCGCGGTGAAGCGGCGGCTGGTGGACATGGGCCTGACGCCGGGCACCCTTGTGAAGGTGACAAAAATCGCCCCCCTGGGGGACCCCCTGGAGGTGTCCCTGCGGGGGTACGAACTGTCTCTGCGGAAGGAGGACGCCGGTCAGATTCAAATCGGCGGCCCCGCCGCCCGGACGCAGGCCCCCCGGCGGGAAACGCCCGACCCGGAGCGGGAGCGCCGCCAGCTTCAGGACCACGTCCACGAGCTGGAGCACCACGAACAGCCCTATGACCACAGCGCCCATGACGCCCGCACCATGAAGGTCGCCCTGGCCGGCAACCCCAACTGCGGCAAGACCACCCTCTTCAACGCCCTCACCGGCTCCAACCAGTACGTGGGCAACTGGCCCGGCGTCACCGTGGAGAAGAAGGAGGGCACCGCCCACCTGGGGGACCGGGCCATCACCGTGGTGGACCTGCCGGGCATTTACTCCCTGTCCCCCTACTCCATGGAGGAGATTGTCGCCCGGGACTTCATCATCGGCCAGGGCCCCGACGCCGTCATCGACATTGTGGACGCCACCAACCTGGAGCGCAACCTGTACTTAACCGTCCAGCTGCTGGAGCTGGAGCGGCCGTTGATCCTGGCCCTGAACTTCATGGACGAGGTGAAGGCCAGGGGAGACCGGATCGACGTGGAGCGCCTGTCCAAGGAGCTGGGAATCCCGGTGGTCCCCATCACCGCCAAGACCGGCGAGGGGCTGGACGAGCTCTTACAGGTGGCCCACCGGCAGATGCACCTTGGCGTCACCTATGAGCCTGACGACCTGTACGACGCGTTCACCCACGACATCCATCACCGCATGGGCGAGCTCATCCACGACTACGCCTACGCCGCCGGCCTCCCCGCCCACTGGGCCTCCATTAAGCTGCTGGAGGGGGACAGGCTTGTGGCCAAAGCGCTGAACCTGCCCCCGGAGGTGCAAAAGAAGCTGGACGCCATCATCGGGGAGTACGAGGCCTCCAGCACCCTGGGCGACCGGGAGACCCTGGTGGCCGACAGCCGCTACCGCTTCATTGAGGGCGTGGTAGCGGCCTCCGTGACGAAGGGCCGGGGCTCCCAGGGACCCACCCTCACGGAGCGGATTGACAAAATTGTCACCGGGCGCTTTACCGCCCTGCCCCTGTTCCTGTGCGCCATGCTGGCGATGTTTGTCATCACCTTCGGCCCCTTCGGCTCCTGGCTTCAGGACGGGGTGAGCGCCCTGCTGGACCTGTTCTCCGGCTGGCTGGAGGGGGCCCTCACCGCCGCCGGGGCCCCCTATGTGCTGGTCAGCCTGGCCTGCGACGGCATCATCGGCGGCGTGGGCGGGGTGCTGTCCTTCCTGCCCCAGATCGCCCTGCTGTTCTTCTTCCTGTCCTTTCTGGAGGACTCCGGCTATATGTCCCGGGCGGCCTTCATTATGGACCGGCTGCTGCGGCGCTTCGGTCTGAGCGGAAAAGCCTTTATCCCCATGCTCATGGGCTTCGGCTGTTCCGTCCCCGCCATCATGGGGGCCCGGACCATGGAGAACGAGAAGGACCGGCGCATGACCATTCTCCTCATCCCCTTCATGTCCTGTTCCGCCAAGCTGCCGGTGTACGGACTGATTGCCGGGGCCTTCTTCGGCCCCTGGGCGGGACTGGTGGTCTTCGGCCTGTACGTCATCGGCATGATTGTGGGCATTCTCTCCGGCATTCTGTTCAAGCACACCCTGTTTGCCGGAGAGCCCGCCCCCTTCGTGCTGGAGCTGCCCCCCTACCGCTTCCCCTCCATGGAGAACATCGCCTCCCACGTCTGGCAGAAGGTGAAGGGCTTTCTGGTGAAGGCGGGCACCCTGATTCTGGCCATGTCGGTGCTGCTGTGGGTGCTCCAGTCCTTTGACTTCTCCCTGAAAATGGTCTCCGACGCCGGGGACTCCATGCTGGGGACCATCGGCGCGGCCATCGCACCTGTATTCGCCCCTCTGGGCTTCGGCTTCTGGCAGGCGGCGGTGGCCCTGCTCACCGGCTTTATCGCCAAGGAGATGGTGGTCTCCTCCCTGTCCATGTTCTACGGCTTCTCCCTCACCGCCGCCGGCGGCGCGGTGGCGGCAGCCATGACCGGCTTCACCCCCCTGTCCGCCTTCTCCATGCTGGTGTTCATCCTGCTCTACGTCCCCTGCGTGGCCGCCACCTCCACCATGGCCAAGGAGCTGGGCAGCGTCAAGTGGACCCTGTTCTCTGTGTGCTGGCAGATCGGCGTGGCCTACGCCGCCGCCTTCCTGGTCCGCGCCATCGGTTTGGCGCTGGGGCTGGGCTGAGCACAATTCAAACAGCCGGCCCCCGGAAACTGTGTCGTCTCCGGGGGCCGGCGTATTTTTATTCCTGGTTTTGCTCCTCTTTCTGATAGCGGCCATTTCCCAAAAAGCGTATTATGCCGCGGTCGCGCAGCTGCTGAAGCTGCTGCCTGATTTTTGCGCGGATATTGTTGTTATCCGGATGCCTGCGGGCCAGCTCCTCCTCAAACGCATAGACCATCTCCAGGGTAAAGCTGCCGGCGTCTATCGCATTCACACAGCGAAGAATATCCATCAGCCAGCCTCGAACCAGAATATTCTCTGTTTTTACTTTCTGCGCCCATGCAACCTGATTCAGGACCCTCTCTTTGGGCAGAGCAACGCCATTTTGAATGATGGCAATTCTGCCCTGCGCCGGTATCTTATCCAGCAGGATATTGCACCCAACCCAGCCCGCTCTTTTTGCGCTCTCCGCCAGAGGCTTTCTCTTTTCAACCACTTCAGGCACAAAAAAGTATTTGGGAACAAAAAACATATCCTCTACGCGCATTTTCGTGAGAGAGTAGCTCATCAGCAAAAAGTCCGGATTGTGATTGCTGCTGATTCTCTGTATAAATGTGCCGTATGCTCCATCTGCGACTTTATTTCCAAACGCGCCGTTTTTACTCTTTTGTTCAAACTGATTTTTGCAGTTTGGGCAATAAAAATCCGCAACCGCTCTATTGTTGGGGAATTTTGAAATGGCCGGCCATCCGCATACCGGGCAATACATATGCGTCTTTGTCCAGTTCTCTGTTAAGACGCGGGCAATCTGTGATTTGCTGCGGTATCCGCCGGCCAATTGTGCGTTAAAAGCTGTTTCCATACGCGTTTCCTCTTGGCATTTGGAATGAAATACGAGTGATTTTAGTATATCATAACAAACTGCGCCTCTCAAGGCGTTGTTCTTTCATCAGCGCCCCGGTCCCGGACATCTTCCGGAGCCGGGGCGCTGAGCGGGAATCAGGAACTGGAAGCTGATGGACAGCCGGGTTATTATTTGGTATGATAAAAAAGTAGAAACAGGAGATTTCTGACGCAGGAGCAGGAGGTAACGCATATGGGAAAAGCAGCGCACAGCAGCTCGGTTGACCCCAAAACAGGCGCCGTCACCTATCAAGGTCCTCTGGAACGCACTCCGGGGAATCACCGCAACATGCCGGCCCCGGCAGCCGCCCGGAGGCCTTTCAGGTTACTGACACTGTGACATATGAAGATGGACATACGGAGATCATCCACCTGTCTTTTACCAATGAATCCTACGCGGATCAGGAGTCGTGGAACGCCCTGTCGGCTTCCCTGCTGGGGACCTTTGAGGGCGAGAATCCCGGCGACGGCCTCCGCAGCTCCATGAGCAGCGAAGAATACGCCGCCCTGATGGAGCAAACCGACGCGGAGCTGCCCGGCATTGCGGAATCCTATGCCCCCACTGAGAGCGCCGCTCCGGAACCTGAAGCGGTCTCGGAAGCGGCGGACGCCGCCGGTGCGGAGGCAAACGCGGATGCCGGAGAGGGTGCGGACACGTCCGCCGGCGCAGATCTGGAAATGGATTGACGCTCCCCGCGTCTGAAGCAGGGGATTGCGTTCCCCTGAACTGACTGCCCTGGGGGATAAAGCCCGGACGGCTTTTTCAATCTCTTTGTCTCCGGCGGCGCTCAAAGGCCAGCAGGCGGGCGGAGTTGAGAATCACCAGCACCGACCCGGCGTTGTGGACCAGGGCGCCCACCACCGGGTTGAGCGCGCCGTTGATGGCCAGCAGGATGGCCGCGAAGTTCAGCGTCATGGAGAAGGTCAGGTTCAGCCGGATGGTCCGCATCATTTTTTTGGACAGGCGCAGCAGGTGGGGCAGCTCCCCCAGCGCGTCGTTGACCAGGACGATGTCCGCCGCGTCCATAGCGATGTCGCTGCCCACTCCGCCCATGGCAATGCCCACCCAGGCCTTTTTCAGGGCGGGGGCGTCGTTGATGCCGTCCCCCACCATGCAGACCGGCTGACGGTCCTGCTGGCTGCGGCCAATCCACGCCAGCTTGTCCTCCGGGCGGCAGTTGGCCTGATAGACCTGAATGCCCAGGGCCTGGGCGATGTGCCTGGCGGCGTTCTCGTGGTCCCCGGTGAGGAGCACCGGCGTCACTCCCGCCGCCTTCACCGCCTGAATGGTCTCCGCCGCCTGGGGCCGCGCCTGGTCCGCCAGGGCCAGAAAGCCGGCCGCCCGTCCGTCCGCCGCCAGATAGATCAGCGTACAGCCCTGCCTCAGCCAGGGCTCCGCCCGCCGCTCCCCCTCCGGGGACAGCGGGACGCCCTCCTCCTCCAGCAGGGCGCGGCTGCCCGCCAGTATGCTGCGCCCGTCCACCACGGCGCGGACGCCCCGGCCAGGGAGCATCTGAAACGCCTCCGCCTGGGGAGGCGCTTCGCCGGGGTGCTCCGAGCGCCAGCAGGCCGCCGCCGCCTTCCCCAGGGGGTGCTCCGAGCGCCCCTCCGCCCCTGCCGCCAGGGCGTACACCTCCTGCCAGGATATGGACTCCTCCAGGGCGCACACCGCCGTCACCGCCGGGGTCCCCTGGGTGAGGGTCCCCGTCTTGTCAAAGGTGACGCGGGTGACAGAGGCCAGCCGCTCCAGGGCGTCTCCCTCCCGCACCAGAAAGCTGTGGCGGGTGGCGTTGCCGATGGCCGCCATAATGGCGGTGGGGGTGGCCAGCACCAGAGCACAGGGACAGAACACCACCAAAATCGTCACCGCCCGGATGATCTCCCCTGTGGCCAGCCAGGTCAGCAGGGCGGCGGACAGGGCTATGATCACAATCCAGGTGGCCCACCGGTCGGCCAGGCCCACAATTTTGGCCTTGCCCGCGTCGGCGGACTGCACCAGACGGATCATGCGCTGAATGGAGCTGTCCTCTCCCACGCGGGAGGCCTCCATGTCAAAGGAGCCGAACTGATTCACCGTACCGCTGGACACCTCGTCCCCCGGTCCCTTGTCCACCGGGAGGGACTCCCCGGTCATGACGGCCTGGTTGACGGAGGTCTGGCCGGTGAGAATCACGCCGTCCACGGGGATGGTCTCCCCAGGCAGCACCCGGAGCCGGTCCCCCCTCTGAACCGCCTCCGCCGGGACCGTCTCCTCGCCGTTCTCTGTCAGCCGCCGGGCTGTGCGGGGGGTCAGACGGACCAGCCGCTCGATCCCCGCCCGCGCCCGCGCCACGGTGAGCTCCTCCAGCAGGCCGCCCAGCTGCATGATGAAGGCCACCTCCCCGGCGGCAAAGATCTCCCCAATGGCCACCGACGCCACAAGGGCGATGGACACCAGCACGTCGGCCTTGATGTCAAAGGCCGTGACCAGTCCAATCACCGCCTCCAGAAGGATGGGCGCGCCGCACAGCACAATGGCCACCCAAGCCGGATGAAAGGGAAGCAGCGCCGGGTCAATCAGACTCACCGCCAGCGCTCCGCCGGAGAGCGCCAGAAACGCAACGTCCCGCTTTACGCCGCCCCAGGACGCCAGGGCCTCCAGAAACCGGATCATACTCCGCCTCCTCACGATACCCATATGGGTATCTTTTGTTTGGGCTATTATACCCCCATGGGTATTTTCTGTCAAGGAAAACAGGCCGCTCTCTCCCCCGCCTCTGTACAGAGCGGCGCTCCATTCCCCTCCGAAGCGCCCGGCAGGGCTGTTTTTCCCTCCGGCGGCGGGAAAGAAAAGTTCGCAAAAGTGGAAATTTCCTGTTTACCTCAACGCTTTACTGTGCTAATATAAACGGAAGAATGGCCCGGCCGGCCGCCGGTCAGCCGGCCCCGAGAGAAAGGAGCTGCACAATGGCAAAGGCAGAGCGAAAGGAGCACAGCCTGGCCCTGTATGAGACGATTTTGAAGCTGAGGGACCTGGACGAGTGCCGCCGGTTTTTCGAGGACCTGTGTACCCCCACCGAGCTCCAGGCCATGGAGCAGCGCTTTGACGTGGCGGTCTATCTTCAGCAGGGTCTGGTCTATCTGGACATTCTGGAAAAGACCGGGGCCAGCAGCGCCACCATCAGCCGGGTCCGCCGCTCCATGCTGGAGAACGGCGCGGGGGGCGTGGTCCGGGACATCATCATCCGGGAGGGCCTGGACCAGAAGTAAGGCCCGGAGAATTTTCAAGAAAGCAGGGAGAAAGAATCATGAAACAACTGATGCTGGGCAACGCCGCCGTTGCCCGTGGACTGTACGAGGCGGGGTGCTGCGTGGCCTCCAGCTACCCCGGCACACCCAGTACCGAGATTACGGAGGAGGCCGCCAAGTTCGACGACATCTACTGTGAGTGGGCCCCCAATGAGAAGGTGGCCATGGAGACCGCCTTCGGCGCCTCCCTGGCGGGAAAGCGCTCCTTCTGCGGCATGAAGCATGTGGGCCTGAACGTGGCCGCCGACCCCCTGTTCACCGTGTCCTACACCGGGGTGAACGCGGGCATGATCATCGTGGTGGCCGACGACGCGGGGATGCACTCCTCTCAGAACGAGCAGGACTCCCGCCACTACGCCAAGGCCGCCAAGCTGCCCATGCTGGAGCCCGCCGACTCCGCCGAGGCCCTGGCCTTCACCAAGCAGGCCTATGAGATCTCCGAGGAATTTGACGCCCCGGTCATCATCAAGATGTGCACCCGCGTTGCCCACTCCCAGTCCCTGGTGGAGACCAGCGGCCGGGTGGAGCCCCCCATGAAGCCCTATGAGAAGAACATCGGCAAGTACGTCATGATGCCCGGCAACGCCATCCGCCGCCATCCGGTGGTGGAGGAGCGCATGAAGAAGCTGGCCGCCTTTGCCGAGACCACAGGCCTGAACCGCGTGGAGGAGGGCTCCGACCACAAAATCGGCATCATCACCTCCAGCACCTCCTATCAGTACGTCAAAGAGGTCTGCGGCGACCGCTTCCCCATCCTGAAGCTGGGTATGGTCTGGCCCCTGCCGGAGCAGAAAATCCGGGACTTCGCCGCCTCCGTCAGCCTCCTGGCCGTGGTGGAGGAGCTGGACCCCTTCATCGAGGACTACTGCCGCTCCCTGGGCCTTGCCCTGGTGGGCAAGGATATGTTCCCCATCACCGGGGAGTTCTCCCAGAACCTGGTGGCCGGGAAGCTGGGCCTGCCGGTACATAAGGGCGCCAGCCTGGACGAGGCCATTCCCCCCCGTCCCCCCGTCATGTGCGCCGGCTGCCCCCACCGGGGACTGTTCTACACCCTGAACAAGAACAAGTGCACCGTCATGGGCGATATCGGCTGCTATACCCTGGGCGCCGTGGCCCCCCTGTCCGCCATGGACATGACCTTGTGCATGGGCGGCTCCGTCAGCGGCATCCACGGCTTTAATAAGGCCAGAGGGGCGCAGAGCGAGGGGAAGACCGTGGCCGTCATCGGCGACTCCACCTTCATGCACTCCGGCATGACCGGCCTGGCCAACATCGCCTACAACCAGTCCAACTCCACCGTCATCATCCTGGACAACTCCATCACCGGCATGACCGGCCACCAGCAGAACCCCACCACCGGCTACAACATCAAGGGCGACCCCGCCG
>CALXGC010000123.1 GCA_944387755.1 uncultured Oscillospiraceae bacterium | reverse complement strand
TGGACAGGTTGGCCATGGTGATGTCCACCTTCTGGGACAGCTCCCCCAGGGACATCTTGCGCTTTGCCATCATCACGTCCAGGTTTACAAGGATCGCCATACCGCCGCCTCCCTCAGATAGTCAGGTTCTGGTCCTCCTGAAGGGCCGCGGCCTGGCGGAACAGGGCGGACATGACCAGGAACAGCAGGCCCGCCATAAAGAAACCGGGCACAAACAGGGCGTTGTAGGTAAACAGAGGGGCAGGGTTGCCCTCCGCCCACAGCCACAGGATCAGCCGCACCAGGGCCGCGCCCGAGATGACCCAGCAGCACACCGCTGCCCGTCTCAGGGCGTTGGCGTTGGTCATGCGGAAGGGGTCCCCCTTCAAAATGGTGTCCAATACCAGCTTTGCCTGCCACAGGATCACCGCGGTGCACAGGCCGCACAGCCAGAGGAACACCGTAAGGACAGCAGCGCCCCCGTCCAGCCAAACGTTCCACAGGCTGCCGGCAAAATACATAGGCAGGGACTGGAAGCCCTGCCCCTCGTATCCAGGCAGGCTCAGGGCCGCTCCCAGGGCCCGGCGCACCATGTCCGGCCCGCCGTCGGAGAGCAGGCCGGCGACGCCGGGCACCAGCAGCAGGCAGAGCAGATTACAGATCAGTGTCAGGATGACCAGCACGCGCAGTGCGCCTGCCAGCCGACTGGACGCGGCAGTTTTCATACAACCTTCCTCCTCCCGGCCGGTGTCTCTCTGGATTACGGCCGTTTTTTTGTTTGATTGCAGCTCAAGTCTAGCACTCCGGATTTTGATTGTCAATATATTTTTATTGTTTTTCGATAAATTTGAAGCAGGCAGAACCGAGTGGTCCGCCGGTGCCGCACCCGGGCGCGCCGCTTTTTCCCCGCCGTTCCCCCGCAAAGTAAGGGGTTGACAAGGGGAAAAAACTGTGGTACATTGCCGTTACTGCGATGAAAAGGATGCCAAGCGCGGCGTCAGCCCTGCCCAGAGAGCCCCCGGCCGGTGTAAGGGGGAGAGGGTCCCGCGTAAAATTACCCCTTGGAGCAGCCGCTTGAACAGCCGGATGCCGGCCCAGTAGAGGACAGGCCGGGCTTGCGCCCGTTACAGCGCAGGAGTCTCCGGACTCGCTGAGGCCGCTTTTGCGAGGAAGCGGCGCTTCAGAGGTGGTACCGCATGTTTTCGTGCCCTCTGTCCCCGTGGCGGGACAGAGGTTTTTTTCATGAAATAAGGAGATGTTTCCCTTGTCAAGCAAGCAAAAGGGCCCGCTGCTGGTATTCCTGGCCGCTGTTTTTTACAGCATCGGCGGGCTGTGCATCAAGGTCATTCCCTGGGGCGGCATGGCCATCAACGGCGGCCGGACCGCCATCGCCCTGGTGGTCATCGGCGGCTATCTGCTGGCCATCCGCCACCGCCCCCGGCTGAATCGCTGGGTGATGCTGGGGGCCCTGTGCGTGTGCAGCACCAACATTCTGTTTTCTGTGGCCAACAAAATGACCACCGCGGCCAACGCCATCGTGCTGCAGTTCACCGCCCCGATTTTTGTCATGCTGCTCTCCGCCCTCTTCTTCCGGCGCCGGCCCGCACGGCTGGATTTGGCGGCCTGCGCGGTGGTGCTGGGGGGCATTGTCCTGTGCTTTGCCGACAGCCTGTCCGGGGGCGGCCTGGCGGGGGATGTGCTGGCCCTCCTCTCCGGTCTGACCTATGCCGGCGTGTTTCTGATGAACGACATGCCCGACAGCGACGCCATCTCCTCCGTTTTTTGGGGTGACGTGATCAGCGCCGTGGTGGGCCTGCCTTTTGTGGCTCTGGAGACGGATTTTTCTCTTGTCCCCATGGTCAGTCTGCTGGTGCTGGGGGTCTTTCAGGTGGCGGTGGCCTATATTCTGCTGACCGTCGGCCTGAAAACCACGCCCGCCGTCACGGCCAGCTTGGTCTCCGGCATCGAGCCGGTGCTCAACCCCATTCTGGTGGCAGTATTTTATCAGGAGCACATGGGGGCCTTGTCCCTGGCCGGCGCTGCCGTTGTGATCCTGGGCGTGGTTGGGTATAATGTCCTGCGGGGCATCCAGGAGCGCAGGGCGCACGCCGGGGAAAGGGCGATTGAATGACCTCTGTGGCAGACTGTGCCGAAATCGCACTGTTATACAAATTTGAGCAAAATAAATAAATGATAGAGAAGGAGTAAGACTGATGACCTGTTACGAAGAACTGAAAGCCCGCGGACTCATTGCCCAGGTGACCAACGAGGAGGAGATCTCCAAAATGGTCAACGAGGGGAAGGCCGTGTTCTACATCGGCTTTGACCCCACCGCCGACTCCCTGCATGTGGGCCACTTTATGGCCCTGTGCCTGATGAAGCGCCTGCAGATGGCGGACAACAAGCCCATCGCCCTCATCGGCGGCGGCACCGGCTATATCGGCGACCCCTCCGGCCGCACCGATATGCGCAGCATGATGACTCCCGAGACCATCCAGCATAACTGCGACTGTTTCAAAAAGCAGATGGAGCGCTTCATCGAGTTCGGCCCCGACAAGGCCCAGATGGTCAACAACGCCGACTGGCTGCTGAAGCTCAACTACATTGACCTGCTGCGGGAGGTGGGCGCCTGCTTCTCCGTAAACAACATGCTCCGGGCCAAGTGCTATGAACAGCGCATGGAGAAGGGCCTGTCCTTCCTGGAGTTCAACTATATGATCATGCAGTCCTACGACTTTTACTACCTGTTCCAGCACTACGGCTGCAACATGCAGTTCGGCGGCGACGACCAGTGGTCCAACATGCTGGGCGGCACCGAGCTGATCCGCCGCAAGCTGGGCAAGGACGCCCACGCCATGACCATCACTCTGCTGCTCAACTCCGAGGGCAAGAAGATGGGCAAGACCGCCAAGGGCGCCGTGTGGCTGGATCCCAACAAGACCTCTCCCTATGAGTTCTATCAGTACTGGCGCAACGTGGGGGACGACGACGTGCTCAAGTGCCTGCGCATGCTCACCTTCCTGCCCCTGGAGCAGATTGACGAGATGGACAAGTGGGAGGGCAGCCAGCTGAACACCGCCAAGGAGATCCTGGCCTATGAGCTCACCTCCCTGGTCCACGGCGAGGAGGAGGCCAAAAAGGCCCAGGACGCCGCCAAGGCCCTGTTCGTGGGGGGCGGCGACATGAGCAACG
>CALXGC010000122.1 GCA_944387755.1 uncultured Oscillospiraceae bacterium | reverse complement strand
CGTTGGGGGTGAGGGTGGTGTCGGAGGTGCCGGAGATCAGGCCGGCGTTCAGGGCCCAGGTCATGGCCTCCACCGCGTAGTCGGAGATGTCCTCATAGTCGCTGTACTCGCGGATGGCCATGCCGGCCTGGGTGGTGTCATAGCCCTTGTAGTTGGCATAGCCGTACAGAATCAGGGCGAGCTGCTCGCGGGTGATGGGGTCGTTGGGGCCGAACTGGCTGTCGCTGTAGCCGCTGACGATGTTGTTGAGGCGGGCCCAGTACACCGCGGTGCCGTACCAGTCCCCGGCGTCCACATCGGCGAAGGGATCGCCCAGGTTCTCGTTCTCCATGCTGGGCTTGCCCTCCAGGCTGTACAGGATGGTGACAATCATGCCGCGGGTGGTGGTGGCGTCGGGGCCGAAGGCGGTGTCGGAGACGCCGGCCATCAGGCCGTTCTCATAGACGTAGGAGGCGGCGTCATAGAACCAGTCGCCGGACTTCACGTCCTGGAAGGGGAGCGCGCTGCCGTCCTCCCCGGAATCCTTCCAGAAGAAGTTCTCAGCGGCATAGGCATAGGTCATCTGCCAGTTCTCCCAGTCGTGGGCGGCGGGGACCTCAAGCTCCATGTAGTCCAGGCCGATCTGGTCCAGATAGTCGCCGAACTCCTGCACCACGGGCAGACCGAAGTCCCAGGTGCCGTAGGCCAGCATGATGTTGGGCTTGGTCTCCAGGGCGGCCAGCTTGTCCTGGACGGCCTTGCTGTTGATGCCGTCCACGTCGCCGTACTCGCGGTCCACGTTGGCATAGCTCCAGATGCCGTAGTAGGCGAAGTCCTCAGGGTGGTACATCAGCATGTTGCTGGTGGTGGAGCCGCCCATGGACAGGCCGGCGTAGGCGCGGCCGGCGGCCTCGGCGCTGACGTTGTAGTTCTTCTCCACGAAGGGCATGATGTAGTCGAACTGGTCGGTCTCAATGTCGGTGTACTGCCAGTTGGGGCCGGAGTGGCCGCCGTTGTCGTCCAGGCCGAACTGCTGGTTGTTCATGGTGACGACCACAAAGGGTTCAACCTTGCCCTGGGCAATCAGGTTGTCCATGATGTTGGCAACCGCGCCCTCGTGCATCCAGCGCAGCTCGTCGCCGTAGATATCGCCGGAGGTGCCGTGGGACAGATACAGGACATTGTAGGGCTCCTCACGGTCGGCGTCATAGCCGGCGGGCAGGTACACGGCCAGGCCGTGGTCCGTGCCGTCCGCGCCCTTATAGGCCACGGTCTCCACCGTGCCGCGCTTGGCCTCGTCGGCCTGGGGCAGCTCCACGGAGCGGTCGGCCCACTGGCCGTCGCCCATCTTCTCCGCGTTATAGGGGATGTAGACCAGGCTGGACAGGCTGTGAATGCCGGTGGCGGTGTTGGTCAGGGTGGGGTTGCTGGGGTCGTCCAGACGGCCCACCTGGTTGCCCTCCGCGTCGGTGACGCGGAAGTTATAGACGAACATGCCGCTGGACAGGGGGAGCTGCGCGCCCCACATGCCGTCCTCGAACTCCGTCATCTCCACATAGTAGGTGGTATTGCCGTCGCCGCCGGCAGGCGCAAAGCCGGGCTTGTACTGGTCGGGGGTGTAGGCCAGGCTGGCGTCGATCACGCCGGGGGCGCCCTGGGCGGGGTCAAACAGATAGAAGCAGTCGCTGTACAGCTCCACCTTCACAGGGTCGCCGGTGAGGCCGTCATAGCTGTCCTCCTCCGCATAGACGAAGGTGGAGGTGTAGCCGGTGGGGGAATTGGCGTCGGCCTCGGTGGTGACGCCGGGGGTATATTTTGTGTAGTCCGGGGCGGCGCTCTCCGCGGCGGAAGCGCCAACGGCGAGGGATGCGGTCATAGACAGCGCCAGAAAGGCGGTCAGACCTTTGCGGAATTTCAGGTTCATTGCATTTCCTCCTTTTCCAGATTGGACTCCATATTTTGAAGCTTTGAAATGGAACCACTAACATACTACCATATAGACAAGGCCTGTAAAAGGGACGGGGCAAGAGAAAATTGAACAAATATTTTGTCTATTTTTAATAAAAACCGGCGGGCGGCAGAACGCTGTCCGCGCCGGTTCTTTGGGGGGACACTCAGCGCAGCACCGCGCCCAGCTCAGCCTTCAGGGCGTCCAGGATGGCCTGTACGTCCGCGTCGGCCTCCTCGGCGGTGAGGCTGCGGTCGTCGGCGCGGAGGATCAGATTGAAGGCCACAGATTTCCTGTCCTCCGGGATATTGGCGCCCCGGTAGATGTCAAAGAGGGAGACGTCCTTCAGCAGGCCCTTGGCCCCCCGGCGGATGCAGTCCTCCAGAGCGCCCACAGTGACCTTCTCGTCGCACACCACGGCGATGTCGCGGGCCACGGCGGGGAATTTGGGCAGAGGCACATACTCCGGGTCGGAGCCCTTCGCGGCCATCAGGGCGTTGAAGTCCAGCTCGGCGCAGTAGAACTCCGCATCCACGCCATAGTTCTGGGCCGTCAAGGGGTGAATCTGTCCCAGCACGCCGATGCGGCGGTATCCGGCGTAGACGTCGGCCACCCGGCCGGGGTGATAGGAGGGGTTGGGTTCGGCGGGGGCCTCAAAGCGCACGTCCTCCGCCCGGATGTCCTTCAAAATGGCCTCCACGGCCCCCTTCAGGGTGAAGAAGTTCATATCCTCGCCATAGGCGCCCATGGACAGCACCTTATTTTCCACGGCCAGTCCGTCCTGTCCGCCGGGGAGGTAGATGCGGCCCAGCTCGTACAGGCGGGCGGACTTGTTGCGGAAGTTGTAGTTCCGGGTGAGAATTTCCAGCATAGAGGGGAGCACCGTGGTGCGCATAATAGAGGTGTCCTCCCCCAGGGGGTTCAGAATCCGGAAGGACTGCCGGCGGGGATCACCGGCGTCCCAGCGGATCTTGTCATAGCAGGTGGGGGAGATGAAGGAGTAGGTGATAATCTCGTCATAGCCGCAGGCCCGGCACAGCTCGCCCAGGCGGTTTTCCAGCTTCTGTTCCGGGGAGTAGCCGCCCCGGGTGGTCTGCCCCCGCATGAGGGTGACGGGAATCTGGTTGTAGCCGTAGAACCGGGCCACCTCCTCGGCCAGGTCGGCGATGCCCTCCACGTCGGCCCGCCAGGAGGGGATGATGACCTCGGCGGGGCCGTTGGGGAAGTCCTTGTTCTCCGTGTGAATTTCCCCCCGCTCCAGGTCCTGGTACATATCCACGGCGTCGATCTCGGTGCCCAGCAGGGCGTTCACCCGCGCCGGGTCCATGAGGATGGTGCGGGGCTGGGGGACGTAGTTGAGGATGTCGATGACGCCGTCCACCACCTCGCCGGCGCCCAGCAGCTCCACCAGCTCGCAGGCCCGGTTGACGGCGGGGAGGGTGTTCAGGGGGTCCAGGCCCTTCTCATACTTGGCGGAGGCCTCGGTGCGCATACCCAGGGCCAGGGCGGTGCGGCGGATGGTGGTGCCGTCGAAGTTGGCGGACTCGAAGACCACGTCGGTGGTGTCGGAGACAATCTCGCTGTTCAGGCCGCCCATAATGCCCGCCAGGCCCACGGCCCGGTGCTCGTCGGCGATGACCAGCATGTTGGAGTTGAGCTTCCGCACATTGCCGTCCAGGGTGGTGAGCTCCTCGCCGTTCTCCGCCCGGCGGACGATGATGTGCCCGCCCTTCACATAGCGGTAGTCAAAGGCGTGCATGGGCTGGCCGTACTCCAGCATGACATAGTTGGTGATGTCCACGATGTTGTTGATGGGCCGCACACCCATGGCCCGCAGCCGCTCCCGCATCCATTTGGGGGAGGGGCCGATCTTCACATTGCGCACCATCCGGGCGGTGTACCGGGGGCACAGCTCACTGGCCGGGGTCTCCACGTCCAGCAGCTCCATGAGATTGCCCTCGCCGCCCCCCTTTACCACCGGCTGGTGGAGGGTCATAGGCACGTCATAGGTGGCGGATACCTCCCGTGCCAGGCCGATGACAGACAGGCAGTCGGGGCGGTTGGGGGTGATTTCAAACTCCACCACGTGGTCGTCCGCGCCGATGACCGGCTTGATGTCGTCGCCGGGCTTCACATCCTCCTCGTGGAGGACAAAGATGCCGTCGGGAATGCAGTGGGGGAACTCCGCCTGCTGGGCCCGGAGGTCCTCCAGGGTGCAGATGGCGTTCGTCTTGGTGTTGTAGGCCGCCAGGTCGCCCTCATGCAGATTGGCGCAGGAGGTGGCGGTGAGGACGCTGACGGGACCGTCCTGTCCGGCATAGGACAGGCCGCAGACCCAGAAGTTCACGTCCTGCTCCTTTACGGACTCCACCCTGGCGCACACCACCGGGCCGAAGACCTTGTCCCCCGGCTGGATGTCCGCCGGGATGGAGGGCTTGTTTTTGTCCAGGGGGTGGTAGTCGTTCAAGAGGGCGGCGGCGGTGATGACCCCATAGGGGAAGTCCCGCTCGTCCAGATTCAGCTCCTTGAGAGAGCAGAGCATACCGTTGGACATCTCGCCCCGGAGCTTGCCCTTCTCAATCTTCTTGCCCCCAGGGAGGGTGGACTTGTGCAGGGCCACGGGGACCAGATCGCCCTCGTGGATGTTCCAGGCGCCGGTGACAATCTGGAGGGGCTCGGCCTGGCCCACGTCCAGCTGGCACACCCACATGTGGTCGCTGTTGGGGTGGCGGACCATGGACAGGATTTTGCCCGCCACCACGTTGGAAATTTCTTCGCCCAGGTCGTGGGTCAGCTCCACCTTGGAGCCGGACAGGGTCATGGCCTCGGCAAACTCTTTATCGCTGGCGTCCACATGGACGAATTCCTCCAGCCACTTGCGAGATAAGTTCATATATGAAAACTCCTTTGTATCAGGCTGTAGGGCGGGACCACTGGGCCCGCCGATGTATCGTGGACGGCGCGCCGGGTCGTCGCGCCCTGCGAATTAAAACTGCTCCAGGAAGCGCACGTCGTTCTCAAAGATGAGACGCAGGTCGGCGATTTTGAACCGGCGCATAGCGGTGCGCTCCAGGCCGATGCCGAAGGCCCAGCCGGACCACACCTCCGGGTCGATGCCGGACATCTTCAGCACCTTGGGGTGAATCATGCCCGCGCCCAGCAGCTCAATCCAGCCCTCGCCCTTACAGGTGGGGCAGCCCACGCCGCCGCACTTGTGGCACTGTACGTCCATCTCGCAGGAGGGCTCGGTGAAGGGGAAGTGGTGGGGGCGGAAGCGGGTCTTGGTGCCCTTGCCGTAGAGCTGCTCCACCAGGGCGTTCAGGGTGCCCTTCAGGTCGGCCATGGTGACATTCTTGTCGATGACCATGCCCTCCACCTGGTGGAACATGGGGGAGTGGGTGGCGTCCACCTCGTCCTT
>CALXGC010000121.1 GCA_944387755.1 uncultured Oscillospiraceae bacterium | reverse complement strand
GATGAACTGGATGTTGATGAGGCCGATGACCCCCAGGGCCCGGGCCAGATCCCGGGTGTAGCGGAGGATGGTGGCCTTCTGCTGGCGGGAGATGTGCAGCGGCGGGTAGACGCTGCTGGAGTCCCCGGAGTGGATGCCGGCCCGCTCCACGTGCTCCATAATGCCGGGAATGAGGATGTCCTCGCCGTCGGAGACGCCGTCCACCTCCAGATCGCGGCCCATCAGATACTTGTCGATGAGGATGGGGTGCTCCTGAACGGTCATGTTGATGATCTTCATGAACTCCTCAATATTCCGGTCAGAGTAGGCGATCTCCATGCCCTGGCCGCCCAGCACGTAGGAGGGCCGGACCAGCACGGGGTAGCCCAGCTCGTTGGCCGCCTGCAGGGCCTCCTGGGTGGTGAAGACGGTGCGGCCCTTGGCGCGGGGGATGCCGCACTTCTCCAGAATCTCGTCGAAGCGCTCCCGGTCCTCGGCAGCGTCCACGCCGTCGGCGGGGGTGCCCAGGATGCGCACGCCCATATCGGTGAGGGCCTTGGCCAGCTTGATGGCGGTCTGGCCGCCGAACTGGACCACGGCGCCCCAGGGCTTTTCCTGCTCCACGATGTTCTGCACATCCTCGGCGGTCAGCGGCTCGAAGTACAGCTTATCGGCCACGTCGAAGTCGGTGGAGACGGTCTCGGGGTTATTGTTGATGATGATGGTCTCGTAGCCCATGCGCTTGAAGGCCCACACGGAGTGGACGGAGCAGTAGTCAAACTCGATGCCCTGGCCGATGCGGATGGGGCCGGAGCCCAGTACCAGCACCTTCTTGCGCCCGTCGCCGGTATCCACCGCCTCATTCTCCCCGTCGTAGGAGGAGTAGTAGTAGGGGGTCTCGGCGTCAAACTCGGCGGCGCAGGTATCCACCATCTTGAAGGAGGGGATGATGCCGTACTTCTCCCGCAGGGCCTTGACCTCGGCCTGCTGCATGCCGCACAGCGTGCCGATATAGCTGTCGGCAAAGCACATCTCCTTGGCCCGCTTCAGGGTGTCGGCATCGGGGACGCCGCGGCAGGCCTTCAGCTCCTCCTCCATGTCGATGATCCGCTTGAAGCCGTCCAGGAACCAGATGTCCATCTTGGTGATGTGGTTGATCTTCTGGGGGGAGAAGCCGCGGCGCAGCGCCTCGGCCACCACGAACAGCCGCTCGTCAGTGACCTGGACCAGCAGGTCCTCAATCTCGTCGGTGTACAGGCCCTCCAGCTTGTCCAGCTTCAGGGCCCGGACGTTGAGCTCCAGAGAGCGGATGGCCTTCATCAGGGCCCCCTCGAAGGAGTTGGCGATGGCCATAACCTCGCCGGTGGCCTTCATCTGGGTGCCCAGCGTGCGGCTGGCCGTGGTAAACTTGTCAAAGGGCAGGCGGGGAATCTTCAGCACACAGTAGTCGATGGTGGGCTCGAAGCAGGCCTTTGTCTTGCCGGTAACCGCGTTGGGCATCTCGTCCAGGGTATAGCCCAGGGCCACCTTGGCAGCCACCTTAGCGATGGGATAGCCCGTGGCCTTGGAGGCCAGGGCGGAGGAGCGGGATACGCGGGGGTTGACCTCGATGACCGCGTACTCGAAGGAATCGGGATCCAGGGCGAACTGCACGTTGCAGCCGCCCTCAATCTCCAGGGCGGAGATGATATCCAGGGCGGCGGAGCGGAGCATCTGGAATTCCTTGTTGGCCAGCGTCTGGGTGGGCGCCACCACGATGGAGTCGCCGGTGTGGACGCCCACGGGGTCGATGTTCTCCATGGAGCAGATGGTAATCACGTTGCCGGCGGAGTCCCGCATGACCTCAAACTCGATTTCCTTCCAGCCGGCAATGCACCGCTCGATGAGCACCTCGTGGACGCGGGACAGATTCAGGCCGCGGTCGGAAATCTCCCGCAGGGAGCCCTCGTCATAGGCGATGCCGCCGCCGGTTCCGCCCAGGGTGTAAGCGGGGCGGACGATGACGGGATAGCCGATCTCGTTGGCAAAGTCCACCGCATCCTCCACCGTGTTGACCACCTTGGAGGTGACGCAGGGCTGGCCGATGGACTCCATGCAGTCCTTAAAGCCCTGGCGGTCCTCCGCCTTGTGGATGGAGGCGGGGCTGGTGCCCAGCAGCTTCACGCCGTACTTTTCCAGGGTCCCGTTCTCGTACAGGGCCATAGCCAGGTTCAGGCCGGTCTGGCCGCCCATGTTGGGCAGCAGGGCGTCGGGGCGCTCCTTCTCGATGACCTGGGTGACGGAGGGAATGTTCATGGGCTCGATATACACATGGTCGGCAATGTCCTTGTCGGTCATGATGGTGGCGGGGTTGGAGTTGACCAGGACGATCTCCAGCCCCTCCTCCTTCAGGGCGCGGCAGGCCTGGGTGCCGGCGTAGTCAAACTCGGCGGCCTGGCCGATGACGATGGGGCCGGAGCCCAGCACCAGGACCTTTTTCACATCGGTATACTTGGGCATTATTTGTCACCTCCCATAGACGCAACAAAGCGGTTGAACAGGTACTCGGTATCCCGGGGGCCGGCGTTGGCCTCGGGGTGGAACTGGGTGGTAAAGCAGTTGGGCCGCTTATAGCGCAGGCCCTCGCAGGTGCCGTCGTTCACATTGACGTGGGACACCTCGGCCACCGCCGGATCCACCGTGTCGGACAGCACCATATAGCCGTGGTTCTGGCTGGTGATAAATACCTTGCCCATCTCCAAATCCCGGACAGGGTGGTTGCCGCCCCGGTGGCCATAGGCCAGCCGGCCGGTCTTGGCGCCGGTGGCCAGAGCCAGCAGCTGATGGCCCAGGCATACCCCGAACATGGGAATCTGGCTTTCATAGAGCTTTTTCAGCTCGGCAATGATGGCGGTGTTCTCCGCCGGGTCGCCGGGGCCGTTGGACAGCATCACGCCGTCATAGCCGCCGGCGAGGACAGCCTCCGCCGGAGTGTGGGCCGGAAGGGCGGTGACACGGCAGCCCCGGCGGCGCAGGCACTCAATCATGTGCTGCTTGACGCCGTAGTCCATCATGGCCACGCGGTACTTCTCTTCTCCATAGGCGGGGAACTCCTCCGGCTCCTTCCGGGTGACCTTGTCCACAGTGCCCTCCACCCGATAGGCCTTCAGGCGCTCCAGGATCTCCGCCACATTAAAATGCTCCGCACAGGTGACCATGCCGTTCATGCTCCCCTGACTGCGGAGTATTTTCGTCAGCGCCCGGGTGTCCACACCCTGAATGCCGGTGATGTCGTGCTCTTTCAAAAAGTCATTCAGCGTGCCCTCGCAGCGGAAATTGCTGCCCCGGGGCGACAGGTGGCGCACTACAAAGGCCTCCACCCAGGGGCGGCGGGACTCGTTGTCCTCGTGGTTGACGCCATAGTTACCAATCAGAGGGTAAGACATTACTACCCCCTGCCCCGCATAGGAGGGATCGGTCAGAATCTCCTGATAGCCGGTCATGGAGGTGTTGAACACCATCTCACACACCCGGTCGGAGGTGCTGCCAATGCTGGTCACGGAAAATACGCTTCCGTTGGCCAGAATCAAGGTCGCTTTCATCAATTCTCACACGCCTTCCGTTCCAGTTGTCAGTTATCAGCTGTTACGCGCAAACCGTTTCAAGATATTGTATCGAAAATTCCGCCGCTTTGCAAGACAAAGCTTCCTTTTTTCCGCATATTTTTTCCCCGAAAAACCGGGCATTCTTTGTCAGAATCTAAAAAGCGTTCCGGATCAGGCGGATCTCCGGCTCCGGCGTGGACAGCCCGAGGGGGGCGCGGATCTCCACCACGTCAAAGCGGGGCTGCAGGGCGGTGGGATTTTCACTCAGATACATCTGGGCCGCGGCCCGCAGCCGCTCCTGCTTGCGCCGGTCCACGAACTCCCCGGGCTGGCCGAAGGCGGCGCTTTTGCGCAGCTTGACCTCTACAAAACACAGGCAGTCCCCCTCCCGCGCCACCAGATCCAGCTCGCCGAAGCGGCAGCGCCACCCCGCGTCCAGAATCTCCCAGCCCTTCTTCCGCAGAAAGTCCGCCGCCAGCGCCTCGCCCCAACGGCCCAGCAGCCTGCTCTCCCGCCCGCTCACAGGTTCTTTAAAAAGGTGCGGCGGTGGATGGGACTGGGGCCATACTCCCGCAGCAGCTGATAGTGCAGCTTGGTCCCATACCCCTTGTGCCGGTCAAACTGGTATTGGGGGTACTCCTCCGCCAGCTCCAGCATCCGGTGATCCCGGCTCACCTTGGCCAAAACCGACGCCGCCGCAATGGATGCCGACAGGCTGTCTCCCTTTACAATGCAGCGGTGCGGCACCGTGATGGACGCCGTTTTGCCCTTGTCCCGGTTTCCGTCCACCAGCGCAAAATCCGGGGCATTTTTCAGGGACTCGATGGCCAGCTGCATGGCCTTGAGGCGGGCGCTTAAAATATCAGTGGCGTCAATCTCTGCCGCATCCACCCAGGCCACCGCCCAGTCCAGGGCCGCGGCCTGAATCACGGGGAACAGCGCCTCCCGCTTTTTCTCCGTCAGCTGCTTGGAGTCATTCAGCCCCGAGA
>CALXGC010000120.1 GCA_944387755.1 uncultured Oscillospiraceae bacterium | reverse complement strand
GGTACTGGTTCACCAGGGCGGTGAGGCTGGACGGGTCCTCCACAACCTCCAAATTTTCATAGGGCGGCGCGTCCAGGCCGATGTTCACCCGCACCACCGCCTCCTCCGCCGTCAGCTCCGGGTGCTGCGCCAGATAGGCCCGGTAGCGCGCCAGGCGCTCCGGCCAGGCGAAGTCAAAGGCCAGAAAATCCGCCTCCGGAGGGGCGGGGTCCGGCTGTTCGGGAACCGGCGTCTGAACGGCGGCGGGCTCCTCCCTGGGAGCAGCCCACGCCGCCGGCACGCTGCACCCCGACAGGGACAGCGCCAGGACGGCCGCGCACGCCAGGCCCGCGCCTCTGGAAAACTTCATATGCTTACAGACTCCTTCCCAAAAGCCGTAGGGGCGCACATTGTGCGCCCGCTGTGACGCAATCCCCCGCCGCCTCTCAAAAGGGAGCAAATAGCGGACGTATCCGTGGGGCGCGACGACCCGGCGCGCCCGCTGGTTCGGAATCCCCCCGCCGCCTTCGGCGGCGCCCCCTTTCAAAAGGGGGCAAAGGGCGGACGTCATTTTGCCTGTTCGGTCAGCCAGCGGAAGAGGGCGTCTCCCGGCCTGGTATCCTCCGGGCCGGGAAGGCGTTCCGGGTGGAACTGGACGGCGGCAATGGGGAGCGTCAGGTGTTCCACCCCCTCCACCGTGCCGTCCGGGGCCCAGGCAGTGAGGCGGAGCCCCTCACCCAGGCGGTCCGCCGCCTGGTGGTGGGCGCTGTTGACGGTGGGCGCCGGGCCGAAGAGGCGCTCCAGCAGGCTCCCCGGCGCGGTCTGCACAGGGTGGAACACATCCCGCTCCCCTTTGTGGAGGGCGTTCCGCTCCCCCAGGTCCTGGAGCACTGTGCCGCCCAGGCAGACGTTGAGAATCTGAATTCCCCGGCACACCCCCAGAATGGGCAGCCCCCGGTCCATGTAAAATCGAATCAGCGCCAGTTCCGCCCGGTCCCGCACCGGGTCCGGCGGGCCGGAGCCCCGGTTCTCCTGCCCGAACAGGGCCGGGTCCAGGTCCGGTCCGCCGCACAGCACCAGCCCGGCGCAGGACGGGTCCGGAGCCGGGGCATAGCCGGGAACCGGGACGCCGCCGGCCCGCTCCACCGCCTGGCTGTAGCGGTCCATCCGTCCCGCCGGGCCGGAGATCTGAATGCGCGTCACTTCCACCCCTGCTCCTCCCGCAGGCGGACCAGGGCGGCGATGAGCTCCGCCGCTCCGTCCAGCCCGGTGGCGCTGGAGTTGATGGTCAGGTCATACAGGCGCATGTCCCCCCAGGTGTGTCCGGTGTAATAGCTGTAGTAGTTGGCCCGGCCCCGGTCCATCTCCTTCACCCGCTCGGTGAGGTTGGGGGCGGTGACGCCGTAGTCCGCTCCGCAGCGGGCCACCCGGTCCTCCATGGGGGCGTGGATGAAGATTTTCAGGCACTCCGGCCGCTCGCCCAGCACATAGTCGCTGCACCGGCCCACAATGACGCAGGGGCCCTGGTCCGCCAGCTCCCGGATGACCTCCGACTGGGCGAAAAACGCCTGGAGGCTCACCGGCACGCCCTGGGGGACATAGCCGGACATGCCGGAGCCCAGCGCCGACAGGGGGAGGTGCAGACGGCTCTTGGCCCGCTCCTCCGCCCGCGCGATGAACTCCGGGGAAAGGCCGCTCTTCTCCGCCGTCTTTTGGATCAGCGTGCGGTCATAGCACGGAATGCCCAGGCGCTCCGCCAGCCGCTTGCCGATGATACGGCCGCCGCTGCCGAATTCCCGGCTGATGGAAACAACGTAGCTGCTCATAAAAGCGCACCTCCTGCCGAATCTGGCGGGCGGTATATCCGCCCTTCTGCCCCTATTATAGCGGCTCTTTCTGCGGATTACAACGAAAAAACGGCGGTTTGCTCCGCCGTTTTTTCTTCAAAAAGCTGGGCCTTCCCCCGCAGGGAAAGGCCGTAGGGGCGCACATTGTGCGCCCGCTCACCGTGGTTAAACCAACGGACGTATGCGTGGAACGCAATCCCCCGCCGCCTTCGGCGGCACCCCCTTTCAAAAGGGGGCGGGCGGCCGCAAGGGCCGCCCCTACGGCAACGGATGTTGTACGCACCAAAGCCTTCCCCCCGCAGGGGGGAAGGTGGCGCGAAGCGCCGGATGAGGGGGCGGACGTGTGTGTAGGGCGCGACGACCCGGCGCGCCGCCAAAGCCTCCCCCTTCGGGGAAGGTGCCGAGCGAAGCGAGGCGGAAGGGGTTTAACCGGCGGGCGACCGCAGGCCGCCCCTACGGCAACAACGGACGTTGACGCTCCAGAGCCTCCCCCTTCGGGGGAGGTGCCGAGCGAAGCGAGGCGGAAGGGGTTTAACCGGCGGGCGGCCGCAAGGGCCGCCCCTACGGCAACAACGGACGTTAACGCTCCAGAGTCTCCCCCTCCGGGGGAGGTGCCGAGCGAAGCGAGGCGGAAGGGGTTTAACCGGCGGGCGGCCGCAAGGGCCGCCCCTACGGCAACGGATGTTGTATGCCCCGAATCGGGGCGGAAGGGGCTAAAACACCAGTATCTGAAGGGTAAAGGCCAGAGTCATCAGCACCACCCCCACGCTGGCGCACAGGTCCAGAACCGCCGCCGGACTCAGGCGCTTCCGCCGCGGGGGCTCCGGCTGGACGGCGGGGGGGAGCAGCGCGGCCGGGGTGTCCTCCGGGGCCTGTTCCTGCCGGGCCTGCTCCAGGCGGCGGCGGTACTCCGTCAGGTCCACCACGTTGTCCGTGTGCCGGATAAAATTCTCAGTGGCATAGTACCGTGTCTGCATTGCAATTCCCTCCAAACAGCGCCTGCAGGCGCAATCCCCATTTTGCTGCCGGACATTCTCAGTTTATGCGCCGGGCGGTCCCATAGAACGGACTGCCGGCGGACTGGGAACTACTGTTCGACCTAACTATAAAACAATTGTTCGAGTTTGTCAAGAGGGGCGGCTAAATTTTTTCTCTCAGCCCCGTTCAGGCCGGGTTTTCCACAGTTTCCACCGGTTTTTCCACATCTCTTTCCCCATGGTTCCGCTTTTCTGACAAAAACATCCAGGGGGTGGAGGGGGCAATTTTGTGTGAGTTTTTATAGAAACTCGTTGCGTTTCCCAACAAAAGGCGGTATAATAGACCGTCTGAACGGATGTGAGGGGGAACCCCGAACCGGAGTCCGCGCCCCGGTGCGCTCTGTGTAGATGCGCCGGGGGCGCTTTTGTATTGCTTGGATTGATTGCAGGAGGACAGCAAAGTATGCGCAATGAGAAACTGAGAAACGTAGCCATTATCGCCCACGTGGACCACGGCAAGACCACCCTGGTGGACCAGATGCTCAAGCAGTCCGGCGTCTACCGGGAGAACCAGACCGTGGTGGACCGGGTCATGGACTCCAACGACCTGGAGCGGGAGCGCGGCATTACCATTCTGGCCAAAAACACCGCCGTGGAGTACAACGGCGTGAAGATCAACATTGTGGACACGCCGGGCCACGCCGACTTCGGCGGCGAGGTGGAGCGCATTCTGAAGATGGTCAACGGCGTCATTCTTCTGGTGGACGCCGCCGAGGGCCCCATGCCCCAGACCCGCTTTGTGCTCAGCAAGGCCCTGGAGCTGGGCCACCGGGTCATTGTGGTGGTGAACAAGATCGACCGCCCCGACCAGCGGGTGTACGAGGTCATCGACGAGGTGCTGGAGCTGCTCATGGACCTGAACGCCACCGACGAGCAGCTGGACTCCCCCATGCTCTTCTGCTCCGGCCGGCAGGGCACCGCCTCCGTCCAGCCCAACGAGGCGGGCAGCGACCTGAAACCCCTCTTCGACACCATCCTGGAGTATATCCCCGCCCCGGAGGCCGACGTGGAGGCCCCCTTCCAGATGCTGGTCTCCTCCATCGACTACAACGAGTTCGTGGGCCGCATCGCCATCGGCCGCATCGAGCGGGGAACCATCAAGCAGAACCAGGAGATCGCCGTGTGCAACTACCACGACCCGGACGCCGCCCCCAAGAAGGCCAAGGCCACCGCCCTGTACGAGTTTGACGGCCTGGCCAAGGTCCCCGTCCAGGAGTCCTCCGCCGGCAATATCATCGCCATGAGCGGCATCGGCGACGTGACCATCGGCGACACCATCTGCGTCCCCGACTGCGTGGAGCCCATCGAGTTCGTCAAAATTTCCGCCCCCACCATTGAAATGACCTTCTCCGTCAACGACTCCCCCTTCGCCGGGCGGGAGGGCAAGTTCGTCACCAGCCGCCAGCTCCGGGACCGCCTGTTCCGGGAGACCCTGAAGGACGTGTCCCTCCGGGTCAGCGAGGTGGAGAACTCCACCGACTCCTTTAACGTGGCCGGCCGGGGCGAGATGTCCCTGTCCATCCTGATGGAGACCATGCGCCGGGAGGGCTATGAGTTCCAGGTGTCTCCCCCCCGCGTCCTCTTCCAGGAGATCGACGGCAAAAAGTGCGAGCCCATCGAGCTGCTGGTGGCCGACGTGCCCAACGACTACACCGGCGCGGTCATCAATAAGCTCCAGTCCCGCCGGGCCGACCTGCAGAACATGACCCCCGTGGGCAGCCGCACCAAGCTGGAGTTCATGGTCCCCTCCCGGGGCCTGTTCGGCTACCGCAACGAGTTTTTGACCGACACCAAGGGCGAGGGCATTATGGCCTCCGTCTTCGACCACTATGAGCCGATGAAGGGCGACATCCAGCGCCGGTCCACCGGCTCCCTGGTGGCCTTCGAGACCGGCGAGGCCGTCACCTACGGCCTCTTCAACGCCCAGGAGCGGGGCGCCCTGTTCATCGGCGCCGGCACCCCCGTGTACGCCGGCATGATTGTGGGCGAGACCCCCAAGGCCGAGGACATCTCCGTCAACGTCTGTAAGAAAAAACAGCTCACCAATATGCGGGCCTCCGGCTCCGACGAGGCCCTGCGCCTGACGACCCCCAAGCAGATGTCCATGGAACAGTGCCTGGAGTTCCTGGCCGACGACGAGCTGCTGGAGTGCACCCCGGAAAACCTCCGCCTGCGCAAGCGTATTCTCGACCACGGCGAGCGCATGAAAGAGGCCTCCAAGAAAAAAGGCTGATAACATAAGCGCCGTTCCCGCATGGGAACGGCGCTTGCTTTTTTTGCGTCCGTTGTCTGCCCCTTGTGAAAGGCGGCGGGGGAATTCCGAACCGGCGGGCGCGCCGGGCCGTCGTTTTTTACCCCTTCCGCCTCGCTTCGCTCGGCACCTCCCCCGAAGGGGGAGGCTTTGGTGCATACAACATCCGTTGCCGTAGGGGCGGGTCCAAGACCCGCCCGCCGGTTAAACCCCTTCCGCCTCGCTTCGCTCGGCACCTCCCCCGAAGGGGGAGGCTTTTGGAGCGGCAACGTCCGTTGTTTGCGTAGGGGCGGTCCCTGCGGCCGCCCGCCCCCCTTGTGAAAGGGGGCGGAAAATTTTACGGGGAATGTTGACGCTGTGTCAGAATCGTGCTATAGTACGGACAATGACATACTGTCAGAATAAGAGAGGAGCGTTTGTCATGCGCAAGGTTTTGATTGCCTATTTTTCCGCCAGCGGCGTGACGGCCCGCGCGGCCAGGGAGATGGCCCAGGCCACGGGGGCGGACCTGTACGAGATCCGGCCGGCGGAGCCCTATACGGCGGCGGACCTGAACTGGATGGACAAGGGGAGCCGCAGCACCAGGGAGATGCGGGACCCGGCCTGCCGTCCCGCCGTGGCGGAGCCGGTGGAGGATATGGGACAGTATGAGACGGTGTTTGTGGGCTTTCCCATCTGGTGGGGGGTGGAGCCCCGGATTGTGGATACGTTCCTGGAGGGCTATGACTTTTCCGGCAAGACGCTGATTCCCTTCGCCACCTCCGGAGGGAGCGGCGTGGGCCGGGCGGAGAAGAGCCTGCGGGAGCGCTGCCCCAAGGCGGCCTGGCAGCAGGGCAGGCTGGTGAACAGCGGCGGAGCGGCCTGGGCGAAGTCCGTCCTGGAGCGGTGAGGACATGCCCAGAAGCTCAGAGACGCTGACCCGCGCCCGGCGGGAGGAGATTGTCAACGCCTGCGCCGCCCTCTATGAGACCATGAGTTTTCGGGACATCACCATCCGGGACATTGGAGAAAAGACCTCCTTCACCCGCACGTCTATTTACAACTACTTTCAGACCAAGGAGGAGATCTTTTTGGCCCTGCTCCAGCGGGAGTACGAGAGCTGGACCGCGGACCTGAAGCGCCTGCTGTCCCGCCGGTCCATGACCGCCGGAGCGTTTGCCGGCGCCCTGGCCCGCACCCTGGAGCGGCGGAGGTGTATGCTCAAGCTGATGAGCATGAATCTCTATGACATGGAGGTCAACAGCCGGCTGGAAAATCTGGCGGACTTCAAGCGGGCCTATGCCGCCGCCCTGGAGGCCCTCACCCGCTGCCTGGAGAAATTTTTCCCCGCCATGACGGCGGAGGACGTCAGCGGATTTCTCTACGCCCTTCTGCCCTTCCTGTTCGGCGTCTACCCCTATACCGCCCAAACGGAAAAGCAGCGGCAGGCCATGGAGCTGGCCGGCGTCCGCGCCCCCGGCTGCTCCATCCGCAGTCTGGTCCGCCCCCTGGCGGAGAAGCTGCTGGAGAGGTTTGAAGGCCGGCGGGACTGGGCGGAAGAATCGGAAAGATGAGGGAGGCAAAACATGAACATTCTCATTCTCAACGGAAGTCCCCGGAAGAACGGCAACACGGCCCGGCTGGCGGAGGCCTTCGCCAAGGGGGCCCAGGAGGCCGGACATTGTGTAAAGACCCAGTGGGTGGCCCAGAGAGAGATCCACGGCTGTCTGGGCTGCGAGCGCTGCCGGGGGGCGGGGAACCACGTCTGCGTCCAGAAGGACGGTATGCAGGAGGTTTACCCCGACCTGCTGGCGGCGGATATGCTGGTGCTGGCCTCCCCGGTCTACTACTTCGCCATGACCGGGCAGATGGTCTCCGCGCTGAACCGGACCTACGCCCTGGGAAAGCTGCGGAATATCCAAAAGACGGCGCTGATTCTCTCCTCCGGCGCGCCTGATATGTTTGACTCTGCCATCGCCCAGTACCGGGGTATCATTGGCTGGTGGGGGGCGCAGGACGCGGGGATTTTTACGGTCCCCGGCCTGGCGCTGAACCACAGCCCTGACAACACCCCGGAGGAGGCCCTGAAGCGGCTGTATGAATTCGGCCGCGCCCTGCGCTGACTCCCGCTCCCGCCCTCCGGCGGAGCGGGAGCTTTTTTTTGCCGGAGACCGCAGACGAAACGGCGGCGCGCCGGGCCGCCGCGCCCCACGGACACGTTTGCCGGTTAAACCCCCTCCGCCTCGCTTCGCTCGGCACCTCCCCCAAGGGGGGAGGCGTTGGAGGTGCACCATCCGTTGCCGTAGGGGCGGCCTTTGGCCGCCCGCCCCCCCTTGTGAAAGGGGGGGCCGCCGAAGGCGGCGGGGGGATTCCAAAACGGCGGCGCGCCGGGCCGCCGCGCCTCACACATATGACCGCTGTTTGCCCCCTGTGACGGACAGCCCGCAAAGACACTTCTCTGGAAGTTTCTTAAATTTTTTGGTGGTTTCGGACAAAAGTTGAGACGGCGATTTGTTCAATATCAGCTCTTTTCATAGCTGACAAAATGTACTAATATATTAGTAACCATCGGTAGCCATGTTTTGGACAAGACAGGCCGGAAACGGCCGAACCGAAAAGAGGTGAAAGACGTCTGAACTGGATCCGGCAAACGTACACATTTACAAGAGGGGAGGCGCATATCCGCAAAATTTTAGAAAAATAGAGTTTCCGTCCGGCATTTACAGGTTTCGGTTTCCAATGGGCGGAAGTCTATTGATTTGAAAACGTGTACTTTTCGAAAAAGGAGGAGAAGAATTTGAAAGGCACATTTCGGAAGGGATTAGCCTCTCTTCTGGCGCTGTCGCTGACGCTGGGCATGGGCACCGCCTTTGCCGCGCCCGCTGCGCTGCCCGAAGAGGACGCGTCCGAGCCGGAGCAGAACGTCGCGGAAGACGCCGTTGACTACTCTGCCTATGAGCCCGGCGTCACCGTGGAGGCGGATGAGAACTCCCCCACCGGCTATACCGCCACCTTCGTCTATGTGGAAGAGGACAGCTATGACGGCATCGACGGCGAGATCGGCAAAGTGGAGCTGTACAGCGACTGCTTCATGCTGTTTGACCCCGCCGTGGGTGAGGACGGCGTGCTCAACGCCGATGACGCCATTCCCCCGGAGGACTATGAGGCCGGTCTGGCGCCCGGCGGCGGCGATGGGTCCGTCACCTACTACAAAGAGATGACCGAGTTTGAGGACGGCATGTGGGGCGCGCAGCTCCCGCTGTCCAGCGGCGCGTTTGTCTACAACTTCCGCGTCACCGATGCGGAGAACCCTAAAAACCAGGTCTCCCGCCTGGACGACCCCAGCAACCCCACCCTGGAAAACACTGTCACCGGCTATCACAGCCTGTCCAGCATGGTCTATGTCCCCTACAATGAGGATACCATGGGCGACGGCCAGTGGGCCAACCGCTCCCTGGAGCTGCCTCTGGACGACGAGGACCAGCGGGGCACGGTGGAGACCGTGGGCTATGAGGGTGCGGACGGCACCGTACACGGCCTGGCCGTGTATCTCCCCGCCGGGTACGACTTCTACCGCGAGGAGCCCTACAACGTGCTGTACCTGTCCCACGGCACCTCCGGCGACAAGTACGGCGACGAGCTGCGCTGGATGCACGAGGGCGCGGTTGCCAACATCATGGACAACCTGATTGCCCAGGGCAAGATTGAGCCCTTCGTGGTTGTCACCATGAACAACCAGGAATTCGGCGTCGGTCCGAACTGGAATTACTCCCTGATTGAGGAGGACCAGATCGACTACATCATGCCCTATGTGGAGAAGCACTACAACGTGAGCACTGAGGCCTCCGGCCGCGCTTACGCGGGACTGTCCATGGGCGGTTCCACGGCCAGCAACATGCTCATGTACCACCCCGACCTGTTCTCCTACTACGGCATTTGGAGCTACTCCAATGACGGCGCGCTCCAGGACGAGGACGTGCAGGACAGACTGTCCGCCCTTACCGAGGAGCCCAACATCATGCTGGCCTACGGCAAGTGGGACTTCGGACTGCCCTCCGTGCAGAACTTCGGCGCGGGTCTGGACAGCCTGGGCATGGACTATATGGAGCTGGAAGTTCCCGCCGCTCATGACTGGGAGAACTGGCAGCTCACCTACGCCTATGCCGCGGAGAACTTCTTCTGGCAGAATACTGCTGAGGAGCCCTCCGGCGAGTTCGACGGCTATGACGCGGGCGTGACGGTGGAGAAGGACGCCTCCTCCCCCACCGGCTATACCGCTACTTTCATCTATGAGGAGCAGAGCCTTGAGGAGCTGAACGCTTACGTCTCCTACAACACCGCCAAGCCCCAGGAGGAGACCAGCTCCGTGACCCTCACCGGCGACGTCGCCAAGGTTGAGATCTACAGCGACTGCTTCATGCTGTTCGATCCCGAGGACCCGGAGATGGAAAAGGGCGTGCGCATTGCCGAGTATGCCGATAAGGGCCTCCAGCCCTATGACTACCAGGCTGGCCTGGTTCCCGCCGGCGGCAATGGGCAGACCGCCGTTTCCATCGAACTGGAGGAGTTCGCCGACGGCATGTGGGGCGTGCAGGTGCCTCTGAGCAGCGGTGCGTTTGTGTATAACTACCGCATCACGGACACCAGCGGCGTCTCCAGAGACCGCTATGAGGACCCCGCCAATCCCACCCTGTGGAACGAGGCCACCGGCATCCACAGCCTGTCCAGCATGGTCTATGTTCCCTATGACGCCGATAAGCAGGGCGACAGCCAGTGGGCGGACCGCTCCGTGGAGCTGCCCCGCACCGACGGCAAGACCGGCCAGATTGTGACCGCCTCCTATATGGGCGCCAACGTGGGCAGCGACTATGCCACCAACGAGCGCGGCCTGGCCATCTACCTGCCCTACGGCTATGATGAAGACCGCGCCGAGCCCTATAAGGTGCTCTACATCTCCATGGGCACCTCCGGCGACCACCAGGGCAACGAGCTGCGCTGGCTCCAGGAGGGCGACGCGGCCAACATCATGGACAACCTGATTGCGGAGGGCAAGGCTGAGCCCTTCATCATTGTCTCCATGAACAACCAGGACCTGGGTACCGACCGCGGCAGCAGCTTCTGGGACCGTGAGAAGGCCTGGGAGGAGCAGGAGCTGATCTTTGCCTACATGGAAGAGAACTACAATGTGGGCGAGACCTCCGCTTACCGCGCCTACGCCGGCCTGTCTCAGGGCGGCGGCCAGACCGCTTACATGCTGGCCGAGCACACCGACGCCTTTGATTACTACGGCGTTTACAGCGCGGGCAGCACCGCCAGCGGCACCGACATTGTTTCCGCCAACATTGACAAGATTAAGGCGGAGAAGGACCGCATCCATGTGTATGCCGGTACCGGCTACTGGGACGGCCTGTACAATGAGAGCCTGTATCAGACCATGGTGGACAACGGCATCGACGCCATGTTCACCGACGTCCCCGCCGCCCATGACTGGGAGGCCTGGCAGCTTCTGCTGGCCGACTCCGTGGAGAACTTCTTCTGGCAGAATACCGCTGAGGAGCCCTCCGGCGAGTTCGACGGCTATGACGTGGGCGTGACGGTGGAGGCCGACGAGAATTCCCCCACCGGCTACAACGCTGTGTTTATTTTCGATGAGGACAGCGTGGACTGCGCCCAGTACGGCCTGGCCGACGTGGCCAAGGTCCAGGTCTACAGCGACGGCATGTTCCTGTTCTCCTACGACGAGCAGGAGAAGGGCACGCCTCTGGACCCCAATGCCAACGCCCATGACCCCGATGAGTTTGAAATCGGCATGTATCCCGCCGGCGGCGACACCAGCGGCGACCTGTACGGCGGCGCGAAGATCGCCTACTATGCCGATATGGAGGAGTTCGCCGACGGCATGTGGGGCGTAAAGATCCCCCTGACCAGCGGCGCGACCTACTACAACTACCGTCTCACCGACAGCACCGGCAAGGCGGACAGCAGCTACATCGACGACCCCGCCAACCCCGCCATGGAGAACACCGTGTCCGGCGTGAAGAGCCGCTCCAGCATGGTGTATGTCCCCTATGACGCGGAGAAGATGGGCGACGGCGACTGGGCCGACCGCACGGTGGAGAACCCCCGCACGGACGGCAAGACCGGCACGGTGGAGTTTGCCTCCTACACCGGCACCCAGGGCGCCGACCGGTATCTGGGCATCTACCTGCCCTACGGCTATGACGAGAACCGTGCCGAGCCCTACAACGTGCTGTACATGAGCCACGGCGCCCAGAGCGAGTTCACCGGCTGCGAGCTGCGCTGGCTGAACGAGTGCGCCGCTGTGAACATCATGGACAACCTGGAGGGCGGCTTCATCGTCGTCACCATGAACAACACCGGCCTGTCCGGCGGCAACACCTGGGACTATGATGAGATTTGGGCCGAGCAGCAGCTCATCATGGACTACATTGAGAGCAACTACAATGTGGGCACCCAGGCGGAGAACCGCGGCTACGCCGGCCTGTCCATGGGCGGCATGACCGCCAGCCGCATGTATGCCTATCACGCCGACCAGTTCGGCTACATCGGCATCTGGAGCTATGCGGATACCGCCGTTCTGGGCTCCCTCACCGACGAGGAGAAGGCCGCCCTGGCCGCCCAGGACTGCAAGATCTCCATCGGCGCGGGCGACTGGGACTATCTGCTTGGTCCCGTGGAGACCTTCGCCGGCCAGCTGGACGAGCTGGGCGTGGACTATGACTTCCTCACCGTCCCCGGCTCCCACGACTGGCGCACCTGGCAGGCCATGTTCGCCGAGACCGTGGAGAACTTCTTCTGGAAGGGCGTCGATTACAGCGACTATGAGCCGGGCGTGACGGTGGAAGCCGACCCCGACTCCCCCACCGGCTATACCGCCACCTTCATCTATAAGGAGGAGGCCAGCTACACCCAGGGTGAAAACACCTTCAACCCCGCCGAGGACCCCGTGGCCAAGGTGGAGCTGTACAGCGACTGCTTCTATCTCTTTGACCCCGCCGGCGGCACCCCCGGCAGCATTGACCCCAGCCTGGCTTATGCGCCCAGCCAGTACCAGCCCGGCTTCGCCCCTGCCGGCGGCAACGGCGACACCACCTACTATGTGCAGATGACCGACCTGGGCGATGGCCTGTGGGGCGTGCAGGTCCCCCTGTCCAGCGGCGCGTTTGTCTATAACTTCCGCATCACCTCTGAGAGCGGCCTGGTGGTCTCCCGTCAGGACGACCCCAGCAACCCCACTCTCACCAACACCGCCACCGGCATCCACAGCCTGTCCAGCATGGTCTACGTCCCCTATGACGCGGACAAGATGGGCGATAGCCAGTGGGCCGACCGCTCCGTGGAGCTGCCCCAGGCCGCCCAGGCCAAGCGCGGCACCGTGGAGACCATCGCCTACACCGGCGCTGCCGGCGACCAGCGCGGCCTGGCCGTGTACCTGCCTGCCGGCTATGACGCCGGCCGGGCGGTTCCCTACAAGGTCCTGTACCTGTCCCACGGCGCATCCGGCGACACGGTGGGCAACGAGCTGCGCTGGATGAACGAGGGCGCGGTTGCCAACATCATGGATAACCTGATTGCCGCCGGCAAGGCCGAGCCCTTCGTGGTCGTCACCATGAACAACCAGGACCTGGGCTGGGACTACGACAAGATCTGGGCCGAGCAGGAGCTCATCATGGCCAGGATCGAGGCCGACTACAACGTCTATGGCACCGCTGAGGGCCGCGCCTTCGCCGGACTGTCCATGGGCGGCATCACCACCAGCAACATGTACCTCAACCACGCCGACCAGTTCTCCTACTACGGCGTCTGGAGCGCCGCCAACACGGACATCGCGGAGCATGTGGACTACATCACCTCTCTGGAGAAGCAGCCCCACCTGATGATGGCCGCCGGCAAGTGGGACTTCGGCCGCAGCTCCGTCATGGCGCTGGGCGACGCGCTGGCCGAGCTGGGCATCGAGTCCAGCTATCTGGAAGTGCCCGCCGCCCACGACTGGGAGTGCTGGCAGCTGATTTACGCCTATGCGGCGGAGAACTTCTTCTGGAAGGACGCCGAGTATGACGGCTATGACCTGGGCGTCACCGTGGAAGAGGACGCCAGCTCCCCCACCGGTTACACTGCCACCTTCATCTATAAGGAGGAGGACAGCTACGACCAGAACGGCACCGGCTTTACCACCGGCAAGGACCCCGTGGCCAAGGTGGAGCTGTACAGCGACTGCTTCTATCTCTTTGACCCCGAAAACGGCGTCACCGGCGTCATTGACCCCGACCTGGCCTATACGCCCTATCAGTACCGGCCCGGCCTGGCTCCCGCCGGCGGCAACGGCGACACCACCTTCTATGTTGAGATGACCGACCTTGGCAACGGCCTGTGGGGCGCCAAGCTCCCGCTGTCCAGCGGCGCGTTCGTCTACAACTTCCGCATCACCTCTGAGAGCGGCGTTGTGGTCTCCCGTCAGGACGACCCCAGCAACCCGACCCTCACCAACACCGCCACCGGCATCCACAGCCTGTCCAGCATGGTCTATGTCCCCTACAACGAGGAGACCATGGGGACCGGCGACTGGGCCGACCGCTCCCTGGAGCTGCCCCAGGCTGACCCCGACAAGCGCGGCACCGTGGAGACCGTGGCCTACACCGGCGCTGCCGGCGACCAGCGCGGCCTGGCCGTGTACCTGCCCGCCGGCTATGACGCCGGCCGGGATGAGCCCTACAACGTCCTGTACCTGTCCCACGGCTCCTCCGGCGACCAGACCGGCAACGAGCTGCGCTGGATGAACGAGGGCGCTGCGGCCAACATCATGGACAACCTGATTGCCGCCGGCAAGGCGGAGCCCTTCGTGGTCGTCACCATGAACAATCAGGACCTGGGCTGGAACTACGACCGGATTGAGGACGACCAGTTCAACTACATCATGCCCTACATCGAGGAGAACTACAACGTCTCCACCACCGCCGAGGGCCGCGCCTATGCGGGCCTGTCCGCCGGCGGCAGAACCACTAACCGGATGTACTTCAACCACGCCGACGAGTTCGCCTACTTCGGCATCTGGAGCTATGCCTGCACCGGAGACGAGCTGGCTGCCATCGACAGCTACGAGAATCTGGACAAGCCTGAGCTGATGCTGGGCGCCGGCCAGTGGGATTACCTGCTGGGCGCGGTCCAGAATCTGGCCGCGGCTCTGGACGAGCGGGACATCAGCTATGACTATCTGGAGGTCCCCGCCGCCCACGACTGGGAGACCTGGCAGATGCTCTATGCCTATGCCGTGGAGAACTTCTTCTGGCAGGACGACAGCTCCAGCAGCTCCAGCGGCAGCTCCTCCGGCAGCCGGTACTCCATCCGGGTGGAGGACGCCGACAACGGCAGCGTGGACGCCAACTACACCAGCGCCCGGAGAGGCACCACCGTCACCATCACGGCGGAGCCCGACGACGGCTATGAGCTGGACAGCCTGACCGTCACGCAGCGCAACGGCGATACCGTCCGCGTCACCAGCAGGGGAGACGCCTACACCTTCACGATGCCCAGCAGCACCGTCACGGTGAAGGCTGTCTTCGTGGAGGCCGGCAGCGCGTCCGGCTTCCGGGACGTCGATTCCGGCGACTACTACTATGACGCGGTCCGCTGGGCCGTGGACGAGGGCATCACCGCCGGTACCAGCGCCACCACCTTCAGCCCCGACGCCGCCTGCACCCGTGCCCAGGTCGTCACCTTCCTGTGGCGCGCCAACGGCTCTCCGGAGCCCAAGTCCTCCGTGAATCCCTTCACGGACGTGGCCGCCGGCAGCTACTATGAGGACGCTGTGCTGTGGGCCGTGGAGCAGGGCATCACCGCCGGCACCAGCGACACCACCTTCAGCCCCGACGCCAGCTGCACCCGCGGGCAGATCGTCACCTTCCTGTGGCGCGCCAACGGGTCCCCCGCGGCTGCCAGTTCCGCCAGCTTCACCGACGTGAGCGCGGACGCGTACTACTATGACGCCGTGGCGTGGGCCGCCTCCAACGGCATCACCTCCGGCACCAGCGACACCACCTTCTCTCCCGACATGGCCTGCACCCGTGGGCAGATTGTCACCTTCCTGTATCAGGACCGGGCGTAATCCATGGGAGAGCTTCTTCCCCAGGCACGAAAGAGGGGCGCGGCTTCGGCCGCGCCCCTCTTCTTTTATTCCCACAGGTAATCCACCTGGGCCCCGGAGTAGTACCAGGTGAGAATCTCGTCATAGGCGCTCCCGGACCTGGCCATGGCGTTGGCCCCGTACTGGCTCATGCCCACCCCGTGGCCGTAGCCGGTGACGGAGAAGGTGAACTGGCTCCCGTCCCAGCTGACGGTGAAGCAGGCGGAGCGCAGGCCGAACAGCGTCCGGACCTGGCCTCCGGTGAGGGTGACGTCCCCCACCGGAATGCTGGACACCGTGCCCCCCTGGTTGACGGCGGGGGCTCCGAACCAGCCGGAGGGGTCCCCGGACAGGCCGGCCGCCGGGTAGGCGGCCAGCACGGCCTGGCGCGCCTGCTCCGCGGAGAAGACCGCCTGGCTGCGGTAGTTGGGGACCTCGTCCCCCTCCGGGCTGGCCACGCTTCGGAGATAGTCCACGCTGCTGCCCCACACCTGGGCGGCGTCCACGGTGTAGCCGGGGGCGGAGGAGAAAAACACCGCCTGGATGGGCTCCCCCTGGTAGAGCACCCCCAGGCCGTCGGTCTCCGCCACGGCGGCCTGGATTTTCCCGCTGTAGGTCTGGGCGTTCTCCCCCCAGCGCTCCTCCGCCGTCTGCCGGGGCACATAGGCCTGACAGCAGGCGGGGTCGGTGCACACGTCGGCCTCCGGATGGGCCTGGGAGGTCCGCCCCTGTTTGTCCACCGTATAGGTGCGGGCGGCGCAGGCCTGGGCCTTCAGGGCCTCCAGCTCAAAGGAGGCGGGCATCTCCGCCGCCACCACCCCGAACAGATAGTCCGACATGGGGAGATCGGCCACCGTCCCGTCCCCCTGGAGCAGCTTCACCACCCGGTTCCGGTCCTTCTCCCCGGCGGCCTGCACCGCCCGGCGGATGGGCAGCTCGCCGGTGGGAAGCTCCTGTCCGCCGGACCACTCCCCCACCGTCAGCAGCGGCAGGAAAAACAGCGCCGCCGCCAGCAGAAAACCCGTCCCCGCCGTCCGCCGGATGTGGGACGGCCATCTCTCCATAGAACCCACCTCCCTCTCCAAATGGGTATGCCCCCGGCGGGGCGGATATGCCCCCGCCGGGGGGGCGGCGAAAAACCTTTGTGTTTTCGGCTGGAATCATCTATAATAGAGGTCATAAGTCCAGCGGTGCTGAGGAGGAACACAGTATGCTTTTCAACGTGCTTGCAGTGGGAGACGTATCCGGAGAGGGCGGACAGGACATTTTGGCCCGCCGCCTGCGGGAGCTCCGGCAGGCGGAGGACGTCCATTTTACGGTGGTCAACGGGGAGAACGCCTCGCTGGTGGGCATTCTGCCCCGGCAGGCCAGGGGGCTCTATGAGGCCGGAGCGGATGTGATTACCCTGGGCAACCACACCTGGAACCGCATTCAGATTGCGGATTTTTTGGAGAAGGACCCCTATATTCTCCGTCCGGCCAACTACGCCGGCCGGGTGCCCGGACGGGGCTTCGGGGTGTACGACGGCCCCGGCGGGCTGAAGATTGGGGTCGTCAACCTGATGGGCCGTCTGGAGCTCAACGCCAACCTGGACAGCCCCTTTAAAGCCGTCAACCAGATTCTCCGCCGGGAGGACTGCCAGGCCTGCGATGTGGTGCTGGTGGACTTCCACGCCGAGGCCACCAGCGAGAAGGGGGCCATGGCCTGGTATCTGGACGGCCGGGTGCAGGCCGTGTGGGGGACCCACACCCACGTCCCCACCGCCGACGGGCAGATTCTGCCCAAGGGGACGGGCTTTCTCACCGACCTGGGGATGACGGGTCCCCGCCTGTCCGTGCTGGGCGTCAAGCCGGAGCTGTCCCTGAACCTGTTTCTGGGGGGGCTGCCCCGGCGGTATGAGGAGGCCGAGGGCCCCTGTAAAATCAACGCCTGCAAATTCACCATTGACACCGCCTCCGGCCGGTGCGTGGCCGTAAAGCGGGTGGATCTTGTGGAGTAGCGCCGGGGGCGCGGGGAGGTCAGAGCTATGGTCAAACTGATCCACGGGGCGGATTTTCATCTGGACAGCCCCTTTGCCGGCCTGACGCCGGAGCAGGCGGCCCGGCGGCGGGGGGAGCAGCGGGAGCTGCTGGAGCGCCTGGGGCAGTTGGCGCGGGACCGGGGGGCGGAGCTGGTGCTGCTGGCCGGCGACCTGCTGGACGGCCGCCAGACCTACCGGGAGACGGCCCAGGCCCTGGCCCAGTCCCTGGGGTCCATGCCCTGTCCGGTGCTGATTGCGCCGGGCAACCACGACTATTTTTCGATAAAATCCCTGTACGCGGCCCTGGAGTGGCCGGACAACGTACATATTTTTACCGCCGGGGCGCTGACGCCGGTGGAGTTCCCGGACCTGGGGTGCACCGTGTGGGGGGCGGCCTTCTCCGCCGCCCGGCGGGAGGACGCGCCTCTGGCGGGCTTCCGGGCCCAGGCCCGGCCCGGCTGGACCAAGCTGGCCGTTCTCCACGGGGAGGTGGACGGGGGACAGTACGGCCCCATCTCCCGTCGGGAGATTGGGGAGAGCGGGCTGGACTACCTGGCCCTGGGCCATATCCACCGGTACAGCGGCCTGCAGCGGGAGGGGGAGACCTGCTGGGCCTACCCCGGCTGTCCGGAGGGCCGGGGCTTTGACGAGACGGGGGACAAGGGCGTCCTCTATGTGGAAGCGGAGCCGGGGGCCTGTCAGGAGGAGTTCATCCCCCTGTGCCGCCGCCGCTACCGGATTTTGCAGGCGGACGTCACCGGGGCGGAGGACCTGCTGCCGGTGCTGCGCCGGGCCCTGCCGGAGGCGGTGGGGGAGGACGTGTGCCGCCTGGTGCTCACCGGGGAGCGGGACGGGCCTGTGGACCTGGAGCGCCTGTCCGCCCGGCTGGCGGACCGGTGCTTTGCCCTGACCCTCCGGGACCGGACGCGGGTGGGCCGGGACCTGTGGGCGCGGATGGAGGAGGACAGCCTCACCGGGCTGTTTCTGCGCGCCATGGCCGCCCGGCTCCGCGGGGAGCCGGACAGCCAGACCCTGCGGCTGGCGGTGCGCTTCGGCCTGGCCGCTCTGGAGAATGGAGAGGATGCGGCGCCATGAGAATCAAGCAAATGACGGCGGTCTTTGGAAAGCTCAGCGGGCAGACCCTGACGTGCGCCCCCGGCCTGAATGTGATTCAGGCCCCCAACGAGGGGGGCAAGTCCACCTGGGCCGCCTTTCTGCGGGCCATGTTCTACGGCATTGACCTCCGGAGCCGGGACAAGAAGGGCTGTCTGGCGGACAAAAACCGCTATCAGCCCTGGACCGGCGCGGCCATGGAGGGGACGCTGGAGCTGGAGTGGCAGGGCCGGTCCATTACCCTCCGCCGGGGACCCAGGGGCGGGACGCCCTTCGGCGCCTTCTCCGCCGTCTATACCGCCACGGGGGAGCCCGTCCCAGGCCTCACCGCCGGCGTCTGCGGCGAGTTTCTGCTGGGGGTGGGCCGGGAGGTGTACGAGCGCTCCGCCTTTGTGGGGCCGGGGACCTCCCTGACCGTGGGCTCCGCCCCGGAGCTGGAGCGGCGCATCGCCGCCCTGGTGTCCTCCGGGGAGGAGGAGGTGTCCTTCTCCCAGGCGGAGGGGCGGCTGCGGGAGTGGCTCAACCGCCGGAGGGTGAACAAAAGCGTGGGGCGGATTCCCCAGCTGGAGGCGGAGCTCTCCCAGGTGCGGGAGGCCCGTCAGGAGCTGGAGCAGCTCACCGGGGCGCTGAACGCCCTGGCGGCGGAGGAGGCCGCCCTGCGCCGGAAGGCCCGCGCCCTGGAGGAGGAGCTGGAGCTGCACAAAAAGCTGGCCCAGCAGGAGACAAACAGCCGCTTCCGGCAGGCCCTCCAGGAGCTGGAGCAGGCCCAGGCGGCGCTGGACGCCCTGGAGCGGGAGAAGAGCCGCTTCGGCCCCCTCCCCAGCCGGGAGGCGCTGAAGGAGGCCCAGGGGAATCTGGCCTGTCTGAAGGCCCTGGACCCGGAGATCCGCCAGGGGGAGGAGGCCCTCGCCCAGGCGGAGGCCGCCCTGGAGCGGGCCCGGCAGGCGGCGGACCCCCGCTTCTCCGGCCTGTCCGGCGGGGAGGTCCTCCAGAGGGCGGAGCAGGCCGGGGCGGAGTACCGGCGGCAGACGGCCCGCAGCCGGGCGTGCCGCCGCCGCTTTCCCGCCCTTCAGCTTCTGGGCCTGGCGGCCCTGGCCGCCCTGGCCGCCGGGGAGTTCTTCCGCAGCGGCGGCGTGGGGCCGCTGACCTGGGCGGGGGCGGGGGTATATCTGCTGTTTGCGGCGGCCTCCGTGGTCTCCCTGTCCGCCGGACGGCGGGCCGGGGCGGAGGCGGAGCGGATTTTGGAGGACTATGGCGTCCGCGCCCCGGAGGAGCTGACGGAGCTGGCCCGGCGCTGTCAGGAGCGCTCCGCCCAGGCCGGCGAGGCCGCCCAGCAGGTGAAGCTGCTCCGGGAGACCCTGGCGGAGCGGCGGGCCCGGCGGGAGCGGGACCGGCAGGCCCTGATGGAGTTTGTCCGCGCCTTCGCCCCGGAGGCCACCGACCTGTTCGGCTGCTCCGCCGCCCTGTCCCGCGCCCTCAGCCTGGAGGAGCGGGAGGGCGTGGCCCGCGCCCGTCTGGAGGGGGCCCAGCGCCTGTGCAGCGCCCTCCAGGCCCAGGGGGGCCGGGCGGAGAAAGAAGAGGCCGGACTGCCCACCCCGGCCCGCACCCAGGAGGAGACCGCCGCCCTGCTGGCCCAGACGCGGGCCGGTCTGGAGCGGGCGGGGCGGGCGCTGAACGTGACTCTGGGGCGGCAGAAGGCGGCGGGGGACCCCGCGGCGCTGGCCGCCCGGCAGGAGGCGCTGGAGGGGGAGCTGGCCCGCCGCACCCAGGAGTACCAGGCCATCTCCCTGGCCATGGAGGCCCTGGGACAGGCCAACAGCCAGCTTCAGGAGCGCTTCTCCCCCAAGCTCAACCGCCTGGCGGGGCAGTATCTGGCCCGGCTCACCGGGGAGCGGTACACCGCCCTCACCCTGGACCGGGAGCTGGAGGCCGCCGCCGCCGGCCCGGACACCGTCCTCCCCCGCAGCGCCCTGTATCTGTCCAGAGGGACGGTGGACCAGATCTATCTGGCTGTGCGCCTGGCGGTCTGCACGCTGTGCCTGCAGGAGTTTCAGGTCCCCCTGGTGCTGGACGACGCCCTGTCCGCCTTTGACGACCGGCGGATGGAGCGGGCCCTGGATCTGCTCCTGGAGCTGTCCCAGGAGCGGCAGATTCTGCTCTTCACCGGCCAGGGCCGGGAACAGGCCTATCTCCGAAAAAAGCCCGGCGTCTCCATACAGACGCTCCCCTGACCAGACAGAACAGCGCCCCCGAAGCGTTCGCTTCGGGGGCGCTGTTGACGTTGGACTGGGCGCTCAGGCGTTGGCGTCGGAGTGGAACTGCTTACAGGTGCACTTCTTCCACTTCAGGCCGGAGCCGCAGGGGCACAGCTCGTTGCGGCCGATTTTGATGGCCTTGCGCTGGGGGCGCTTCTGGACGGAGCCGTCGTCCGCGCCGGACTCGCCGGTGACTTTGGCCACCCGCTCCCGTTTGACCTCCTGGTTCTGGCGCAGGCGCACCAGGAACAGGCGGCGGAGGGTCTCCTCCTGGATGGCGGCGATCATGGCCTCGAACATCTCATAGCCCTCTTTTTTATAGGCCACCACCGGGTCGGTCTGGGCGTAGCCCAGCAGGCCGATGCCCTGCTTCAGGTCGTTCATGGCGTCGATCTGGTCCATCCAGTACTCGTCCACCACCCGGAGCATGATCACCCGCTCCAGCTCCCGCATGAGGGGGGCGCCGAACTCCTGCTCCCGCTGGGCGTAGGCCGCCTGGGCCCGGTCCAGCACAAGCTGCACAAGCTGGTCCCCGTCGTACTGCTGAAGCTCTCCGTCGGTGAGCTCCAGCTCGCCGGGCTTCAGGAACATTGTGCGGAAGGGGGCGGCGGCGGCCTGGAATTCCCCGGCGGTCATATGCTTCTGCTCTCCCAGGTGTCCGCGGACGGCGTTTTCCACCATGCTGCGGAGCATGGACTGGATAGACTCCTGGAGGTCCTCGCCGTCCAGCACCTTCCGGCGCTCCTTATAGATGACCTCGCGCTGGGTGTTCATCACGTCGTCGTACTGAAGGACGTTTTTCCGGGTCTGGAAGTTCCGGGATTCCACCTGCTTCTGGGCGTTCTCAATGGCGTTGGTGAGCATTTTCTGCTCGATGGGGGTGTCCTCGTCCACCCCCAGCTTCTCCATCATGCCCATAATCCGCTCAGAGCCGAACAGGCGCATGATGTCGTCCTCCAGGGACAGGTAGAAGCGGCTCTCGCCGGGGTCGCCCTGGCGGCCGGCGCGGCCCCGGAGCTGGTTGTCGATGCGCCGGGACTCGTGGCGCTCGGTGCCCAGGATGAACAGGCCGCCGGTCTCCCGGACCTTCTCCGCCTCGGACTTGATGGCCTCCTTATATTTGGCCTCCGCCTCGGCGTACTGCCTCCGGGCGTCCAGAATCTCCTGGTTGTCCGTCTCGGCGTAGCCGGTGGCCTCGGCGATGAGCTCGTCGCTCATGCCGGCCTTCCGCAGGTCGGCCTTGGCCAGAAACTCCGCGTTGCCCCCCAGCATGATGTCGGTGCCGCGGCCGGCCATGTTGGTGGCCACGGTGACGGCCCCCAGCTTGCCGGCCTGGGCCACAATCTCAGCCTCTTTCTCGTGGTTTTTGGCGTTGAGGACGTTGTGCTTGATGCCCTTCTTCCGGAGCATGTCGGAGAGCTGCTCCGACTTCTCGATGGATACGGTGCCCACCAGGACGGGCTGGCCCTTGGCGTGGCACGCCTCAATCTGGCTGACCACCGCCCGGAGCTTGCCCGCCTCGGTCTTGTACACCACGTCGTGGTGGTCGATGCGCTGCACCGGCTTGTTGGTGGGGATCTCCACGATGTCCAGCTCATAGATGGTGCCGAACTCCTCCTCCTCGGTCATGGCGGTGCCCGTCATGCCGGAGAGCTTGTCGTAGAGGCGGAAGTAGTTCTGGAAGGTGATGGTGGCCAGAGTCTTGGACTCGTTGGCCACAGTGACGTGCTCCTTGGCCTCGATGGCCTGGTGGAGGCCCTCGTTATAGCGGCGGCCGAACATCAGGCGGCCGGTGAACTCGTCCACGATGATGACCTCGCCGTCCTTCACCACATAGTCGATGTCCCGCTTCATGACGCCGTGGGCCTTGATGGCCTGGTTGATGTGGTGGGAGAGGGTGGTGTTCTCCAGGTCGGCCAGGTTTTCAATCTGGAAGGCCTGCTCGGCCTTTTTGACGCCCCGGGCGGTGAGGGTAGCGGTGCGGGCCTTCTCGTCCACGACGTAGTCCGCGTCGATGTCCGGGTCCTCCTCCTCCTTGGCGTCCACCTTGGCGATGCGCTGGCATTTCAGGCGGGAGACGAACTGGTCCACAATGGTGTAGAGCTGGGTGGACTTCTCCCCCTGGCCGGAGATGATCAGGGGGGTGCGGGCCTCGTCAATGAGGATGGAGTCCACCTCGTCCACGATGGCGAAGGAGTGGCCCCGCTGGACCAGCTCCTGCTTGTAGATGGCCATGTTGTCCCGCAGGTAGTCAAAGCCGAACTCGTTGTTGGTGCCGTAGGTGATGTCCGCCTGATAGGCGTCCTTCTTGGCCTGTCCCACCACGCCGTGGATGACCAGGCCCACGGTGAGGCCCATGAAGCGGTAGACCTTGCCCATCCACTCGCTGTCGCGCTTGGCCAGGTAGTCGTTGACGGTGACGATGTGGACCCCCTTGCCGGACAGGGCGTTCAGGTACGCGGGCAGAGAGGCGAACAGGGTCTTGCCCTGGCCGGTCTTCAGCTCGGCGATGCGGCCCTGGTGGAGGATGATGCCGCCGATAATCTGCACCGGGTAGGGGCGCATACCCAGCACCCGCCAGTCGGCCTCCCGGCAGGCGGCGAAGGCCTCCGGCAGCAGGTCGTCCAGGGTTTCTCCCTTCTGAAGGCGGTCTTTGAACTCCTGGGTCTTGGCCTGGAGCGCCTGGTCGCTGAGCGCCTTGTAGGCCTCCTCCAGGGCCAGCACCTTGTCCACCAGGGGCATGATGGCCTTGACCTCCCGCTGGGAGTTGGTGCCGAACAGCTTTTTCAAAATGCTCATATCTACACCTCGATGGGAAGTTTTTCACAAAACCTCCCCATTTATGATACAAAGTTTGCGCGCCTATGGCACGACCATCTTAGTATATCATATCCACATGGAAGAAAAAAGAGTAAATTGTAAACTTTCACCCAGTAGGGGCGCACATTGTGCGCCCGCCGAACGGGGCAGACGGCGGTTGGTTGGCGGGCGGCCGCAAGGGCCGCCCCTACGCAACAACAGACGTTGTTGCTCCAAAAGCCTCCCCCTTCGGGGGAGGCGCCGGGCGCAGCGAGGCGGAAGGGGTAAAAACGGCGGCCCGGCGCGCCCGCTTTTTACTCTTCGCCGTGAAACAGAAGGCTCACGCTCCCCATGGTACACTGCACGCGGACGGTGCGGTCCATTCCGTTGTCGATGGGAATCTCGCCGTATTTGCCGGCGTAGGCGTCCCCGTCCAGACCGATATGGCCGAGGATATAGACCAGCTCATAGTTGAAATCGGACCGGCTGCCCGTCAAATCCAGCGTGGTTTCACCCTTTTTCTGCTCCACCTGGGCGTCTTTGTCCAGAGAACCGCTGTAGAAGACGGCGCCCTTGTCGCAGTCTGTCACCAGCTCCTGCGTATGGAGGTCCGCAGCGGACAGGGAGCCCCCGGTGACAGACAGATGTACCTGCTCAAAGCAGTACCCCGCCGGAACCGTCACCGAAATATGTTTCGTCCACGTCTCAGCCTCCTCGACCACATATGTTCCGTCTTCCATATACGCCCGGCCGCCCTCCGATACGCTGAACGCCTCGCCCTCTGTAATCTCCAGCGCGCCCGCAGAGACGGAGCAGCTCAGCCTGGTGATTGGCTCCTCTTCCGGCTGGGAGGAGGCCGGCGCAGAGGCGGCCTGGGCGGAGGTCCCGGAGGGCAGGGACACATCTCCGCCGGTTTGGCAGCCGCATAGGAGCGCGGCGCCGAGAGCTGCGGCCAGCAGCAAAAGCAGGCTTAGTCGGGGCAGCTTTTTCATGCACATTCTCCTTTCCGCCGCTCCCGCCCCTGCCGGCGGGAGCGCACAAACAAATCGCGGCAAAAGAAAACCCCGAAAACGGCATTGTTTTCGGGGTTTTGAAGCCATTGGGACCAGAATCAGCGCTTGCTGAACTGGGGGGCGCGGCGGGCGGCCTTCAGGCCGTATTTCAATCGTCTGAGCGATGATTTTCCTTGATATTCCGGGCTTTTTTGAGCCTCGGCCCCTCGGTTGTCCTATTCCTTAACCAAAAAACAGGCCACTTTTACGAGGGGACAGCTTGATGAA